>CAYFGH010000012.1:0-19756 GCA_964342735.1 uncultured Aquificaceae bacterium
TATGTTAAGATGTAAAAATGGAGTTTAAACTTAGAGTGCCCGCCTCAATGAGCAACTTAGGCGCTGGCTTTGATACCTTTGGGCTGGCGGTAAACCTTTATAATATTTTTCATATTAAAAGCCATGATACATTTTCTATAACATTCTTAAACGTAGATATAAAACCTGAGGAAAACCTGTTTTTAAAAGTTTACAAAAGATGTTTAGAGGCTTTTAACGAAAAAGAAAAACCGGTCCACATAAGCATAAAAACCGAGATACCATTCTCCAGAGGGCTTGGAAGCAGCAGCAGCGCCATAATAGGTGCTATAAAGGTTTTCAGTGTATTACACGAGAAAAACCTCTCTTACGATGATATTTTTAAAATAGCTTATGAGTTTGAACCCCATCCAGACAACTTAGTCCCGGCGCTGGTGGGTGGATTCAACGTATGCCTGAAAGACAACGATAAAACAATTTTCAACACATTAGATTTTCCAGAGGAGCTAAAAATAATAGCCATAATACCAGATGTTAAAATCTCCACCGAAGAAGCAAGAAAGATACTGCCTCAGAAGATAGACATAAAAGATGCCGTTTACAACATCCAGAGGTCAAACCTGCTCCTTAGCTCCCTCATATTAAAACGTTTTGAGCTTTTAAAAGAGGCATTACAAGATAAAATTCATCAGCCTTACAGAAAGAGCCTGATACCCTATTATAATGATGTAGAAAAGATAGCCTATGATAGCGGTGCACTTGGGGTCTTTATAAGCGGTTCTGGAAGCACGATAGGGATTTTTACATTACAAAACGAGTGTCTTATTACAAATAGAATATCTCAGTTTTTACGTTCTAAAAGCGTTGAAAACACTTCTAAAGTATTAAAAGTGGATAAAGAAGGGGCAAAACTATGTCAGAGTTAAAGAGCTTTTTCTATGAGAAAGACACGCTTTTTATACTAGACCAGCGAAAGCTTCCTTTTGAAGAGGTTTATTTTGAAGCTAAAAACATAAGCGATGTGGCTTATGCCATAAAAGAGATGCTTGTAAGAGGGGCTCCTGCTATAGGCTGTGTGGCAGCTTATGGGTTTGCCATGGGAATAAAAGATGGGCTAAATATAGAAGACTCTTACAACATCTTATACCACACAAGACCCACCGCTGTGAACTTAGTATGGGCCCTTGAGAGAATGAAAAAAGCATACCTTGATAAAAAAGACCTTTTTGAAGAAGCCAAAAAGATAGAACAAGAGGATATAAAGACAAATAAAAAGATGGCAGAGCTTGGAGCATCGCTCATAAAAGAAAGATCCGTTGTGTTAACACACTGCAACACCGGAGCTCTGGCCACCGCCGGGATAGGTACAGCCCTTGGGGTTATAAAAGAGCTTCACAGACAGAACAAGATAGAGTATGTGATAGTGGATGAGACAAGACCTTACCTTCAGGGTTCAAGGCTTACAGCCTTTGAGCTTTTAAAAGCCGGTGTCCCTTATAAGATAATCGTAGATTCATCGGCACCTTTTATCATATCAAAGGGTATCGTAAAGGCTGTCTTTGTAGGAGCAGACAGGATAGCTTCAAACGGCGATACCGCCAACAAGATAGGCACATTCATGCTATCTCTGGCCTGTAAAACTTACGGTATACCCTTTTACGTGGTGGCGCCCACTTCCACCATAGATTTTAACGCAAAATCCTTTGAGGACATACCCATCGAAGAAAGAAAAAAAGAAGAGGTGTTAAGATGCAAAGATAACCCTATAGCCCCTTATGATTCTGATGCGATAAATTATTCTTTTGATATCACACCAGCCCAAAATATAAGTGCTATAATAACAGAGAAAGGGATAGCCCATTATCCTTATACTAAAAGCTTACAAAACTTTAAGGAGTAATTTTATGAACATAGTGGCCATAGGAGGAGGCACAGGATTATCGAGCCTTTTATCTGGACTCAAGAGGCTTGTGGGAAAATGTATAGATAACCTTTATGCCATAGTCACGGTGGCAGACAGCGGAGGAAGCACGGGACAGCTGAGAAAGATATACAACATACCCGCACCCGGGGATATAAGAAACTGTATAGTAGCCCTTTCAGAACACGAAGAGGTGATGAAAAAGCTGTTCCAGCATAGATTAAGGGGTGAGGGCTTAGAAAATCACGCGTTTGGAAACCTTTTCCTTACAGCCCTCACAGAGATCACCGGAAGCTTCATAGAAGCTATAAAACTAACCTCAAAGATACTTGATACAAAAGGGAGCATCATACCCTCCACCACCGACAGCGTAAACCTCGTAGCAAAGTTCAGCGACGGGGTCATAGTAAAAAACGAAGAGGATATCACAAACTACGGCAAACAGAAAAAAGCCCACATCGTGGATATCTGGATAGAACCAGAAAACCCCTTTGTACCCATAGAAGCGATAGCTGCCATAGAAAGTGCCGATTTTATAATATTTGGACCCGGAAGCCTTTACACCAGCATAATACCAAACCTTCTTATAAAAGAGATAAGAGAAAGTGTGAAAAATTCATCCGCCAAAAAGATTTTCATATGCAACGTCATGACCCAGCCTGGAGAAACCGACGATTACACAGCGTATGACCACATAAACATGTTCAGGAAGTTTACGGGTATAGAACACATAGATATAGCCATAGTAAACACAAAGATGCCCCCAAACGACATATTAAAAAAGTATATAGCCACAGGTCAAGAACCCGTAGTCCCGGATGTGGCGAAAATATCCAAAGAGAATATAGATGTGTACGCTGAGGATTTGATAAGTGAAAACGCATCCTTTGTAAGGCACGATCCTGTAAAACTTACAAACCTTTTAGAAGAACTCACGGCAAAATATGTATTATATTGAGTTTGACAGCGATTTTTTACCAAACAAAGAAGCTGATATATTGGTAATAGGAAGCGGTATAGCGGGTCTTTTTTGTGCAATTACTCTCAAAAACCTAAAACTAAACCCCATCATCATAACAAGAGGCATAGGAAATACATATTACTCTCAGGGTGGTATAGCTGCGGTGGTCTCTAAAGGAGATTCCACCGCGTGGCATGTGCTGGATACTCTGAGGGCTGGAAGGAATTTAGGAGATGTAAAGAATATAGAGGTGCTTGCTCAGGAGGGGCCAAACCGTATAGTGGATTTAGAGCTTTACGGGGTTAACTTTGATAAGAAAGAGGATGGAAGCTTTGATACCACCATAGAAGGAGGACACTCCTACAAAAGGGTACTAAAGGTAAAAGATTATACCGGAAAAGCTATATACGAAGCCCTTTTAAAAAAAGCCAAAGACCTAGATATCACCATATTAGAAGGCGAGCTCTTAGAAATAATCACTGAGGACAACGCCCTTGTAGGATGCATCATAGAGCAAAACAGCGAACGTATTTTCTGGAGGTCAAAGTTTCTGGTGCTGGCCACCGGCGGGGCTGCTTCCATGTACGCTCACACGTCAAACCCCCTTAAAACGAGGGCAGATGTGATAGGCATAGCTTTAAGAAGGGGGTTTTTGATAGAAAATCCAGAGTTTATCCAGTTTCATCCCACTGTGTTTGAAAATACAAACCTGCTCATTTCAGAAGCAGTAAGAGGAGAGGGTGCTATACTGATAAATCAAAAAAATGAGCGCTTTGTAAACGAACTAGAACCCCGTGATGTGGTGGCAAGGGCTATATACAGACAGATGCTAAACGGCAACAGAGTATACCTTGATATGAGAAACTTAAAAGTGGATATAAAATCAAGGTTTCCCACCATATACAACTTCCTGATAGAACACCACATAGACCCTTACAAAGATTTAGTACCTATAACACCGGCAGCACATTACTATATCGGTGGTATAAGAACAGATGAAAACGGAGAGACCACCGTAGATGGAGTTTATGCCATTGGAGAGGTGGCCAGCACAAGGGTGCACGGAGCCAACAGACTGGCTTCCAATTCCCTTCTGGAAGGGGTTGTATTTGGATACAGAGCCGCATATTCTATAGCCTTATCAAAAAGAAGTTTTAAGCTTTTAAAAGCCAGAAACCAAAGAGAAAATACAAAAGATATAGACTGTCAGGGATATTTAGAGAGTATAAAAGATATCATGTGGAAGTACGCAGGGCTTGAAAGAAACGAAGAAGGGCTATCTTATGCCATAAAAAAGATAAAAGAAGTTATGAAACTCTGCGCAACAGCAACCCCAAACAAGAGAAACAAAATAATATTTGACATAAGCCTGTCAGCCTACGCTACGCTTGAGGGGGCTTTGAAAAGAAGAGAGAGTAGGGGCTGTCATTTCAGAACAGACTTTCCTTACGAAAAAGATGAGTACAGGTACAACACAAAAATCTGCTTTGAGATGGACAGCATCCTTGATTAGTGTATTTTGCTTTTAATATAAGAAAGTCTTATATATATGAAAAGCCCATAACATTATAATTATATTGTTAGATTATCTAGGAGGTAACGTATGAACAAAGTTCTTTTGGATACCTTGACCACCCAGAGAGAAAGCCCAGAATACCTTGAAATAAGTATGGCTGCTGCCATGACGCTTGGTTTGGTGCCGGGCACATTCTATAGAAACGCAAAACTTAGCTGTATAAATACACTCCTTACGTATCCATCTGGATGTCATGCAAACTGCGCTTACTGCGGACTCCAGAAAGCAAGAGAAGAGGAGTTTTCAAAGAGAAACTTCATAAGGGTAGAATGGCCTACTGTGAAACTTGACGATATATTAGAAAGAGCCAAACAGGTAGGACACGTGGAAAGACTTTGCATAGCACAGATCACACATCCTCGCTCCATAAGAGATACAAAAACCGTTTTGGAAAAAGTGCTACATGAACTGGGCGATAAGATATTTGTATCGCTACTTATAAACGCCACAGGTACAAGACATCAGGATATAGAAGATTATAAAAGGTTAGGGGCCGATACTGTAACGGTAGCTCTTGACTGCGCTACGCCAGAGCTTTTTGAGAAGATAAGAGGAAAGCCTCTCAACAGCCCTCACAAGTTTGATTACTTCTGGAAGGTGTTGGAGTGGTCAGCGGATGTGATGGGAGATGGTTTTGCTGGATGCCACCTTGTGGTAGGATTGGGAGAGACCGAACAGGAGATGATAGAGCGTATACAGAAGGTGAGAGACCTTGGCGCCAGAACTCACCTGTTCTCCTTCTGGCCTGAGGAAGGGTCTTTGATGGAAAACGAAAAGCCCTGCCCAGCCCCTCAATACAGAAGGGTGCAGATGGCAAGATACATAATAGACAACGAATACGGAAGATACGAAGATATGAAGTTCAACGAAAAAGGACAGGTGATAGACTTCGGTATCAAAAAAGAACTCTTTGAAGAGCTATTCTACAGCGGCAAGCCTTTTATGACCGCAGGCTGTAGAGGTAAAACCACGGAAGTAGCCTGCAACAGACCCTTTGGAGACAGCTCACCCACAAACTTAAGAAGCTTCCCATTCCAGCCAAACAAATCAGACCTTGCCAGAATAAGAGAACAGATGTTTGATTACGACATGGAAAAAGCTTACCCAGACATATTAAACCCGAGTACCGGTAGATACTTTTAAAAGCCATAAAACGCAGGGGCTTTACGCCCCTTTTTCATTGACTTATAGATTTAATTTTATAAATTTAAGCTTATGAAAAGGTTTTTGTGGCTTTTAGTATTGATAAACCTGTCTTTTGCAGTAAGGATAAGAGATATAGTAACTTTTGAAGGAAACAGGAGTAACGTATTGATAGGATACGGCATAGTAAGCGGACTAAACGGCACCGGCGATAGCAAAGCCACAATATTTACAGTGGACTCTTTAGTAAACGTCTTATCCAGAATGGGAATAAACTTCACCCCAGCCCAGATAAACCAGATGACCACAAAAAACGTAGCGGCGGTGATGGTAACCGCCAAAGTACCTCCCTATGCAAAAGCGGGTACACCCTTAAACGTCACAGTTTCATCTATAGGCGATGCCAAAAGCCTTCAGGGTGGCGTTCTTTTGATGACGCCTTTAAAAGGACCTGATGGTAAAGTCTATGCTTTAGCCCAGGGGCAGGTGGTAGTGCCATCCGCTGGTGGAAATGCTACAAACCAAAACCTGAACAGCGGATACATACCAGACGGAGCCACCTTAGAAAGAAGCCTTCCTTTTACAATGCCAAAACACTACATAGATCTCTATTTAAACTATCCTAGCTTTAACACCGCCAACGCCATACAGGATGCTATAAACAACAAATTTGGATACGGCACAGCGGTGGCTATAGACAGCGATACCGTAAGGGTAAAACTCCCTCCTTACAACGCTGTGGACTTTCTTTCTATGATAGGGGATCTGAAAGTACATGTGCAAAATCCTTCTAAAATCATCATAGACAGCAGAACCGGCACCATAGTGATGGGAGGAGATATAAGGATATCACCGGTGGCGGTGGCGTCTGGTAACATCTCTGTGGAGGTAAGACAGGCTCCCGCCAATCCTCAGCAGGCAAATCAAACTCAGAAAAACGGCAAAAAGTATAGCATATTCTTTGTAAAAGCCCCTACACTGAGAGAGCTTGTAAACTCCCTAAACAGCGTAGGCGCCACACCTACAGATATTATAAATATCATACAGGCTATGGCAGCCCAGGGGGCAATACACGCAAAAGTAGAGGTAGAATAAAGGAGGAATTATGACAGATTTTAAACCAAACTACATAAACCCAAACTATTTGCTTCCACCAGAAAACTTTACAAACGAGTTTTCACATTTAAACAACAAACAGAAGATTCAAAAAGCCTCAGAACAGTTTGAAGCTTTCTTTTTAGAAGAGATTTTAAAAGAGGCTTACAAAACCTTTGCCTCCTCGGAGGATTTTCAGGAGAATACATATCAGGACATGTTTTTCCAGAACATTGCAAAGGTCATCAGTGAAGCCGGCGGTGTTGGTTTTGGTAAGTTTATAGAAAAAGCGGTGGAACAAGAGATAAAAGACCAGCACCAAACAAATTTGCTAAACCAAGAAAATACAAGCAAGATCAATGGCAAAGCTTAAGGATTACTACGCCATATTAGGCGTAAAAAGGGATGCCACAGAGCAAGAGATAAAGATTGCTTACAGAAGACTGGCAAAAGAGTATCATCCCGATGTAAACAAAGATTACGAGGAGTTTTTCAAAGAGATAAACGAAGCTTACACAGTATTAAGCGACAAAGAAAAAAGACAGGAGTACGATAGTCTTCTTATAAACCCAGATGAAAACAAGATAAGAAACTTCGCCGAATACATTCAAGAGTTTATAAACTCCATCTTCAACGGCGAAAAAGAGCAAAAACCCAAGAAGGGAGAGGATATAAAACTAAAGCTGTTCCTTACACTAGAGGAAGCTTACATGGGGGCTTCCAAAGAGATAGAGTACGAAAAGTGGATTCCGTGTCCTGATTGTAACGCCAAAGGATACATAGGAGAGCCTGACAAAGTAACCTGTGAAGCCTGTGAAGGTACAGGTAAAAGGGTAAGCGGTATCTTCTCATTTCCAAGACCCTGCTCTGTGTGTAGAGGAAGAGGTTACATCATAAAAAACGTCTGCAGCACCTGCCTTGGAAGAAAAAGGATAGCAAAAAAATCAAAAATCATCGTCCAGATACCACCTCAAACCGATGAAGGGGATATACTCAAGGTGATAGGTAAAGGACATGCAGGCTCTGGCAATAAAGAACCGGGTGATCTTTATCTCAGGGTGTTTATAAAAGAGCATGAGATATATAAAAAAGTTGGAAACGACATACACATAGAGCTTCCCATCAGCTACCCCGATGCCGTTTTAGGAGCAAACATAAAGTTCAAGTGGATAGATGGTAGAGATTTAGACGTTTTTATTCAGCCGGGAGCTGAGTGCGGCTCTCAGAAGGTGTTGCCCGGTCTTGGTTTTAAAAATGGTAACGCTGTTTTTCATATTAAAATCCAGATACCAAAACAGCTATCCAAAAAACAACAAAGACTCATAGAGGAGCTAAGAAAATTAGAACAAGAAAAAGACGATAAGTCTATATTTGGTATAGTAAAAAGCATACTTCAAAAATAATCACTTCCAGAGCTCTTTTTCTTTTGATTTATAGCACTCGTACAAGAAAGCATACTTCATAAAAACGTAAAACATCCCAGAAAAGGCTATTATAAGACCTTTTACGCCTTCTTTGTATCCGGCTTTTAGTATGAAAAACTTGAAAAAAATCCATAAGGGGTTTATTATGAGATTGTAAAGGTGAAAAGGCTTGTTTTGCTTGCAGAGGATTTCGGCGCTTATTTTGGCGTATTTTAGCGTTCTTTCAAACTGGTCTTTCAGGCTTTTAAAAGAATAGTGATTTAGATAACCAGAGAGTTCATACCTTTTATCGGAGCTACAGACCACCACTTCATGAAGCTCTCCAGTATATTTACACACATCTTTTTTAAAGACCCTTATGAGTTTCTCATCGTGCCATATGTGTTTTAGAAAATCTCCCATGTAAAAGGCTCTTCTTTTTATAATGCCAATTTCATAAGAGGAGCTTAGAAACTCTTTTAAAGAGGCTCTTAGTTCTGGCGTTAGCTCCTCATCCGCGTCCAGCACAAATACGATATCGTTTGAGGCTTTTGATATACCAAAGTTTACCTGAGAAGGATAGTTTGTCCACTCGTTAAATATTACGTTTGCACCGAGGGATTTTGCTATTTCTACGGTGTTGTCTTTTGAACCAGAGTCTATTACTATAATCTCGTCTGCTATATCTTTTATGCTTTCTATGGCTCTTTTTATATTTTTCTCTTCGTCTTTTGTAAGGATTACAAAAGATATCTTACGAGCCTGCAAACTCATGAGACCATTTTCCTATAGAACCAGCCCCCATAAACACTATCACGCTATCTTTCAAAGAGTTTAACCTCTCAAAGAGCTCCTCTTTGGAGGGTACATAAACACAGTTTTCTTTTGATACTCTATTTACTATATCAAGAGAGGAGATGTTGAAAGAGTTTTCCTCGGAAGCTCCATATATATCCATCAAAAATACGTTATCCAGACTTTTAAAAAGCTCCACAAACTCCTCTAAAAGATAGTAAGTCCTCGAATACCTGTGGGGTTGAAAAACCACTACGATATTTTTGTCCTTATACTTTAACTTCAAAGCCTCATAAACGCTTTTTATCTCGGTAGGATGATGCCCGTAATCGTCGTAAACGGGGTTTCCGTTTTTTTCTCCCACAAACTCTATCCTTCTTCTGGCGTTTTTAAAAGATTTTAAAGCCTCTCTTATAACAGGCTGTTCTATTTCCATAAGCGTTGATACCGCTATAGCACCAAGGGCGTTGTAGATGTTGTGAATACCGGGTATTTTAAGTTCTATGGTGTTTAGTTTTATACCTTTATAAAACACATCAAAACTTGTGGTATCCGGTGATACTTTTATATTCTTTGCCTGAAAATCCCCGGATTCTATGCCGTATGTAATAACCTTTTTGTGGATTTTAGAGAGAATAGATTTTACACCCTCATCGTCTATATTTATAACAGAGGCTCCGTAAAAGGGTACGTTGTTTATAAACTGCACAAAAGCCTCTTTTATTTCTTCGTAATCTTTGTAATATCCTATGTGTTCTTTGTCTATGTTTGTCACTACGTTTATGACCGAGTTTAATTTTAAAAAAGAGCCATCGGACTCATCGGCTTCCGATATGAGAAGTTCGCTTTTTCCAAGCACCGCGTTAGAACCAAACGTCTGCAATATACCCCCTATAAGCACCGTAGGATCTAAACCAGCCATATGAGATATATGAGATATCATTGACGTGGTGGTAGTTTTACCGTGAGACCCAGATATAGCTATACCCTCTTTCATTCTGAAAAGGTCTGCAAGCATATCACCCCTTGATATCACATGAAGCCCCAGCTCTTTCGCTTTAAGAAGCTCTTCGTTTGTGTTGGATATGGCAGAAGAATACACCACCACCTCTTTACCTATGACGTTTTTAGGATCGTGCCCTATGTAAACTTCCGCCCCTTTTGCTCTTAAATCCGATATCACATCGTTTTCTCTCACGTCAGACCCGGATACCTCATAACCCATATCGAGCAGTATCCTTGCAATACCGCTCATACCAATACCGCCAATACCTATAAAGTGAAATTTTCTAAATTTTTCTCTAAACATGGTTGTATTATTATAACACTGATAAATATTCATTATAAAAGCTTGAAAAACAAGAGTACCTTTTGTGCTATAATATTTGACATGTTAGGTATATATAACTATCCAAAGGTTATAAACAAGGCGGAGGACAAACCACTTGAGATATGCATGCCAAAAAACTACTCTTTCAGCAGGGATTTTACTATAGTTCCCGTTGGCATGTCCGAAATGGTCTATCTGGCAGCGCTATACCCTATTGTATTTGCTCATCATGAGGGAGTATTTGCCGCTTTTGCCGTACTTGGTGGTGATGAAAATCATTATCTTGATAGAGATGGCAAGTGGAAGATAGACCACAAGCCAAAAGTCCTTGATTTTTACCCCTTTGGCGCTATAAGAGATAGAGCCACAAACAACATAGTTATATTTTACGACAAGATGCCAGAAGAGTCCACAGAGTGCGAAGAGATTGAGTTTATAAACGTGCTTGGTGAAGACACGGAGCATCTTCAGAGGATAGCTCAGATGGCTGTTAGTTTTTATCAGGATTTTGAAGTGGCGGCAAATCTCATAAAAGAGATGCACGATCTTAAAATCTTAAGACAAACGGATTTAGAGTTAAAGATAGATGACGATGAAAAGTTTGTGATAGAAGGGGCTGTTATGCCAGATCCTGGGGTGCTCCTTGGTATATCACCGGAAAAACTATACGATATCACAAGAAGAGGTATAACCCCTGTTATATACAACGTAGCATCATCTTTGATGAACGTAGAGTTTATAAGATATCTAAAGAGGATGGGTTGATATGGAGATAATAAGGGTAAAAAAAACTTTTAAACAGCCTTACGCCGGTGGAGCTGATTTTCATACCTTCATGGAAAAAAGCAGATACGTCATAGCAAGAGACCTGATGGCACAGCTTCCAAAAGATAACTACGAACAGACAAAAGTCCAAGAGCTTCCAAAAGAGTATTACGGCGAGGATTTAAACGGCAAAACTCTACTTATACTAAACCTGTTCGCCTTGGGTGACTCTTTGATGTTTACACCTATTCTAAAACATCTTAAAACAAAGTATCCTCAAAGCTACATCATCATGGAAACAAGACCAGGATACAACCTCCTTGAAGGAAACCCATACATAGATGAGTTTATATACACTCCCGTACCCTATACGAGGTTCAAAGAGGTAGATTATTATGCTGATTGCTATGAATACGTAGGGGCTTACTTCTACAACTATATGAACCTGGTGGACTTCTGGGCTGCCAAGCTAAGACAGTTTGATATAAAAGACAAAGACCCCGTAGTGGTGCCTCAACAAGAGGCGATAGATTACATTAAACCCATCATAGAAAAAATAAGGGAGGAAAACAGAGGGAAAAAGATAATAATGGCTCACATGGTAGCATCCTCCATACACAGAAGCTTGCCACCATATCTTGTAGCAAAAATCATAGATAAAATGAAAAATGATTATGTGTTTGTTACAGCACATCCAAAATGGGAAGCCCCAGCGGTGGATATATCAAAAGAGCTTTACATGATGGATGTAGAAAACCTCTCCCCTTACATGGAAAAGCCCCAATATCTGGTGGCCCTCATTCAAGAGGTGGACGGAGTCATATCCGCCGATACGGTGGTGCCTCATATCGCTGCTGCCCTTAAAAAACCGTGTGTTGTAATATCTGGTGGTGTAGCCCCAGAAGCACAGCATTTTCCCAAGATGAGCTATACCACAGCACAGCCCGTATACGCCAGGTATCTTGGCAACACATGCTCCGCTCCATGCATCATGCACGCAGTCCCAGGTCCATGTCAGGAAGCCCAGCTAAAGCAAAAGTTTTATAGCCCATGCTTTGATAATATAGATATTGACGAGGTGGTTTCAAAATTTCACACGCTCGTTCACTACATAGAAAACCCAGACAAGGATATACCCACCGAATGTCCCATCTGCAAAGAAAAAGATATATATTTTGAAGAGGTGGAAAAATCCTGGGGTTATAGGCTCTGGGAGTGTAGTGTTTGCGGTTCTATATTCTCTTTACCAAGAAAAGCCAGGAAAACGCTGGATGATATGCTGAACAAAGATCAGTTAAAAGCTTTTTACGATACAAAAGATGTGGAAGATATTGATAAGCTTGATAACAAAGAAAGGCTTGGCATATCAAACATATTTACCATATACGCTTACCCCACTTTAAGAACTCTGGTGGATATAGAGCCTGAACTCAAGAACAAAAGGATGCTTGATATTGGATTTAACAGCGGAAGACTTCTGGCGGTGGCAAACGAGATACTTGGCCTAGAGGTGTATGGGATTGAGCGCTCAGAAAGTCAAGCACAGAAGATAAGAAAAGCTTTAAACGATATTCAAATAGATGTGGCAAAAACCCTGGATGAGGATTATATTAAAAGCCTGAAACAAAGATGGGGTACTTTTGGTATTGTGATTTTAGAAAACATAATAGGAAACTTAGAAAAACCTTACGAATTTTTTGAATCTGTAAAAGATTTGATAGAGGATAGCGGTATAGCCATATTCACATTCCCAAACAAAGACAGGCCTTACATAAAAGTAAGAAAGGGCATAGACTGGTCTGTGGAAGATGGGGATTACGAGTACACGCTAAACAGAGTAAGCGCAAGAGGGCTGGAGATAGCTCTTAAAAAAGCAGGGTTTAACTACACCTACGCCAACGCCACACCGCTTTTCCCGGGTGATATAGTCCAGATCATGGGACCACCACCGGTGCTGACACTAAACGCACCCAACAACCAGCAGATGAACATAAACCCCGCCGGCATGGAGACATATATTTATAACTATATGAAACCCATTTTCAACTCTTTTGCGCTTCATGGCCAGTACGCCATAGTCTTGGCTTCCAAGAAGCCCATAAACAACTACTGGTTTAAAAGGCTCGATGTGCTCTGGGAACTCATCCAGACAAATGTCATGAGAAGAGAATACATCGTAAACACGTATTTAGAAAAATGAAGCTAACATTAAAGATCAAAAGACAAAACTCTTTCGAAACCTTTGAAGTGCCTTATAAAGATGGCATGACTTTGCTAGATGCCCTAAACTATATAAAAGAATATATAGATCCTACGCTTTCCTACAGACAGTTTTGTAGAGCCGGCATATGTGGCACCTGCGCTGTGAATGTAAACGGCTTTCCAAAGCTTGTATGTAAAGAACAGGCCCTTCCTTACGCCCTAGACGATACCCCAGTTTTGCTAGAGCCTCTAAGCAACGCTGAGGTTATAAAAGATCTGGTGGTGGATACAACATCTGTCATGTCCTCTCGAATAAAATCCTACAAAACCTGGATAAACCCTTTATCTGAAAACATAAAAATAGAGCAAGAACTGAGCAGAAAGATAGAGGAAGCATCAGATTGCATACTCTGCTACGCCTGTCAGAGCTTCTGCCCAGAGGTAAAGGATAAAGATTACGGTGGACCTCTGTTTTTTGCAAAGCTTTACAAGCTTTTCATAGACCCAAGGGATAAAGACCACAGTATCAGGCTTTTAGAAGCAAAAGAAACCTTGATACTTCACTGCCTTTCTTGCAACAAGTGCAACAACGCCTGCCCTAAAGAGGTAAGACCTGCTACCTTGATAAGGGAGCTTCTGGACACTTGAAAAAGGTTATATATCCGGGCACCTTTGACCCACCGCACTTAGGGCATATAGATATTGTAAAAAGAGCCTCTCTTATCTTTGACGAGGTTTTCATAGCCATAGCAAAAAACCCACACAAAAACCCCATGTTTGATGCTGATTACAGAAAATATTTGCTTGATAAGATATTAAAAGCCGAAAACTTAAAAAATGTAAACGTTGAAGTTTTTAATACAACGCTGGTGGAATATGCAAAATCAAAAAATATAAAGCTTGTGATAAGGGGCGTAAGGCTTTTTACAGATTTCGAGTACGAGCTTCAGATATCCATGAGTAACTACGTGCTTGGTAATATAGAAACCCTTTTCATGATGCCAAGCCAGGAGTATATCCACATAAGCTCTACCATAGTAAGGGATTTGATAAGATACAGAGCCCCTTTAAAGGGTTTTGTGCACCCTGCAATAGAAAAAGAGCTTTCCTCCCTTTAAAAAGATAAAATATTTATAAAAATTTTATAAAGTCGTTATTTCATATCAAATATATTGACTTTTATACAGACTGGTGTCATCATATTAGTATTAGTTAGTATTTACTCGGAGGTCTAGTTATGAATCTCACTAGGCGTGGATTTTTGAAAGGAGCAGCAGCCGTTGGAACTGCAACATTAGTTAGCAAAAAACTACTAACTCCACAGCAAGCTAAAGCCATACAAACCAAGAACGTCAAATACTCCTACAAACCAAACATATGCAACTTCTGTGCTAACGCCTGTGGAATAAAAGTAAGGGTCGCCTATATAGAGGGTAAGCCCAACAGGCTCATGAAAATTGAGGGCAACATACATCACCCCTACAACAGAGGTGTTGCATGCGCTAGAGGACAGAGCGGGATATCTTATGTCTATGACAAAGACCGCATCAAAAAACCATTAATACGCATAGAAGGCTCAAAAAAGGGTGAATGGAAATTCAAAGAAGCAACCTGGGAAGAAGCCTTTAACTATATGATGAACAGGCTAAAAGATGTAAAGCCATACGAGATGGCGCTCATGGGAGGATGGCAAGGATGTGCTTTTTATGGCACATACCTTTTACCGTTTGTGGTGGCTGCTCAGATTCCAACGCTCTTTGGCTCTCCAATACAGCACTGCGTCGGCTCTGAACACCTTGGACTTCATACGGTGTTTGGCAACTACAACACCCACGATGAGGTGGTGTGCGATTACGACAGGGCAAGGTATATATTGGCAGTAAGAAGCAACGGCTCTTTAGCTGGTATATCCACCGGAAGAGCTCACAGATTTGGCGCTGGTATCAAAAACGGTGCAAAAGTGGTGGTCTTAGACCCAAGGGCGTCGGAGCTTGCCGCCAAAGCAGATGAGTGGATTCCAATAAGACCTGGTACCGACAGCGCTTTTGCACTGGCGATGCTTCATGTGATATTAAGAGAGCAGAAAGACGGTAAGCCCCTTTACGACGAGGAAACCCTCAGATATTTTACAAACGCACCCTTCCTGGCTTACAAAGATGAAAAGGGAAATTTACAGCTTTTATCAGATATTGACGGCGAAGGTGCAGTAGAAGCCTGGTATGTATACGATGAGCTATCAAACTCTGTGCAAAAGGTATTTGGCTTTTACAATACAAACAGGATTTCAAAGGATGGTAAGAATCTAAAACCGGCACTTTTTACAAAAAATTTAAATGTCAACGGTAAAAGCGTAAAAACTGTTTTTGAATATCTTTTAGATTACACAAAAGACTACACGCCAGAGTGGGCTTCAAAGATAACAGATGTACCAGCATCCACCATAAGAAGGGTAGCCATAGAGTTTGCCAGCATGAAACCAGCCATCATAGAACCGGGTATTTACGATTCCAGGTATGAAAACACGATACAGCTTAGGAAAACGCTTGCCATCATCCAGGCCATAACAAGCGGATACGACAAACCGGGCACATGGGTCACAGGCGGGTCTTACAAGATGCTCATAAAGGACTTCTTTGAGTTTACAAAGAAAAATGGCAACAAAATCACAATACCTGTAAAAGGCTATCCCGATGTTGATATACCGGGTATACTGAGGGTTTTAGACGTAGCTTTTAAATATTTCTTCAATCCAAAAGCCTGGACACATGGATATCCTTCGGTGCAGTGGGCTTACTTGCAAAATCAACTGTCAAAAGGAAAAGAGGCAACCGTATTTCCCTTCATCACAGATAACGGCTTTTACGAATCCACCAAAGGCGAGGTAACGTGGAACGGCCAGCCTTACAAGATAAAAGCTGTATTTGTATATGCGCTAAACCTCGTAAGAGGAGATGTTGAATCAGAGCGCTGGAAGGAGTTTCTTTCAAACACATTTGTAGTGGGCTTTGACACGATGCCCTCAGACACGATGCTTTATGCGGATGTGATATTCCCAGACATTCCTTACCTTCTTAAAAAAGACATAATTTTTGACATAAACACCTCTCACGATTATTCTTTCGGCACCAGAGAAGCGGCGATGCCAAAAGATGGAGATGAAATGCACGCTCTTGATTTCATGTACATGCTTTCAAAAGCCATGAACGTACCATGGTTAGACACTATGGCACAGATATACCAATACTGGAAGTGGGACAAAGAGGAGCTAAATAAAAAATGCCAGGAATCATGGAACAAACATGGAACTATCATACCCGCTATAAGAGAGCTTCAACTTAAGATGATAGCAGGAGAGCTAAAAGAGTACAAAGGTATCACGAAATCTGTGGAAGAACTTGATAAAGAGATATCCCAGAAAGGCATAATAAACGTAATGGACAGAGAAGAGTTGATGGCAAAATATTCGGTCCCCTGGCATCAACCAGTCCCCACACCCAGCGGGCGCATGGAAATCTATTCAAACATATTTGCCACTCTACAGAACATGTTTGGATACAAACCAAACTACGATCCGCTGGTAGCTTACATACCACCAAAATGGAAAGGAGATATAGCACCAGAGGATGTAAAACTTGAAGAAAACGAATTTTTCATAACCCATGGCAAAGTACCCCTTCAATCCCACACCTGTGCTGCTACTGTGGACAATCCTATATTAGTAAGCATAGGAAAATGGAGAGAAGGCGTTTATTACGGTATATGGATAAACGAGAAAAAAGCAAAATCTCTTGGCATAAAAGAAGGAGATGAGATTCTTATCACCAACGCCATGTATCCACATTTAAAAGTAAAGGGCAAAGCTCACCTTACAAAGTTAATACGCCCAGACACGATATTTATCCCGGGGGCTTTTGGAGCAAAATCATCGAAGCTTAGCTACGGAAAAGATTTAGGAACACCTTTAAACGATTTGATACCCTACAGGCCAGAGCCGGTAATAGGTGGGTATAGAGCAAACGAGTTTACCGTAAAGATTACAAAGGTTTGAAGGTTTAGGAGGCTTTTATGGAAAAAGTAATACCAAGATGGGTTTTTGTGGTGGATTTAAACTCCTGTGTAGGGTGTAATGCCTGTATGGCTGCCTGCGCTCAGGAAAACCAAACGCCCTACTGGTCTAACAAATGGAGAACCAAAGTAGAACAGATAGAGATAGGAGAGTTTCCAGAAGCAAAACGCATATTTTTCCCGCATCTTTGCATGCAGTGTCAAAACACCCCATGTTATTATGCATGTCCTACTGGGGCTACCTATAAGACCGAAGAGGGTATCGTCCTTGTAAATCACGAACGATGCATAGGATGTGAGGCCTGTGTTATAGCATGTCCTTACGGGGCTAGATATCCTTACGAATCTGATGATGTGGATGAATGTGAAAAGCTCTACGGCGAAGAAGCAAGACATACTACCCCTCACATAGACAAATGCACCTGGTGTTATCACAGGTTAAAAGAGGGTCTGGAGCCCGCTTGCGTAGAAACGTGCCCTACAAACTGCCGTATGTTTGGAGATTTAAACGTGGATTCTTACGTATCAAGGCTTGTGCTTGAAGGAAAAGCGATACCTCTTAGCCCTCAGCTTGGCACAGAACCCAAAGTATTTTATGTGACCTCTAAAGAAACACCCGTTGGTGTTGTATCTCATCATCTTGATGAACCACCTTACAAACAAACTATTTAAAAGGAGGTAAATATGGACGGACTTACCATGTACTTTGGAAACTATCAGCATTTTGTACATCAAACCTCTTGGGGATGGATGATAGCGGTCTATCTTTTCTTAGGCGGGCTCGGTGGTGCAATGGGAGCGCTGTCTTCTTATTTTTATCTTATAAGAAAAGAAAAACATCCGGTACTTTTTGGTCTATCGACGCTTCTTGGTATAGGACTTGTAAACTTTGGTGGTATATTCTTGCTAATACACATGCTTAAACCCTGGTTTGCGTTTTTTGTATGGACGCATCCTACCAGCTGGATATTCTGGGGCGCATCTTTCATATTGATATACTCTATCACCGGTGCTATCTGGGGACTTTCTTTAGTATCCTCTTTTATAAACTTTCCATTTTCTCAAAAGCTAAAAACTTTAAACCCATCTTTGGTAGATAAACTTGGCTATGTAAGTGGTGTTATGGGGCTTTTAACAGCTGTTTACACTGGACTTTTATTATCCACAGCACCAGCTATATCCCTCTGGTCAAATCCTGGTTTGCCTGTGCTTTTCATGGTATCTGCTCTTTCTACCGCCACAGCCTATTTTATGCTAGTAAGCCCAGAGCACATCGCCCACGAAAACGAGAAGCTTGATATAGCCTTGCTTGCACTGGAGATAATCATCATCACAGCGTTTTTTAACTACCTTTTCATATCAAGCGCTGCCGGTAAATACATAATCTCTAAGATGTTCTCATCTGTTGGGTTTATGGGATTTTTTGTAATCCTTGGACTTGTTGTGCCGTTTATTCTTGAAATATACGCCATCAAAAAACACTCTAAATCTCTTGTGGTGCTTGCTTCTTTACTGGTGCTGATGGGCGGGTTTTTGCTTAGGTTTTACATTCTAAAGTTTGGATACTATACATACCCATGGTAAACGTTTTTGAGCTTTTAGAGCTAAAATCACCCATACATGTTGATGATAAAAGATGCATAAACACCTTAAAGCCCGCACAAGCCTGTGGGCTCTGTGAAAACATATGCCCCACAAAAGCTATAGATATAAAAACTCCTTCCATAGAAGCCTCCAAGTGCACCCTCTGCGGTGCATGCTCTTCTATCTGTCCCACCGAGGCTATAAAGATAAGCATAGATTATGCAGGTTCTATAAAAGAGTTAGATCACGAAGAAATCTGTGTAGGCTGTGTAAAATCAAACAAAGCTGAGGTGATTTTACCCTGTCTTTTTGTTTTAAGCGAAAAAGATATATTAAACATATCCTCCGACAAACAACTCTACATAGATATAACCCCGTGTGAAAGCTGTGTTTATAGCTTTTCAAAAGATATCAAACATTTTATATCAAAAGCCATATACCTCTCAAAGATATTTAGACTGAAATACATACCCACTTTTCCAAAGGATGATTATAAACCTCTATTTAGAAATACTCATTTTAAAAGCCAAGAAAAACAAAACTTCAAACCAGAACACGTTGAAAACCTGTGCTCTAATACCATCCCTTTTGAAGGTAAGTTTGGCTATATAGAGGTTTCAAAAGAGTGCAACCTGTGTGGGGCTTGCGCTTCTATATGTCCTCAAAAAGCCATAAGGATAGAAGACGGTTTAAAGTTTTCTCACGGGCTTTGTATAGCCTGCGGACTGTGTGAATACGCCTGCGCCACGAGCCACCCTTTAAAACCCCTCACTCTTAAAAAGGCCATTGTGCCATCAAAATACAAGGATGAATATGAGTATATCTCAAAATCAGACAAAAGAGTATGTGAAAACTGCGGTAAAGTATTTTATGCAAAAGAAGAACACCAAAACTTGTGTCTACTCTGCCAAAAAGAAGAAAACCTGAAAAACATGAT
>CAYFGH010000013.1:0-5095 GCA_964342735.1 uncultured Aquificaceae bacterium
TATTTCATTCATCAGATTGATTTATTTTCGCTTTTGGTATATTATTATATGAAACTGGAGGTTTGGAATAGATGTTTAATATCCCCGAGATAACGCCTGAAGAAGCTAAGAAGATTTTGGAAACAGATGAAAATGCGGTGCTTTTGGATGTGAGAACACCTCAAGAGTACAGACAGATAAGGGTACCAAACGCCGTTTTAATACCTGTGGACGATTTGAGGTTTAAATTCAAAGAGCTAGACAAAAACAAAAAATACCTTGTAATGTGCAGAAGTGGCAACAGAAGCGCCTTTGCCACATACGCTTTAAGACAGCTTGGTTTTGACGCTTACAACGTAATAGGTGGCATATTAAACTGGCCTTATGAAGTAGAAAGAGGCTAAACATGTATATATGAAATATATAATAGAAGCTCAAAACATAAAAGATGACTACAAAAACATTTTAGAAAGGGCTAAATTTTTTAAAGAAAAAAAGATTTATCCCAGCCTAAATAAATCCTGCGCTCTTTTTTTTGAAGAGCCTTCCACAAGAACGAGGCTATCTTTTGAAAAAGCATCAAGAAACTTAGGATGCGATACCTATTATATACAGGGAAACTTTTCATCCTCTGTAAAAGGAGAAACGCTTTTTGATACGTTTTTGTCCTTTAAAAAAATCGGTATAGATCTTGTGATTTTTAGAACATCAGATATCATGTTTGATTATGAAGCGCTTTTAGAGCTTGATATAGGGCTTATAAACGCTGGAGATGGCACGCACGAACACCCTTCTCAGGGGCTTCTGGATGTTTTTACGCTTTTAGAAAAAACAAACACGCTAAAAGACCAGAACATATTGTATGTGGGAGACATATACCACAGCAGAGTGTTCAGGTCTGGGGCTTATTTATTTAAATTAGAAGGGGCAAACGTAGGGGTCTGCGGATATCCAAGCTTCATACCAAAAGACTATCCTTTTATGGACAGAGTCTTTACAGACTTGGACGAAGCCCTAAAATGGGCTCATCATGTGATAGCTTTGAGGATTCAGAAAGAAAGACATAAAGAGTCTTACAATCTTGAAAGCTATTTTGAGATGTATGGGATAACAAAAGAGCGTTATAATAAAATTAAAGGGTTTTTGATGCATCCTGGTCCCGTTAACAGGGATATTGATATAGATGGTGATTTGCTTTACAGAGAGAAATCTTTGATAGCAAATCAGATAGAAAACGGCGTGTTTGTCCGTATGGCTATGATAGAATACGTCTTAGGATAGGAGATGGTTTATGAAACACACATATATAAGATATATAGATACAAACAAGATAGGCCTTTTAGAGGGCCTGACAGAACCTCTTGAGAAGGATACCTTCGTCATCATAAGTAGAGATGACTATGTGGACATCGCAAAAGTGGTGGGGTTTTCCGAGAAGCTTTACGATGTAAAACCTTCCTTTTTCATAAGAAAAGCTACAAGACAGGACATATCGAAGATGAATCATCTAAAAAGGGTGTCTCAAAACTACATAAAGATAGCAAAGGACTTAGCAAAACAGCACAACCTTTCGCTGAAACTCATAAAAGCTTACGTACCCATAGAAGACGTAAAGTCCTTTTTCTTTTATACCGCGGAGTCCAGAGTGGATTTTAGACAGCTGGTAAAAGATTTAGCCAAAGCCATCAAAAAAAGGATAGAGATGAGGCAGATAGGCACCAGAGATGCGGTTCAAATGCTTGGGGCTGTAGGAATGTGCGGGTTAAAAACCTGCTGCTCAAACTTCATAGACGTGTTTGAATCTGTGAACCTGAAGGATATGGAAATGCAAAATCTACCCATGTCTCCATCAAAATTCACTGGTCCCTGCGGTAAGCTGGTGTGCTGCATGTCATTCGAGAAGATAAACTACGTTATAAAATACATATTACCACCTGTTGGCACACAGATAGGCTTTAACAACAAAGAATATACGGTTTCTCATATAGACCCCATCACAAACACCATATCTCTGTCCTCAGAAGAGGAAAAACTAAACTTAAACATCATGGATTTGCTACCGGATGGATACGAGATAGCCGTTAAAAAATGTGCTTCCTGCGGTGGGTGCTGTGCTTCCAGCATAGACCATCAGAGCATGGTATTTGAAGAAGCCCTCGTTTAGATGCTTTTTTATGGAGAGTTTGAAGATTTTAAGATAGGTATATCAAAGCATTTAGAAGACGTATTTTTACCAAAGCAAATACACTCAAACATAGTGGTGTATGTTGATAAAAAAGATACCCAAATAGAAGCTGATGGTGTTATCACAGACAAAGCAGGTTTTAAGATAGGTATAAAAACCGCCGATTGCGTTCCCATACTCTTAAAATCCAGAAACTTTGTGGGGGCTGTGCATGCTGGCTGGAGAGGGCTCTATAACGGCATTTTAGAAAAAGCCTTTTTGCTGTTTGATAGCTTTTCGGAAAAGCCCCATTTTGCCTTCATAGGTCCTTCTGCCAAAGAGTGCTGTTATGAGGTGGGACATGAGTTTCAAGATTATTTTAAAAGCCTTAAAACTATAGGTGGTAAACTATTTTTTGATACCCAGAAAGAGGCGATATCTCAGTTAAAATCTTTAAACCCCAGTATTGAGCTTTTAGTATATGAAACATGCAGCATATGCAACAAAAACATACCAAGCTACAGAAGGGATAAAACCAAAGAGAGGATAATAACGTTTATAGAGAAGGTATAAGGCATTTCATGCATCTAAAACATAAAGCCTGTGCTAAAATATTTAGATATGGGTTATTGGAAAGGACTGATACATCAATACAGAGAATACCTACCGGTATCTGATAAAACACCTGTTATAACGCTATACGAAGGCAACACCCCGCTCATAAAAGCCCAGAGAATACCGGACATGTTAAAAGTGGATGTAGAGCTTTACTTCAAGTTTGAAGGTTTGAATCCGACGGGTTCTTTTAAAGACAGGGGCATGACGATGGCCATATCAAAAGCCGCCGAAGCTGGCAAAAGGGCGGTGATATGTGCCTCCACCGGCAACACTTCCGCTTCCGCCGCAGCATACGCTGCAAGGGCTGGCATGAAAGCGTTTGTGGTGCTTCCAAAAGGCGCCGTAGCCCTTGGAAAACTCTCTCAGGCCATCATATACGGGGCTAAGGTGATAGCGCTCCTTGGAAACTTTGACGATGCTCTTTTTATAGTAAGAAAAATCGGAGAGATACTTCCAGTGGAAGTGGTAAACTCTGTAAACCCATACAGAATTGAGGGTCAAAAAACCGCCGCCTTTGAAATAATAGACGCCCTTGGAGATGCCCCCACATATCACTTCATCCCGGTGGGAAACGCTGGAAACATAACCGCCTACTGGAAAGGCTACAAAGAATACCACGCCTTAGGAAAGTCAAAAAGATTACCCATCATGATGGGATATCAGGCCGAAGGCTCAGCTCCCATAGTAAAAGGATATCCTATAAAAAACCCTCAAACCATAGCCACCGCTATAAAGATAGGAAACCCTTACAGCTGGAGAAGCGCCATTCAGGCTGCCAAAGAATCAAACGGCAAAATTGACGCGGTCACAGACGATGAAATCCTCTACGCTTACAGACTCATAGCCTCTTACGAAGGGGTGTTTTGCGAACCAGCCTCTGCTGCTTCGGTGGCAGGTTTTATCAAAAGCGCCAAAGAGGGTATCTTTAAAGAGGGGGATGTAGTGGTCTGCACACTCACCGGCTCTGGTTTAAAAGACCCGGATACCGCCATGAAATCCGCCGAATCCCCGATAGAGGTCCCACCAGACTTAAACAGAGTGCTGGAGCTTATAGACATTTAATTTTTCTCATAAAGATAATAAGTGCCATCAAACTCTATGCCCTTTGTTAAAAGCTTATACCCTTTCATATCCTGTGGTGGATTTTTTGATATTACAAAATAGCGTTTGGGCGTATATTCTGGCAAAGAGTCTATGCATGTGTTTAGATAATACACCATCGCGGATAGATGGGCATTATCATAGTATACCGGAAGTTTCTGGGCTTTTATTATAGAAACAGCCTTTGGCACAAAGCGCTCTGACTCGTAGCGATAAGCCAGTACAAAAAGCACAAAAAGCAAAAGGCTTGATAAGAGTAGGTTTAGTTTTATAAGCTTTTTTGAGGCGTATATGGATATAAATATTGAAATGGGCACATAAATGCTTATTATATAATGATGAAGCTTGTTTTTAGACAGTGTGAAAAACAACAGCACCACTAAAGACCATATAAGCATATCGGTGGCTGTTTTATTTTTATCTTTTATATATTCTTTCAAAAAGCTGTAAAACCAGGGAATCCAGAGGATTAGGGCTATCAAAAGCACTATTATATAGTAATAAAAGGGGTAAAGGTGGATATTCTTCTGCCCTGTATAAACGTCTATGTTGTTTCTTATGAAAAACTTGTATATGTAGTAAAAACCGTATCTGTAGACCATATAAATATACCAGCCCCAGCCAAACAATATGTATAGCAAGATACCTTTTATATCAAAGAGCTTTTTTATAAAGTTTATATCCCTTTTCAAAGAAACAATCACCATCAGCACCACAGCAGTCCCCACAGGCCCCTTTGTGAGCGTGGCAAAGCCCATAAAGATATACCCAAGAGTAGTTTTCTCTTTTAAAAAGTAGTATATCGATATTATCTCAAAAGCTGTAAGAAGCATCTCTGGAACGTAAGCCCTTGATTCTATCCAGAGATGGGTGATGGTAAAAAGTATCAAAGGTGCATAAAAAGGGTTTTCCAAGTTATATATATCCTTTGCTATTTTATAGGTGTATATACCTATTATAAAAGCGCTCAAGCCAGAGACAGCCCTTGCAAGCCATACATGAACCCCAAATATAAGAAAAAACAAATCGCTCACCCAGTAAAGCATGGGTGGTTTTTCAAACCTGAAATGGCAGTTAAACATAGGCGTTAAAAAATGTCCCGTTTGAAGCATGTAAGAAGCTGCATACAGATTCCTTCCTTCATCAGGGGATGTGATAGAGAGTATGCTGTTGCCAAGAAAGAAAAAATAAAAAGAGAGTAGCGTATATAAGAGGAGTTCTTTTTTTGTCATT
>CAYFGH010000013.1:5195-19704 GCA_964342735.1 uncultured Aquificaceae bacterium
TAAAAACATTATATATCATTTTATAAAGATGTTTTTATCTGATATAATATTATTGATTGGTCAGTCATGAAATGGTTTTACGTGGGTATAGTATCTTTGGGCGTTTTTATGGTGGTGCTTGGGACCACCAGCGTCAACGTCGCTATGCCGAGGATGATAGCTCCCCTTCATACAGACCTGTTTGGTATAGAATGGGTTTCTATTAGCTATCTTATCTCCACCGCCATCACGATGCTCGCTTTTAATACGATATCTGGAATTCACGGTTTTAAAAGGGTCTATATAGTGGGGCTTATATTCTACACGGTAGGAAGCGTACTGGCGGGGCAGGCTCACTCGTTGCTGGAGATGATAATATTTAGAAGCACTCAAGGTATAGGAGAAGGGCTTGTGATACCAGCAGGACAGGCCATCATCCAGATGAGCTTTTCAAAAGAAGAAAGAGGAAGGGCTATGGGCATATACGCCCTTGGTATGTCCTTTGCACCGGGGCTTGGTCCCACGATAGGTGGGTATCTTGTGGAGTATATCTCGTGGCGCTCTATCTTCTACATAAACGTACCCATTTCTGTCCTTCTTCTGGCTTTGGGGGTTTCGTTTTTGCCCTCTTATCATATTAAAAGCCAGAAAACGATGTTTAACATATGGAGCTTTCTGGCGCTATCGTGTTTTAGCGTGTCCTCTATAATCCTCTTATCAAAAGGCGAAAAGTGGGGCTGGTTTTCAAATACAAAAACCATATACTTTTTAACCATATCTGTACTATCTTTCTTAGTTTTTTTGCTTTTAGAAACAGTGTCCGATAATAAGCTTGTGGGGCTTGAGATATTTAAAAATTTAGAGTTTACGCTGGCAGTAAGCGTATTTGTGCTGGTGCAGGGGCTTACGTTCTTCCAGACGGTTTATACGATACCCATATATTTTGAGAGGGTAAGGGATTTGGGAACCTTTGAGACAGGGCTTCACATATTTCCATACGCTATAGGAATAGGTGTTTTCTCGCTGATAGGTGGCAGACTAGCAGACAGGATAAACCCGGCCATACTGATATTTTTTTCAGAGGCAATTCTCATGATAACGCTTTTTTTCTTTTTATCAAACATAGATTACTATACTCCAAGATACGATATAACCCTTTATATGCTTTTGGTGGGCTCTGGAATGGGGCTTTTCTTTGCCCCCATCTTAAAGATAGCCTTTAACTCCGTAAAACAAGAGCTTATGGGACTTTCCACCGCCATATACGGGTATATGAGGCTCATAGGAGCATCCCTTGGAACATCGATAGCCACAAACATCATCACCTCTTACACAGCAAAAAACTTTGATTACATAAACGATTCAAGAACCTTCAACGACACAGGTTTTAAGCTTTTTGAAAAAAAGTTTGACTCACATATAATAGCAAAAGCCATTTTATACAAATTCCAGATGCTCATATCAGAGGCTTACGGCATCACAGAGGTATTCAGGTTTTCTTTTTATGCTGTATCATTTTCCGTGCTTATCACAATAGCTCTATTTTTATATATAGAAAACAGGAAAAGCCAGAAAGCGTAAGTGCTCTAAAACTTAGGATACTCTTTTGGTGGAACTATATAAAGAAGCACAGGTATCAAAAGAAGCGTTGCGATAGTGCCTATACTCATACCGCTTACTACCACTACCGCCAGAGGTTTTTGCACCTGTGTACCGATACCGGTTCTGAGAGCCGCTGGCAAGAGCCCAAGAGCTGCCACCAGACCCGTCATCAAAACAGGCCTAAATTTATCCTTCATGGTCTCTACAACAGCATCATAAACAGACAGTCCACTCTCATAAAGCTTTATAAACTGCGTAACTATCACAGAGCCGTTCATTATTGAAACACCCATTATAGATATAAAACCTATAGCGGAGGAAACGCTGAAAGCCATACCAAGTACAAGAAGCGTCACTATGGCAGTGCCTATAGCCACTATAGCACTTGAAAAAGCTACAAAAGTGTATCTTAAAGACTTAAAGTAAAGATACAGTATCGCCAAAGCTATAAAAACAGCTACAGGGATTATGATGGCCATCTGACGCTGGGCCTGTATCATCTGCTTATACTCACCGCTCCACTCAAGATGGTATCCTGGTGGTAGCTTCACGGATTTTGCTATAGCCTCTTTTGCCCTCTTTATCACACCACCCACATTGGAAGTGGTGATGCTAAACTTTATAGGTAAAAACCTCTGATAGTTTTCTCTGTATATGAAAAATGCACCTATGTGATATGTTACATCCGCCACATCTCCCAGTTTTATAATCTGTCCGCTGGGTGTCAGTATAGGTATAGAGGCTATATCCTTTGCAGTTTTTCTGTAATCTTTTGGAAATCTAAGCACCAGGTCAAACTGTTCATCGCCTTTTAAAACCTCTGTCACCGGAGAGCTTCCTATAGCTGCCTGAATGATGTTTAAAACATCACCTGTATTTAGACCATACCTTGCAGCCTTTTCCCTGTCCACCCTCACGTCTATCTCTGGCTGACCTAACTCTTTATACATACCAACGTCTGTCATTCCCTTTACATGCTCTAATATAGGCGTTATCTCTCTTCCTAACTTATCAAGCTCTTTTAAGCTTGGGCCATATATCTTTAAAGAGTTTTCACCTTTTACACCAGAAAGCACCTCGTCAAAGTTGTCCTGTATATACTGGGAAAAGTTTACATCAGCCCCCGGAAACATCTTCTCAAGATGTCTTCTCATGATATCTTCAAGCTTTTGTTTTGTCATACCAGATGGCCACTTTGAATATGGCAAAAGCTGTATAGAATACTCGGTATCGTATGGACCAACATCGTCTGTGCCATCCTCAGGTCTACCAGCACGGCTATCCACAGATACCACCTCTGGAAACGTCATCATATATTGTCTTACTTCATTGGCATACTTGTGAGAGGTGGAAAGGGCTATGCTGTATGGAAACGTAATCCTTAAATATATGTTTCCCTCATCTAAGGTGGGTATAAACTCCGTTCCTAAAAACTTAAAACACAAAAGCATAATACCTATCGCTACAAAGCTCACCACAGCAAATGGCTTTGCAACCTTCAATATTTGTTTGAGGATTTTAATATAAAAATCTGTAAGAAGAAGAGGGATTTTTGGTTCTTTCTTGTTTATCTCCTTCTTAATAAGACCTATCGCTGAAGGCACAAAGGTAAAAGTGAGTATTATGGCTATAGCAAGAGCATAGACGTAAGTCCTTGCCATCGGACTAAACAAAACCCCCTGGGCACCGCTCATCATAAAAAGCGGTATAAAAGAGGCTATGATGATGAGTATTGAAAACATTATGGGCTTTCCTATGTCCATAGCAGCATACGCTATAACGTAATCTGGGTTGCGGTTGTCTTTTTCCTGTGATATTCTAAAGATGTTTTCCGCCAGCAATATAGCGCTATCTATGATAATACCAAAATCCACAGCTCCAAGGGAGATAAGGTTTGCCTCCTCGCCTCGTAAAGCCATAAAAGCTAACGTGGATATAAGGGCTATCGGCACCACAGAAGCCACCACAAGAGCCACCGGTATATCCCCTAAGAAAAATATCACCATGGCAAGTATCAGCAAAATACCCATCGTAGCGTTTTCTTTTATCTTGTGTATAACAGCATCTAAAAGCGTTTGTCTTGTATAATAGGGCACAAGCTCAACACCCTGAGGCTTGTACTGCTCGTTTAACTCTTCAATCTTTTTGTTTAGGGCTTTTAACGTGGGTACAGACTGGGCATCTTTTCTCATGACAGCTGTTACCACCACCACCTGATTTCTTGAATACCATTTACCATCAGGTTCTCTTATGCTAAGACCCATATAACCCTGTACCGGTGCATGCCCTATCCTCACTTCACCGATATCAGCCACGGTGATGGGTGTGCCGTTATAGTTTGTCAAAACTATATTTTTTATATCGTCTAAATTTTTTATAAGCCCGATACCACGGATGGTGTAAGTTTGCTCTCCTATCTCGGTGTAGTTACCACCCACGTTTATATTGGCGTTTGCTATGGCGTTTTGCACCTGAGACAGTGTAAGGTTATACTTTATGAGCTTTTGGGGATCTACAATCACCTGATACTGCTTTTCAAAACCACCTATGGGGTTGCAATCTTCTATGCCGGGTACCGTTTTAATCTGTCTGCATATAGGCCAGTCCGCCAGCGTCCTGAGATACATGAGGGATTGATGCTTTAAGCCTCTTACCTGAAACCTCATCACCTCACCAACGGGGTTTGCCTGAATAACCGGCTGAACCCCCGGCGGAAGATTAACCTGACTTAGCCTGTTTATAATGTGCTGTTTAGCAGCATCATAGCTTATATCGTAGCTAAACGTGACCTTCACATCAGAAAGCCCGTATAAAGACAAGGTATTTATCTTGGTAGCGTATGGGATTGCTGAAAGGGCGCTCTCCAAAGGCACCGTCACTTGTTTTTCAACCTCTTTGGCAGAGTGCCCAGCATATATAGCAGTTATCTCCACCACCACCGGCGAGTAATCAGGAAATGGTTCTATATCAAGCTTTTTAAGACCAAAAAAAGAAAATATAAAAAGAAGTATCACTAGAAATACAAAGACCAGCTTGTTTTGAAGCACAAAGTTTATAAATGACCTCATAGCATCAACCCTTTATAGCATCTTTTAAAAGCAAGCTACCAGAGGCCACCACCTCATCCCCGGGGTTTAGACCGCTTTTTATATAAGCTATATTATCTTTTACCTGATAAACCTGAACCTCAGTTTTTACATACTTTCCATTTTCATATTTAAAAACGTAAAACTTGTTGTTATCAAACACCAGCGCGCTTTGAGGTATAGCCATAGCCTGAACTGTACTTGGCATTATCTTCACATTTACAAACATGTTTGGCTTTAAAAAGTTTTCTATATTCTTAACCCTTATATAGACTTTGTAAGTTCTTGTATTTGGGTCTACGATATCCCCCACATAAAAAACCTTTCCCTTAAAGTCAACACCCGGATAAGAGGAAGTGGTAATATCCACCTCTTCACCCGGTTTTATGAACCTTATATCTTTGCTGAAAGCATCTGCTTCCACCATAACATGGGAAGTATCCACAATAGTGGCAAGGGGAGTATAAGGGTCTACTATGATTTTTTCGCCCGGGTGTATATTGAGCTTTGCCACAACACCGTTTGCCGGGCTTGTGATGTATTTGGTCATCACGTAAGACCCACCACCTTTTAGACCTATTATTCTCATCTGGGCGTAGTATCCATCCATCAAAGCTTTTGAAGATTTTAAATTAGCAAGGGCGTTATCCAAATCAAACTTGGACATTGAGCCTATCTCATAGAGCTTTTTAGTAAGATCGTAAGTTTTTCTGGCAAGCTCGTATTGGGCTTTTGCCTGAAGATAGTTAGAGTATAGGTTTGCCACATCAGCGGATTTCACCAAAAAAAGAGGCTCACCAACGTGTACATTCTGGCCTATGTTCACCAGCACCCTCTCTATAACACCGTTTACAGATGAAGTGACGTTTACCACACCGTTTGGAGATGATTTGACAGTGCCGGGCAGTTTCAGAGTTTTGGTGAAGTTAGAAAGGCTTACTTTTACAAGCTTTATGTTGCTGGTGCTCATCGGTGCTGAAGCGCTTGGCTTTTGGGCTTGGTTTGAGGCTTTTGAACTGTTGCAGCTTGTAAAAGCCAGACAAACAAGACAAGGTAAAAAAACGCCTTTAAGGATTTTAACTCTCATATACTACCCCTGCTGTAAAGGTCTAAAAGTGTCCTATTTAACATCACCTGATACAAAGCATTTCTATAGCTTGCCATGAAATCCTTATACGTCCTCTCAGCATCAAGTAAGTCAAGCACAGATATGCCCCTCAAAGCGAAGGATTTTTGGGAGATATCGAGGATTTTCTCTATCTCCTTTCTTTTTTCAACATAGGCTCTAAAGGTCTTCTGGGCGCTCAAAAAATTCTGATAAGCCTGATAAACCTGTGTTTTTGCTGTATCCTCAAGGTTTTTAATCATAAGCTTATCCTGTTTTATGCTGTAAGCTGCGTTTAAGATACCACCTACGTTTCTATCAAGTATAGGCAGTGGAAAGCTAAGCCCAGCACCCACCATAAAGGGGTATCTCCTGCCTTCTGAGTCTATACCTACCGTATCTATTTCAAAGTTGAAGGTTAAATCCGGTATGTTTTGGGCTTTTTGAAACTTGAGATTGTACATATCCGATTGAAGCTGATACTTTGCAGCTTTTATATCAAACCTGTTTAAAGCAAGCTCTTCATACTTTTTCAAATCTGGTTTTTCGTTTAATAAAAATGCTACAGGATATCCACCTTTTACATCTATAGTTCCTTTTACCCTGAGAAGCGTTTTTAACTCTTTTAAATCGTTTTCATACTGGGCTTTTGCCTGATAAACGGCACTTTGAAGGTTTACCCTGTAAACAGACAGCTTGAAGTAATCAAGGTTTGATATAAATCCGTAGTCCCTTTGATACTTTGCTATTTTTAAAACCTTATCGTAGTTTTCAAGGTCATCCTTTGCCTGCCTCAGGGCAATCTTATCTATAAGCACCTGATAATAAAGGCTCATAAGACCAATCACAAGATTTCTGGTATTATCATCGTGAGCGTATATGCTGGATTTGTAAAGGGCAAAGTTTAGTTTCATATTGAGGCTTCTTTTTCCACCCATCCTGAAGAGCTTTGATATACCTATAGCAGAAGTGGAGTCCTTGCTCCTTAGCTCAAAGTTTCTTATCTCATGCTGAACGCTGTTTATATATATGCTCGGGTTCGTATGGGCTCTGGCTTCAAGATAGTTAGCATAGGCTTTATCTATGTTGTATTTGTCTATTAAAACGTTGTAGTTGTTGTGTATAAAAATTGAGACCGCTTTGGCGGGTGTAAGCACAAGTGGTTTTTCATCTGCATAGGCTTTTGATGTTAAAAGCCCAAATACCAAGACACCAAAAATAGCACTCTTTATATTCTTTAGCTTCATATCAAAATAGCATATCATAAGAGTATTAATTTTTTATGAAATAGGGTAAATTATCACACATGAGATATATCATTTATCAATACGATCAAGCAATTTACATTTAATAGGTGGACTGTGAAGATGTATCCTACGAATTTAAAAACGACTCTATAGCATACATATACAGGGATTTAGAGCATATACTGGCACTAAACATATTTATGTGGTTTAGTATGGATTATGGATATCTTGGAATATACGAGAAAAAGAATATAAACGTAGACATGAAAATAAACAAAAACGGTTTTATAGAGCTTGTTTTCAACGACGATAAGGGTTCTTGTTGCTATAAGGGGTTTTGCGAAAACGCCTCAGAGCTTTTTGAATGTATAGAAAGCTTTTGCGATTTGTGGGGATTTAGCGGACTGTTTTAAATATTTTCAAGGATCTCATCAACGGTGGTGGAAGCTGCACCTATTTTTGATACCACTATACCGGCAGCGGTGTTGGCAAGCTCGCAGGCTTCCGATGTCTTAGCTCCAGATAACAAAGAGGCTGTTAAAACCGCCAGAAACGTATCCCCAGCACCCGTTACATCGTAAACCTCTTTGGCCTTTGCGCTGTATGTATGAACAGCCCCGTCTTCAAAAAAAGCAACGCCCTTTGGACCAAGGGTTATGGCAAGGTATGTTAGATTTAGCTCAGTTTTCAGGCTTTTACCAAGAACAAAGATATCCTCTTCCGGAAACATGGCCTTTGCCTCTTTTTCGTTTGGGGTGATGACGCTAAAGCCCCTGTAGAAGTGTTTGTGGGAGGGTTTTGGATCTCCGGACACAAAAGGGTATGATTTCACCAGAGCCTCGCAGAGGTCTTTCGTGATGGTACCCTTCGCATAATCTGATACGATAACCCCGTCTATATCCTTTGGAAGTCTTTCAAGTATCATCTTAAAATCCTGAAACGGGGTTCTATCTTCCCAGTCTATCCTTATAAGCTGTTGATGAGAGGCTATTATACGGGTTTTCTGTATGGTGGGTTTGCTGGAGATGATGTTTAGATTTTCTATATCAAGCTCTTTGAGCCTTTTAGACATTATGGTGTTTGCGCTGTCATCCCCCACCACACCACACAAATAGGTTTTAACGTGTAAAGAGGCCAGGTTGCTGGCGACGTTTGCAGCCCCACCAAGCCTGTATTCCTCAGATATTACCTCCACCACCGGCACCGGCGCCTCTGGGGATATCCTCTCTACGTTGCCAAAAAGATAGTGATCCAGCATCACATCGCCTATTACAGCGATTTTTAAGCTTTTAAAAGCCTCTAAAATCTCTCTGGCTCTTTTTTTATCAAGACTCATCTTTTTCTATAAACTCTTCATGAAGGGCTCTGACGGCGAGCTCTGTGTATTTTTCATCTATAAGACAGGATATCTTAATCTCAGAGGTGGATATGGCTTTTATATTTATGTTGTTAGCAGCAAGCACTTCAAACATGCGCCCTGCTATACCGTAGGCGCTTTTCATACCTATACCCACCACAGATATCTTGGCCACATCGTCATCTCTCAACACACCTCTGGCATTTAGCTTCTGTGCCACTTTCCTTGTAATCTCCTCAGCCTTGTGAGCATCGTTCTTGTTTACAGTAAAAGACATATCGGTATACCCATCCACAGATACGTTCTGCACTATCATATCCACCACTATATGTGCATCACCAAGGCTTTTAAAAATCTCCGCAGCGATGCCCGGTTTGTCTGGTATGTGTGTTATGGTGAGCCTTGATTCGTTTACATCGGCGGTGATAGCCCTTACAGCCTTTTTCTCCATAATCTCTTCCTCCGGTACTATCCAGGTGCCTTCGCTATCCTCAAAAGATGATCTTACATGTATACGAGAACCAAACTTCGCAGCAAACTCCACACTTTTTATCTGCATCACCTTAGCGCCCAGAGATGCCATCTCAAGCATCTCCTCGTAAGATATAAAATCTATCTTTTTAGCGTGTTTTACTATACGAGGGTCTGTGGTATAAACGCCGTTCACATCCGTATATATCTCACAGTCCGCTTTCAAATACCCAGCCAGCGCCACAGCGGTGGTATCAGAACCGCCTCTTCCTAACGTGGTTATATCCCCTTTATCGTCAATACCCTGAAAACCAGCCACCACAGGTATCATTCCCTTTTCTAAAAGCTCAAAAATCTTTTTAGTGTTTATATTCTTGATGCTTGCCTTAAAATGGACATCATCCGTCTGTATAGGTATCTGCCATCCGCAGAGGCTTACAGCGTTGTATCCTTTTTTCATGAGCATGAGGGCAAAAAGGGCTATAGCCTGCTGTTCACCGGTGGAGATAAGCTGGTCCAGCTCTCTGTAGTTTGGGTATTCATCTATAGACTTGGCTAGCTTTATAAGCCTTTCGGTCTCACCCGCCATCGCAGAGGACACCACCACCGGCTTATAACCCCTTTCTATGGCTTTTATAACCTTGCTGGCAGCGTTTTCTATACGCTCTATAGAACCTACCGAAGTCCCGCCAAACTTCTGCACCAGTATCATAGTATTACCTGCTTCATAGATATAATCTGAGGAATCCTTTTGAGTTTCTCAAGCACTTCATCGCTCACTTTTGAATCCAGATTCAAAACCCCGAGGGCAATACCACCTTTCTTTTCTCTGCCAAGTCTGAAACCAGCTATGTTGACGTTTGCCTGTCCTAATATGGAACCTATAGTGCCTATAACCCCCGGTGCATCCTTGTTTTCAAACACAAGCATAACACCCTCTGGTTCTACGTCCACATAAAATCTGTCTATCTGTAATATACGAGGTATCTGGTTTTCGATGAGGCTTCCGCCCACTACCCTCTCCTGCACATCACCGTAAGCTGTAATCTTTATATAGTGCTTAAAATCCGGAGACTCTTCGCTGGATACCTCTTCTACCTCAATGCCGTAATCTTTGGCAAGGTATGTGGCGTTTATTATGTTAACCGGATAATCTGTGATGCTTTTTAGAACACCTTTTAAAACGGCTGCCACCACCGGTTTTGAGTTTTTAGCAAGCTCACCGGTCACCTCCACCTTTACCTTCTTTATACCATCGGTGCTGAGCTGAGCTATAAAGCTACCCATATTCTCCGCCAGATCAAGATGAGGCTTGATAAGGGTTATCACGGATATATCCGGGAACGGAGCGTTTACCACATAGTCCACCGGCTGACCCTTCAAAGCTTTAGTTACCTGCTGGGCTATTATAACGCCTACGTTTTCCTGAGATTCATAGGTGTTTGCACCTATGTGAGCGCTCAAAGACACGTTTTTACACTCTCTAAAAGCATCCACAAGCTCTTTTGGTGGTGGTTCCTTGCTAAAAACGTCTATACCAGCCCCGTAGAGTTTTCCGCTTTTAAGAGCTTCTATGAGATCCCATTCTACTATGATACCGCCTCTGGCACAGTTTATAATGATAGCACCGTCTTTCATCTTGGCGATGCGCTCTTTGTTTATCATACCCTTCGTTTCATGGGTAAGAGGGGTATGGATGGTCACTATATCAGACACCGCCAGCATCTCGTCCAGATCATCATAAAGCTTCACTCCAAGCCTGTCACCCTTTTCTCTTGGTATATAAGGGTCATAGGCAAGCACCTTCATACCGAAAGCCTTTGCCCTTATAGCCACCTGAGAGCCTATGTTTCCAAGCCCTATGATGCCAAGCGTTTTTCCAAAAAGCTCAATACCCATGAAGCTGTGTCTTTCCCATCTGTAATCCATTATCGTATTGTGGGTTTTGTGTATAGTTCTTATAACATTTATCATATGGCCTATGGTAAGCTCTGTGGCACCTATGGTGTTAGCCCCAGGGGTATTGCACACCAGAATACCTTTTTTGGAAGCGGTTTCTATATCAACGTTGTCAACGCCAACCCCTGCTCTTCCCACCACCTTCAGATTTTTAGCTCTCTCCAAAAGCTCTGTGGTAACCGGGGTTCTACTTCTTGTCACTATAGCATCATAATTTTCTACAATCTCCAGAAGCTCTTCATACTTTATCTCTGGATAGTAATCTACTTCAAACTCTTTTTTGAGAATCTCTACACCTTTTGGAGATATCGGGTCCGTTATCAAAACTTTCATAAAAACCTCCAAAAAATTAATAAAATATAATTATAGCATACAAATATCATTATCTTTTCTGCTATTGGCTTATGGCAAGGTTAAAAGTGACTCTACGGCCTCTTCCAGCCTTCCTATTATCTCATCGTAAGAAAACCTGTACTCTGTTAGAGGCCATCCGTATCTTATCACTATCTTCTTTGGCTTTGGAAACCAGTCCCCTATCTTCATAGCATCGTAAGAACCCTTTATGGCGGAGGGGACTATAGGCACGTTTAGCTCTTTGCTCAGTATCGCCACACCCTTTTTAAAAGGAAGGAGCTTGCCGTTTCTGGTTCTGGCTCCTTCTGGGAATATAACTAAGATTTTACCAGCTTTTAAAACACCAGCAGATTTTACAAGGGTTTCTTTGACACTGGACTGGGTATCCACCGTTATCACATGAAAATATCTTGCAATAAGGCTTCCGATCTCACCCTCAAAATACTCCTTAGCCCCCACAAAAAACGTATCCTTTATAAGCTCCTTTGGCAAAGAGGCAGCTATCAAAAACCCATCTAAATAGCTGGCATGGTTTGGAGCTATGATATAGGGCTTTTCCTTCGGAAGGTTTGGAAGCCCCTCCACTTGAAATCTGAAGTAAAGCTTAAAAATATATCTTAATACATGAGAACCATACACTATAATATCATCTTTGTACTCACTCAAATCAACAGCCTGAGATTCGCTCAGTATCTCATGCCAGTTTACATCCTTTATATTTTTTGCCTCCTGGGTTGATACAAGGTTCATAAGCTGTTCTACCGAAAGATACTTTGATAGCTCTTTTTCGGGTAAGTTTATACCGAATGTTTTTTCTAAAAAGCTCAAAAGCTCCACCTTGTCTAAAGAATCAAGGCCAAGGTCTATCTCCAGATGGTCTTTTGGAGATATATCAGATTTGTATTTTCTAAGATAATCAAGCAAGATGGCTTCTTGCTCCGTCATTATGCCAACAGACATCTTTTCTTCTTTTTTTGGTTCTTCTTGTTTTATAAGCTCTTCGTTTGGGGCTTTTAGTAAAAACCTCTTTATCTTTCCAAGCCTCGTTTTGGGAAGCTCCTCTTCTCTTATGCTAAAATCTGTAATATTTTTATAAGGAGGAAGCTCCCTGTTTACTTTGTCAATCACCTCCCATGTGATATACTCTTTTAAATTTACTATGCCTTTTTCTTTCACAAGCTCAAAATCAGGGACAATGATAGCGTGAAGGTGCCCATCCTTTTCTATTAGAGCCACCTCTTTTATGATATCGCTTTTAGAAAGTATGAGATTTTCTATCTCTTCTGGTATTACCTTCTTGCCGTTTTCAAGGACTATTAGCTCTTTTTTCCTTCCTACTATGTAAAGATAACCATCCTCGTCAAGATAGCCAAGGTCTCCGGTGTAAAACCAGCCATCTTTTATAACTTCGTTTGTGAGGTCTGGCCTTTGCCAGTAGCCTTTCATCACATTTTTTCCCTTTACCAGAATCTCCCCGTCCTCAGCGATTTTAACCTCAACCCCCGGTATTGGCTTTCCGACAGAGCCTATCTTTATACTCCCCGGCACGTTAAAACTCACTATGGGAGAGGTCTCTGTAAGACCATACCCCTCTAACACATCAAACCCGAGCATGTAAAGATCGTGAGCTATATTTGGGTCAAGCTTTGCCCCGCCACTTATAAAGTATCTTAAGCTCCCTCCAAAGCTCTTATGAAGCTTTCTAAAAACGATTTTACCAAGCTTTGGACTGCCCAGAAAATCCACCAGAGAAAAAAGTCTTTTTGCCACAGGGATGCTGTTTATCTCTTTAAATATCCTCTCGTGGAGTATCTTATAAAGCTTCGGCACACCTATTAGAGCGGTTACCCTGTTTGCTACTATAAGATTTATCAGAGAGCTTGAGGACAGGTTTTCACTGAATATGATTGTGGCACCAAGATATATGGGTACTAAAAGAGATACCATAAGAGGGTAAGCGTGATGAAAGGGGAGTATCGCTATCGTTACATCCTTTGAAGAGGCGATGTTTTCTTTGGCTATAGCCTCTATGTTTGACTGGAGGTTTCCAAAAGTGAGCATAACACCCTTTGGCTGTCCTGTGGTACCTGAGGTATAAAGAAGGAGTGCCACATCCTCAGATATGTTTGCAACGGGTTCTTTTGGGTCTTGAAAGGGTATGAAATCCTCTATATCTATAACCTCTACCTTATACCTTTGCCTTTTCACAGCCCTTGCAAATACACCCTTTAAATCAGGAGATACAAAGGCATACTTTGGCATGGCATCTTTTAATATAAAAGCTATCTCCTCTTCAGAGGCCATGTGGTCAATGGGAAGTGCAATACCACCCCTTCGCCATATGCCAAAAAGAGCGTAAGCCCACTCCGGCCTGTTTTCCGAGAATATGACAACTCTATCCCCCGGTATTATGTCTATCGCGGCGCTGTAAAACTCCGCTTTTTCAATGAGTTCTTTGTAAGATATACTCTTACCTTTGTATATAAATGCTGTTTTATCGTAAAATCTTAAAAACATTTACCCTTTCCCGATTACAAAACCATGCCAGTCATTTTTTGTAAGCTGTTTCAGGATTTTAAGATTAAACTCTTTTACCATAGATTTTATGCTGTTTTCTTCATCTTTGTAAATGCCAGATATTATTAGATGCTTCCTGAATAGCTTTACAAGGTTTTTAAACTCCTCTTCAAAAATATGCATCTCAAGGTTTGCCAGCACCACATCGTAAACCCCTATAAAGTAATCGTAAAAGTTATCATCCTTTATATAGTTTTTCTTGGTATCCTTATCAAGATGATATCTATTTAAAATATCAGAAGGGGTTGCCACCTCAAAATATATATCTTTTATGCCGTTGTTTAAAGCGTTTTCTTTTGCCTCCTTTATCGCCACCGGGTCTATGTCAATGGCTTTTACATAAGATTTTGTAAAGTATCTACTTGCTATTGAAAGTATAGCACTGCCACAGCCCACATCCAGCACACTGTCAAACCTACCCACAAAATCCTTTATAAAAGAAAGCATAATCTGTGTGGATTCGTGAAGCCCGGTGCCAAAAGCCATACCCTTTTTAATCTTTATAGGAAAAGCATATGAGGGCATTATTACAAAAACATCCTCTCTTACAGGTTCTAACTCTCCAAAATCAAACTCCTCATAGATTATCCTGTTAAACTCTAAAGGTTCTATCCCCTCTATCCTCTTATTTGTGGATATCTTCCATATGTTTCCATTTTTTTCTAAAATCTCAAAACCAAAAGGCTCTTCTAAGAGTAAATCCTCTAATACATCCTTATCTATTTCATAGACAAAAACCTCATATATCATATAAACATTATACAACACATAA
>CAYFGH010000014.1:0-16596 GCA_964342735.1 uncultured Aquificaceae bacterium
TACCAGAAGAGGTAAAAGAAGCTTATAAAAAACAAATACCTCTTGGAAGGTTTGGCCTCCCTGAGGATGTAGCCAATGCGGTGCTGTTTCTGGCTTCAGAGGAAGCCTCTTACATAACTGGTGAAGTGATAAATGTAAACGGTGGTATGCTTTAATAAATATCTTATTTAAAGGAGGCATTTATGGACAAAGAACAGAGAATCAAAGAAATAATAGCGGACCAGCTAGGAGTAGAGGTTGATAAACTTACTCCGGATGCAAAGTTTGTGGAAGATTTAGGGGCGGACTCCCTTGATGTTGTGGAGCTTATCATGAGCTTTGAAGAGGAGTTCAATATAGAAATACCCGACGAAGATGCTGAAAAGATAAAGACCGTTGGGGATGTTATAAACTATCTCAATGAAAAGTTGAAATGAGAAGAGTAGTTATAACAGGCATAGGCGCTATAACCCCCATAGGGAACAGTGTAAAAGATTTCTGGGAAAATCTTGTGGCTGGAAAAAGCGGGATAGATCTGATATCGTGTTTTAATCCAGATGACTATGGGCTCAGTGTTAAGATAGCCGCTGAAGTGAAAAATTTCAATCCCGAGAATTACTTTGATAAGAAGGATGCTCAAAAACTATCCGATTTTATAAAGTTTGCCTATGCCGCCGCTATGGAAGCCATAAAGGATGCAGGTTTAGAAGACGCAAACATAGATAAGGATAGAGTAGGGGTTATAATAGGCACTGGCATAGGTGGTTTAAAAGATATAGAAGAGCAAAACGAAGTTGTAAAGCAAAAGGGTGCAAGGAGGGTATCCCCCTTCTTCATACCTTATGGAATAGCCAATATGGCTTCAGGTGTCGTGGCTATAAGATACGGCTTCAGGGGTCCAAACTACTGTGTCGTATCAGCCTGTGCCACCGGAAACCACTCTATAGGGGATGCCTTCAGGATTATCCAAAGAGGCGATGCGGATGTTATGATAGCGGGAGGTACAGAAAGCGCCATTACCCCTCTTGGTATAGCTGGTTTTGCCTCTATGAAAGCTCTTTCCACCAGAAACGACGAACCTCAGAAAGCATCAAGACCCTTTGATAGCCAAAGAGATGGTTTTGTGATGGGCGAGGGTGCTGGCATACTGGTGCTGGAAGAGTATGAGCATGCCAAAAAAAGAGGTGCAAAAATATACGCTGAGTTAAAAGGATACGCAGCTACTGATGATGCTTTCCATGTCACCGCTCCTTGTTCTGATGGCGAAGGGGCTGCTATGTGTATGAGGCTGGCTTTGAAAGATGCTTCTTTGAATCCAGAGGATATAGATTACATAAATGCTCATGGGACTTCCACACCTTTAAACGATAAGATAGAGACACTGGCTATAAAAAAGGTTTTCAAAGACCACGCTTACAAGCTTAAAATAAGCTCAAACAAATCTATGATAGGACATCTTTTAGGGGCTGCTTCAGCGGTGGAAGCGGTAGCTTCTGTTAAAACCATAGAAACAGGCATCATACCACCCACTATAAACCTTGAAAATCAAGATCCAGAATGCGATTTAGACTACGTGCCAAACAAAGCCATACAGTATGATGTGAGATATGTCCTGTCAAACTCCTTTGGTTTTGGTGGCACAAACTCATGCATAATACTTGGCAGACTTGATTAAAAGCATAATACTCATATAATGGAGAGTTTTGGGCTTTTAGAGGAAAGAATAGGTTATAAATTTAAAAATCCAAACCTCATCAAAAAGGCCTTTACACACATATCTTTTTCTAAAAGCGCCGAAAACTATGAAGTTCTGGAATTTCTTGGGGATGCTCTTGTAAACTTCATTACTGTAAACATACTTGTGGAAGCCTTTCCCAACAAAAAAGAGGGAGAGCTTTCACAGCTTAAATCTTTCTTGATAAGCGAGGAGTTTCTGGCGAGTCTGGCAAAGTCTTTTGATTTTGATAAATACATACTCCTTAGCAAGGGTGAGGAGACGAAAGGCTCTAACAAAAACCCATCCATACTCTGTGATGTGTTTGAAGCTTTCTGGGCGGCTGTTTATATAGATAGTGGATACGATTGTGTTCTGGTAAAAAGGCTTTTTGAGTATCATTTTAAAAGCAAGATACTGGAGCTTGTTACATCGAACAGCTTAAAGCAGGATTACAAAACAGCCCTTCAGGAGATAACCCAGAAAAAATGGAAAGAAAGACCATCCTACAGCGTAATAAGTGTAGAAGGACCAGAGCACAGGAAGATTTTTACCGTCGAGTGCAAGTTTAAAGGTCACACTGCAATAGGAAAAGGCAGCAGCAAAAAATATGCCGAACAAGAGGCTGCAAAACAGATGCTCCAGATTCTTCAGTCTGATGATAAAAACAGAACTTGAAAATATATTAAAAGATATACCGTTAGAAATCTGGGATAAGATAGTAACCAAAGAACCAGAATATGAACACTTCAAAGAGCTAAGGGATTTTTATAGTTTTGGAGCTTTTGAGACAATAATGTTGATGAGCGGGTTGAATGCATATCAGTTAAAAGGAAAAGCTCAGGAGAAATACTTTCCAGTGTTAAAAGAGCACCTTAAGAAAAACGAGAATAAGAGCGATTTTGATTCTCTTAGAGATACGTTTTTAAGCTTTTATCAAAAAGAAAGAGCCTACAACGCCAAGACAAAACGGGTAAACAAGTTTTTCAACTCAGAGCTTGCAAAAACACTCTGGCAAGAAAACGATGTAGAATATTTTAAAAATAACTTTAAAAGCATATGGGAGAGCCTTGCTGGCGTTATGGATGCCAGAAAAGAGCAAAAGACCATAGTCTTTGCCATGAAATGCTTGGGTATAGGGCTTATCATGGAAGGGTGTAGCGATTTTGACTTTTCTGATATACCGATACCCATTGATTCAAGGGTAAAGTATTTTATCACAAGGCTTGGGTTTAATTTAAAAGATACAGAGATAAGAGAGTTTTTTAATGACGTTGTTAAAAGCCTGAAACATATAAACATGATACACCTTGATTCTTTGATATGGCAGATAGGAAGGCTTTCTAAAGAAGAGATATACAATTATTTTAAAGAGCTTGGTATAGAGGATATAGCTCATAAATTAAATAACATTATGAATGTTTAAACACATACACGATTTATAAATTGAGTTTATAATATATATAAGTGGAGGTGAAACATGGAAGAAAAAGTAGATGTAAAAAAAGCAATTGAGAGCCTGGAAGAGGAGATAGCCAAGATAAAGAAAGAACTTGGTCTAGATAAAGAAAGCAAGAGCCTGGTGGATATACCTATCGAGAAGGGTAAAGAGATAACCACAAAGCTTATGAATATGGCTCAAAGCATCATAAAGGTGGCTTCAGCGGCTGCTAACGGTGCTATAGAAGGAGCTAAAAAGGCTTTGGAAGAGGGGAAAGGAGGAGAATCCCAAGAGGAAACAAAGGCATAAATGCCCCTTAGCTGTGGTATAGTAGGTTTACCAAACGTAGGTAAATCTACGCTGTTCAATGCTCTTATAAAAGCAGCGAAAGCACAGGCTGCAAACTATCCTTTTTGCACTATAGAACCAAACGTGGGCACTGTAGAAGTGCCCGACGAAAGACTTTACGAGATAGCCAGTCTTGAAAACTCCGCCAAAATAGTGCCTACATTTATTGAGTTTGTGGATATAGCTGGTCTGGTAAGGGGGGCAAGCAAAGGAGAAGGGCTGGGAAATCAGTTTTTATCACATATAAGGAATGTAGATGCTGTAGTCCAGGTGGTAAGATGTTTTGAAGATGAGAATATAACACACGTTGAGGGAAGCGTTAATCCTGTAAGGGATATAGAGATAATAGATTTGGAGCTTGTGGCGAAGGATTTAGAATCTGTAGAAAAAGCCATTCAAAAAGTTGAAAAAGTGGCAAAAGGTGGTTCATCGGAGGCAAAACAAGAGCTTTCTTATCTAAAGAAATTTGAAGAGATTTTAAACTCTATGATACCCTTAAGAAGAGCCGAGCTTACAGAAGAAGAGATGGATTATGCAAAAAACAGGCTATTCCTTCTCAGTATAAAACCTACGATGTTTGTGGCAAATCTCTCAGAGGAAGAAATCCAAAACCCCACTTCTAACAAGCATTACAATGAGCTTTTAACGTATGCCCAAAAAGAAAAAGCCCCTGTGATACCAGTCTGCGCAAAGCTGGAATCTGAGATGATAGACATGTCAAAAGAAGAAGTACAGGAGATGCTCAGTCTATACGGGCTAAAAGAAACGGGCCTTTCCTCTGTGATAAAAAGTGGATATAAGCTTTTGGGGCTTGTGACGTTTTTTACAGCCGGTCCTAAAGAATCAAGAGCCTGGACCATACCTCAGAATACAAAAGCCCAGAAAGCCGCTGGCAAGATACACTCTGACATAGAAAGAGGTTTTATAGCCGCAGAGGTGATAAACTATGAAGATTACATCAAGGTAAAATCTATGGCAAAGGCCAAAGAGCAGGGGCTCATAAGGTTGGAGGGAAAGGACTATATAGTAAAAGATGGTGATATAATATATTTTAGATTCAACGTGTAAAGAGGTAAAGCATGATTATAGAGTTTGAAGGCAAAAATTATGATATAAACGAAGGTATTACTGGTATTGAGCTTTTAAAAGCCATAAACAGAGAATCAAAGGATATAATAGGGCTATCAATAGATGGTATAATATATGATCTTCAGACACCCATTTATCATGGGGGCAAGCTAAAGTTAATCACTAAAAATGATAGGGAAAGCCTCGATATATTAAGACATTCTTTAGCTCATATCATGGCTCAGGCTCTAAAAGAGATATACGGTGATGATAAAGTGCATCTTGGTACAGGACCCACCACCGAAGATGGGTTTTTCTACGATGTGGAGATAGAAGGCCATCATGTGAGCGAGGATGAGCTCAAACTTATAGAAGATAAGATGAGAGATATTATAAAAAGGGGCTTAGATATAAAAAGAAGAGAGCTTCCAAGGGATGAGGCTTTGAAGTTTTTTGAAAACAAAAAAGAGGTATATAAACTAGATATCATAAACTCTTTGCCGGAAAATGCCAGGATAAGCGTATACGAACAGGGAGAGTTTGTGGATTTGTGTAGAGGGCCCCATATACCAAATACATCTCTGGCGGGAGCTTTTAAACTCAGTTCTGTAGCAGGTGCTTACTGGAGAGGGGATGCTTCTAAACCGATGCTTCAAAGGATATACGGCATAGCCTTCTGGACGGAGGAAGAGCTAGAGCAAAGGCTAAAGCTCTACGAAGAGGCTAAAAAAAGAGATCATAGAAAACTTGGCAAAGAGCTTGAGCTTTTCACAATAGACGAGCAAGTGGGACCAGGTCTTATAATATGGCTTCCAAAAGGAGCCGTTTTAAGGCAGGTTATAGAAGAGTATCTTATTAAAAAGCACAAAGACCTAAACTACCAGTTTGTATATACGCCACACGTTGGAAAATCAACGCTCTGGGAAACCAGCGGGCATCTTAGCTATTACAAAGAGAACATGTTTCCCGAAATGAAAATTGAAGAAGAGTCTTACTATGTAAAGCCCATGAACTGTCCTTTCCACATGGCTGTATATAAATCAAGGATAAGAAGCCATAAGGAGCTTCCTATAAAGATAGCAGAGCTTGGCACCGTTTATAGGTACGAGATGTCTGGGGTTTTACATGGACTCATGAGGGTAAGGGGCTTTACTCAGGACGATGCCCATATATTCTGCAAAGAAGAGGATGTAAAAAGCGTTATAAAAGAGACATTAGAGCTTGCCTTTGATGTGTTGAAAGATTTTGGATTTTCAGATTACGAGATATTTATATCCACAAGGCCAAAGGATGCTATAGGTACAGAAGAAAACTGGCAGATATCAGAAGGAGCTTTAAAAGAGGCTCTGGAAGTCCTTGGTAAAAAATATGAAATAGATGAAGGAGGCGGAGCTTTTTACGGTCCAAAGATAGACATAAAGATAAAAGATGCCATAGGAAGATTCTGGCAGTGTTCTACCATACAGTTTGATTTTAACCTTCCAGAGCGCTTTGATCTTACATATGTTGGAGAAGACAACAAAAAGCATAGACCTTATATCATACACAGAGCACTGCTTGGTTCTATAGAAAGGTTCACCGGTGTTCTGATAGAGCATTATGCAGGTAATTTTCCCATCTGGCTTTCACCCATTCAGGTGGCATTGGTACCTATTGCTGATAGGCATTTGGATTATGCAAAAGAGGTTTTTGAGCTTTTAAAAGCAAAAAACATAAGAGCTTATTTAGACGACAGACCAGAGCGCATGAATGCGAAAATAAGAGATAACGAGGTGAAAAAGATACCCATAATACTTGTGATGGGTGATAAAGAGGTTCAGAGTAGAAGCGTATCTGCAAGGAGTAAATACGAGCATCTTCAAGGGGTTTTTGGTATAGAAGAGTTTGTGGAAAAACTTCAAGAGACTATTAAAAACAAAGCATGATACTGTTTGTGAGCGCCACAGACACAGGTGTTGGAAAAACCTATGTAAGCTCGATACTGGTAGAGTATTTAAAAGATAAAGGTATAAAAGTAGACTATCTAAAACCCATAGAAACCGGTGTTGAGGATAAACCAGAAGACGCTTACAGGATAAGCAGTATACTTGGTAAGCCCTGGCAGGATAGCATCGTGTATACATTCAAAAAACCCATGTCTCCATACGCCTGTGCTTTGGATGAGAACGTAGATATAGATGTTGACAAAATCCTGAAAACGATAAAAGAACTAGAGCAAAAATCAGATATACTCATAGTAGAGGGTGCTGGTGGAATATCGGTACCTATAAAGGTAAAACCTCTTATAGATTATGCTTTTTTGATAAAATCTTTAAACGCTATACCTCTTATAGTATCAAGGGCTTATCTTGGGACGCTAAATCACAGTTTTCTAACCTATTTTTATCTTAAAAGCAAAGACATAAAGCCCATAGGCTTTGTGATGAACGGTTTTGACTATGAGGAGCCATCCCAATACTCAAATGCTGATATATTAAAGGATATGATTGAAGAGGACATAAACATATGGAAGCTTGATAAGAATCCCAGCAAAAGTCAGTGCCTTGAAGTGGCACAGAGCATCTGGAAAAGTATTGCTAATTTTTAATTTTATTTTAAATTTATATTTATCACCTTATTTGGAGGTAAGTGGACTTGCAAACTGCTAAGAATATTCTTATTTGGTTTTTAATTATTGGTTTTATGATAGTGGCTTTTAATTTGTTTGAAGAAAAGGGCTCTTCCTCACCTAGTTCAACACCCATGTCTTTGACAACCCTCGTTGATATGGTTAAACAAAACAAAATAGGTGAGGCGGACATAAAGGGTGACAAAATAGTAGCTTATACAAAGGATGGTCAGAAGGTAGAAACTTATATACCAAAAGGTTACTCTGGAATAATAGATGATATGATAAAAAATGGTGTAAGGGTAAACGTATCACCATCGGCTGGCCAGAACGATATATCCTCCGGAGGAAACTGGCTTGTTTCAATGTTGATATCCTGGTTTCCGGTGCTTTTGTTTGCCGGGATCTGGATTTTAATGATGAGACAGATGGGTAACGGTGGACCCACTAGAGCGTTTTCTTTCGGAAAATCCAAAGCAAAAGTATATATAGAAGAAAAGCCAAATGTTAAACTTGAAAATGTTGCCGGCATTGACGAAGTAAAAGAGGAAGTGGCTGAGGTTATAGAATACCTTAAAGACCCGGCAAGGTTTAGAAAGCTTGGTGGAAGACCCCCAAAGGGTATTTTGTTTTACGGAGAACCAGGGGTTGGTAAGACCCTTTTAGCTAAAGCCCTGGCAGGTGAGGCACATGTACCTTTCATATCGGTATCAGGTTCTGATTTTGTGGAGATGTTTGTAGGTGTCGGTGCTGCCAGAATGAGGGATACCTTTGAAACAGCACGTAAAAATGCCCCTTGTATAGTGTTTATAGATGAAATAGATGCCGTTGGAAGAACAAGAGGTGCTATAAACCTGGGTGGTAACGACGAAAGAGAACAGACGCTAAATCAGCTTTTAGTGGAGATGGATGGTTTTGATACATCAGAAGGTATACTTATAATAGCTGCCACCAACAGACCTGATATACTTGACCCAGCCCTGTTAAGACCTGGAAGGTTTGACAGACAGATATTTATACCAAAACCAGATGTAAGAGGAAGGTATGAAATATTGAAAGTGCATGCCAAAAATAAACCCTTAGCAAAAGATGTTGATTTAGAGTTAATAGCGAGAGCAACCCCCGGTTTTACAGGTGCTGATTTGGAAAACATATTAAACGAAGCTGCATTGCTTGCTGCAAGAAAAAAGAAAGACCTCATAACCATGGAAGATCTGGAAGAGGCCATAGATAGAGTGATGATGGGTTTAGAAAGAAGAGGTATGGCTATATCTCCTAAAGAAAAGGAAAAGATAGCGGTTCATGAGGCTGGACATGCTCTTATGGGCTTGATGATGCCAAACGCGGACCCTCTTCACAAAGTATCTATAATACCTAGAGGTATGGCTTTGGGTGTTACCACTCAGCTTCCGCTGGATGATAAGCATATATATGACAAGGCTGATTTGTTATCAAGAATACATATTCTTATGGGCGGAAGATGTGCGGAAGAAGTATTTTATGGAAAAGATGGTATAACCACAGGTGCCGAGAATGACCTTCAAAGAGCCACAGACTTGGCATACCGTATTGTGGCTACCTGGGGTATGAGCGATAATATAGGTCCTATATCGGTGAGACGAAATGTTAATCCGTTCCTTGGTGGTTCTACTGTAATGGAAGGTAGCCCAGAGCTTCAAAAAGAGATAGACAAAGAGGTTCAGAAGCTCCTTACGTCAGCTTACGAAGAAGCTAAACGTATAATATCAGAAAACAAGGAGGCTTTAAGTAGTGTGGTTAAAAGACTCATAGAGAAAGAAACTATAGACTGTAAGGAGTTTGTGGAAATATTGAGTTTGCACGGCGTAGAAGTAAAAAATTCCTGCAAGCAAGAAGAGTCTTTAGAGAAGAAAGAGTCTATAGAACCTCAAATAGATAAAGATGCTGTAAACATATGATTACAGCAGGCTTGACAATGAATGGCTTATGCGCTAAAATAGAGTTTTAATTTTTAAAGAGGTGTGTTATGGGACATACAATTACTGAAAAGATAATAGCGGATCACGCAGGAAAGAAAGAGGTGTTTCCCGGAGAGCTTGTCACGGCCAAAATAGATCTGGCGATGGCTAACGATGTCACTGCCCCTCTATCAATAAAGACCCTGGAGAAATACGGAATAGAGAAGGTATTTGATAAAGATAAGATAGCTCTTGTTCTTTCGCACTTTGTTCCAGCCAAAGATATAAAGTCTGCGGAGCAGGCTAAGATAGTGAGAGATTTTGCCAAAAAGCACAATATAAAATGGTTTTTTGGTGAAGGCGAAGGCATAGAGCATACATTGTTGCCGGAAAATGGTATAGTGGTGCCTGGTGATCTGGTGGTAGGAGCTGATTCTCATACATGTACTTATGGCGGTATAGGTGCATTTTCTACGGGCGTAGGAAGTACAGACTTAGCCTATGCTATGGCCACAGGTGAGATATGGCTAAAAGTACCAGAGTCTATGAAGTTTATATTTTACGGAAAACTAAACAAATGGGTTAGCGGTAAAGATTTGATACTGTATACCATAGGTCAAATAGGAGTGGATGGAGCTCTTTATAGGGCTATGGAGTTTGACGGAGAAGCTATAAGAAGCCTGGATATATCTCAAAGACTCACCATAGCCAATATGGCTATAGAAGCTGGTGGTAAGAGCGGCATTATCTCTCCAGATGAAAAAACGATAGAGTATGTAGAAAAAAGAGCTAAAAAACCTTATAAGATATATCAGAGCGATAAAGATGCTAACTATGTTGAAGTTTATGAATGGGATGCATCTTCCATAGAGCCGATGGTGGCCTGGCCTTATTTACCATCAAACGTTCATCCAGTATCAGAATCTACCCATATAACTATAGATCAGGCTTTTATAGGTTCATGCACCAACGGTCGTATAGAAGACTTGAGGATAGCTGCTCATATACTAAAAGGCAAAAAAGTCCATCCTTACACAAGGTGCATAGTGATACCTGCTTCCAAAAACGTGTATATGCAGGCTCTGCACGAAGGTTTAATAGATATATTCATAGAAGCGGGATGCGTGGTAAGCACTTCTACCTGCGGTCCATGTCTTGGTGGACATATGGGTATATTAGCAAAGGGTGAAAGATGTATATCCACATCCAATAGAAACTTCCCCGGTCGTATGGGCCATCCTCAAAGCGAGGCTTACCTGGCAAGTCCAGCGGTGGTGGCTGCAAGCGCTGTGATGGGTAGGATTGCACATCCTGAAGAAGTGGTTTCTGAAGTATTAGTATAAAGGAGGTAACGTTATGGATTTTCTTAAAAGCCTAAAGCTAAACCAAGCTCTAAGACTTTTGTCTGGTAGTATGCTTCTTTTTGTGTTCATATTTGGTATAATGGGTTCTAATGTTGGTTTTATCTGGAAGCTACTGATACTCTTTATGGCTATCAATCAGATACAGTCAGCTTTTACAAACTGGTGCCCAGCTATAACCATGCTTAAAAATTTAGGGATACAAGAGGATTGCTAGGTATAGATATAGTAAAGAATGTAAGGATAGCCAGAGCAATAGATAAATTTGGCTATCATTTTTTAAAAAGGATATATACAGAATATGAAATAGCTTTATGTAGAGCAAATATAGAGTGTTTAGCCGGGAGGTTTGCTGCAAAAGAGGCTTCCATGAAAGCTTTTTCTATGCTTTTAAACAAGAAATTTGGTTTTAGAGATTTTGAGATAATAAAATCCAAAAATGGAGCCCCAGAGCTAAAATTGAACAATCTGTACATAAACGATTTTCTAAAAGCCAAAAAACTAAAACCTGTTATATCTATTTCTCACGAGAAGGAGTTTTCCATAGCGGTTTGTTATATCACCAAAGAGGAGATGCTGTTATGATAAAAGATTACAACAGATATCTTGAGTACAAAGATGGTGTGCTTTTTTTAGAGGGTGTAAATGTAAACGAGCTGGCAAAAGAGTTTGGAACGCCTCTTTATATCTACTCCGCCTCTTACATAAGAGACAAGGCCAAGGCCTATAAAGAGGCTTTTAAGGAGGCTGATTTTCACTACGCTTTAAAGGCCAATGGTAATCTCAGCATAATAAAGCTTCTGAAAGAGGAGGGTTTTGGTGCTGATATCGTATCAGGGGGTGAGCTGAGGAAAGCCTTAAAAGCTGGCATAGATCCTTCAAAGATAGTATATGCTGGTGTTGGAAAAACAATAGAAGAGCTGAAGATGGCGATAGAAGCAGGTATAAAGATGTTTAACGTAGAATCCTCAATGGAGCTTGATATATTAAACGATATAGCAAAATCCTTAAACAAGAAAGCAAACATAGCCATAAGGGTAAACCCAGATGTGGACCCCAAAACCCATCCATACATTTCTACCGGCATGAAAAAGAGCAAATTTGGTGTTGATATAAAAACCGCTTACAAAGAGTATCAGTATGCTAAAAGCCTGAAACATCTGAATATAGTAGGTATTCACTGTCATATAGGCTCTCAGCTTTTAGATGTTTCACCATACATAGAGGCTTCTCAAAAGGTAAGAGAACTATACGATGAGCTTGTAAAGGATGATTTTGATATAAAGTATATAGACATAGGCGGTGGTCTTGGCATAAAGTATAGACCAGAAGAGCAAGAACCCAGTCCAAACGATTTGAAAGAGGCGGTGTATCCCGCTTTTAAAGATATAAAAGCAAAGCTCTGTCTAGAACCCGGAAGATCTATAGTGGGCAATGCAGGTATTTTGATAACACAGGTGCAATTTTTAAAAGATAAGGGACACAAGCATTTTGTAATAGTGGATGCTGGCATGAATGATCTTATCAGACCTTCTATATATGGAGCTTACCATCATATAGTGCCTGTTGTTAAGAAAACCGAGGAGCATTATATAAAAACCGATGTGGTTGGTCCTATATGTGAAACTGGAGATTTCCTGGCTCAGGACAGAGAGATACTGAAAGTAGAAAGAGGTGATTATCTGGCGGTTTTAAGTGCCGGCGCTTACGGCTTTTCTATGTCCAGTCATTACAATATAAGACCAAGAGCTGCTGAGGTGTTGTTGGATAATGGCAAATATAAGCTTATAAGAAGCAGAGAAACTTATGATTATATAGATTACGATGAAGCCTTGCTGTTGTGATGATATAATAGATAAATGGGTGGAAACATGGAATTTAAAGATAATCTGAGGATACTGGCAGAGGCTATAGAAAGAGAGTCCGTGCTTATACACAGATCCGCTCTTATAGATGGTTATAAAGAGCTTTTTAAACTAAACGCTATAGGGGTTGGGAAGTTTGTAAAAAAAGCGGCGGAGCTTGGTGGTAAAAAGGGTGCTATAACGCTTAAAGAAAGATACGAGGTTACCACTGATAAACTATCAGAAGCTCTGGACCTTCTTACCATAATCGCTGAGTCATCAAGGCTTATAACGTTTATGGAAACATACTTAGATAAGATGGAGATTCACGTAGAAGGCTCAATACTGGTGGAAGCTATTCCTGAAAGCAAAAAGCCTGTTTGTGAGCCTATGGCTGGTTTTTTTAGTGGCTTTTTAACGGAGCTTTTACAGACAAAATATACCGTTACTGAGGTTTCTTGTCAGGCACAGGGTCATGAAAAATGTATTTTTAAAATAAAAAAGGAGGCTAAATAAATGAACTACGATGTAAGAGATATCAATCTTGCAAAGCAAGGTAAAGACAGAATAGAGTGGGCCTCGCTTGATATGCCGGTTTTAAAGTTGATAAGGGAAGATTTTGCAAAGAGAAAACCTTTCAAAGGTATAACCATAGGAGCCTGCCTCCATGTGACTACCGAAACCGCAAACCTTATGATTACGCTGAAAGAAGGAGGAGCAGATGTATACCTGTCCGCATCAAACCCTCTTTCTACTCAGGATGATGTTGCAGCTTCTTTGGTAAAAGATTATGATATTCCGGTTTTTGCTATAAAAGGTGAAGATAACGCTACTTTTTACAAACACTTAAGAGCTATACTTGATAAAAATCCAAACATACTTATAGATGACGGGGCTGATCTCATATCCACAGCTCATAAAGAATATCCTGATCTGACGGATAAAATCTTCGGGGCTATGGAAGAGACTACCACGGGAGTGATAAGGCTTAGAGCTATGGCAAAAGATAAAGCTCTTAAGTTTCCGGTGATAGCTGTTAACGATGCTCTCACAAAGCATATGTTTGATAACAGATACGGCACAGGCCAGTCTACCCTAGATGGAATACTTAGGGCCACCAATAGACTTATAGCCGGGTCTACGTTTGTGGTGGCTGGATATGGATGGTGCGGTAAGGGTGTAGCGATGAGGGCAAGAGGTATGGGGGCAAATGTGATAGTAACTGAGGTAGACCCCATAAAAGCTTTAGAAGCAAGGATGGATGGATTCCTGGTGATGCCGATGGAAAAGGCTGCACCTTTGGGGGATATATTTGTAACGGTGACCGGTAATACAAAAGTGATAAGAAAAGAACACTTTGAAGTGATAAAAGATGGTGCTATAGTATCAAACTCTGGGCACTTTGATGTGGAGATAGATGTAAGATATTTAGAGAGTGTAGCCATAGAGAAAAACGAAAAAAGACCGATGGTAAAAGAGTATGTTATAAATACATCTCAGGGTAAGAAACGTATATACGTACTGGCAGAAGGAAGACTTGTCAATCTGGCTGCGGCTGAGGGTCATCCGGCATCCGTTATGGATATGTCTTTTGCAAACCAGGCCCTTTCAGCGGAGTATATATTGAATAATCACGATAAGTTGGAGAAAAATGTATATAAAGTTCCAGATGATATAGACCAGAAAGTCGCCAAGTTAAAACTTGATTCAATGGGTATAGAGATAGATGTATTGACAGATGAGCAGATTGCGTACCTTTCTTCATGGGAACATGGTACTTGATAGTGATTAAAACCCTTGCACAGAAAAAGATATAAACTATCATCTAATGCATGGATAAAAAGCTTAAAAGATTAAAAGATGCTTTAGGGAACAAGATAAACGATTCTATAGTAGAAAGAAAACTATATTCTTACGATGCTACCGCCATACCAATAGAGCACACTACGCCTATAGCTGTGGCTTTTCCGACATCTCAGGAGGATATTGAAACTATAGTCAAGATATGCTATGAAGAGGATATACCCATGGTGCCGCGGGGAGCTGGCTCAGGGCTTACAGGTGGCGCCACTCCTGTGGTAGAGGGTTCTTTAGTAATATCTCTTGAAAAGATGAACAAGTTTGAAGTGGATGTTGATAACACCACTGCTTATGTGGAACCTGGTGTTGTTACCTCTGAGTTTCAAGATTATGTGGAGTCTTTAGGTCTTTTCTATCCACCAGATCCTTCCAGTTTTAAATATTCTACCATAGGTGGCAATATCGCCGAAAATGCTGGAGGACCCAGGTGTCTTAAATACGGAGTCACCAGGGAATATGTGCTGGGACTAGAAACTTATATAAAGGAAGGAAAACTCCTTAAAACAGGCAACCCCATAATAAAAGATGTGGCCGGGTACGATCTTACAAGGCTTATAGTGGGTTCTGAGGGTACTCTTGGTATAGTATCAAAAGCTATAATAAAACTCATTCCGAAACCCCCTTATAAATCTACTATAATGGGCATATTTGATGATATAAGAAACATTGGGAAGGCTGTTACAAAGATAATGACATCTGGTATTCTACCTTCAGCCCTGGAGTTTATGGATAAAAACTCTATAATAGCGGTACAAAAGTTTTATCCGGCTGGTATTCCTGAGGATGCAGAAGGTGTGCTGTTGATAGAGCTAGACGGTCAGAAAGAGAGTGTAGAAAAAGAAAAGATCGATGTTTCAAACATATTGAAATCTCTAGGAGCTCAAGTTATACCAGCTCAAAACCCTCAACACGAGCAAAAACTATGGAGCGCCAGAAAAAATATAGGACCTGCCCTTGCCAATATAAAATCCGGCAAGATAAACGAAGATATAGTATTTCCCAGGATATACCTGTCAGAGGCTTTACAGAAGATAAACGAGATAGCTAAGAAATACAACCTTACAATTGTGAACTTTGGACATATAGGCGATGGAAACCTGCATGTAAATATACTGTACGACAAATTAGACAAGGATGAGTTAGAAAGGGCAGAAAGAGCTGTGGATGAAGTGTTTGAGCTTGCTCTATCTTATCAGGGTTCTATAACGGGGGAACACGGTGTTGGGCTCACTAAAAAGAAGTTTTTGGAATGGCAGTTAAAAGACGTTGGTATTGAGCTTTTAAAAGCTATAAAACAGAGTTTTGACCCTAAAAACCTTTTTAACCCTGGAAAGATTATCTAGTGGATATCCTGTGAAGCAGCGCCATAAAAGTATGCCCTATCATATAAACCCACATAGAAACTCCAAAAAAGTCATGAATTTCCATAAATATACCTACTATTGGCTTTAAAGAAGGGTCTTTTAAAGAAAACGGAAAAAGAAAGTGCATTATAACACCGGCTATTAATACTATACTTACGTCTATAAGCCCAAGTCCATGCACTAACCCAGGTAAACCTGGACGTGGACCTGTTTCTGCCAGCTTGAAACTCATGAGATTCTTGATATCCTTGCTTACTTCATCTAAATGGTTGTAGGGGAAGAAGTGTTGTCTGATGTTGCTGTTTGTGATTATATAAATCCAGAGGGCTATTATAACACCTGCCAGTATAGGGCCTATGGTTATATGTATGTTAAAGAGCAAATTGGGAAGACCCTGCTTTTTAGAGCTCATGAACAGCGATAAGAATAGCTGCAGGGCTATCATGGGAGCGAACGTCCAGTGCAAATATCTGTAAGTTTTAGACCAGTCGTTATGCATAAAAATATTATATACTGGATTTGTGAAAAAAGTATAAAATAGTTAAGACTTTATCAATGAACCTATCTTGAATATAGGCATGTAAAGTGCTATTAATATAACACCTATTATTCCACCTATTATTACTATCATTGTAGGTTCTATCAGAGAAATCATGGCATCTATAGCCTTATCTACTTCTTCTTCGTAAAATCTGACTATGCTTTGAAGCAGGTCATCCAGTCTACCTGTATCTTCACCTACTTTTACCATAGATATGAAAAGCTCATCAAAAAGCCCCGTGTCTCTTAGGGCTATCCATAGAGGTTTTCCTTCTTTTACAGCTTTAGAGGCTTTCCCCACCCCTTCTTTTACTATTTGCATAACGCTGGTCTCGGCTATTAGCTCTAATGACCTGTCAAGAGATACACCGCTAGAAAATAAAGATGATAAAGATGTAGCAAACGAATTCATCATTATTTTATGAAAAACGTTACCTATTACCGGTATTTTAAGTAAATCTCTTTCTATTCTTTTTCTGAAGTTCATATTTGTTTGATAAAGCCGTCTGAAAACAAACCCTGCTATAACTGT
>CAYFGH010000014.1:16696-17819 GCA_964342735.1 uncultured Aquificaceae bacterium
ATATCTTCAAGACCAAGCGCCAGTATATCCATCCTTATATCTTCTAATATTTCATGTTTTCTTGATTCAAAATCATATAAATCTACCTTTTTATAATCTATTAATTGTTCTGTAAGTTTTAACAACATATAATAATCCTTTGATATGTATAAAACGTTCATTGGTATGTTGATCCCAAGGCTTATAAGGGCGTTTAAGAATTCTACAGTAAAATGGCCTATTCTTTTGACGTTTAAGTTATACCTTTTGAAAGACTTTTCTGTGAGTATGATGTCTTGTTTGTCGGCGTAAGCTAAAATATAAGTGTTACCATCCTCTCCTTTCAAAAGTAAATCATAAGAAAAGTAATATTTGTCTATACTGTGTCCCATTTCCGCTTCTATGGAGATCTTCAAGGCTTTTTCTACATCTTTTGATTTTATGGTTTTCGGTAAGAATCTTAGTTTTACTATTCCCATTCCTACATCTAGTATGACGATAGCATCTCCTGGTTCTATATTTTCAAATGTTGACTTGTTAGATCTGATATCGTCTATTATAGTAAAAGATTCTGGGGATTTTTTGTGGGAAGCCAAAAGTGTACATGAGTTATTCCCAAGCTCTGTTATAGAAAACGAATAGGCGGACAAGAATATACTGTATTTTTTCTTCTTTTTAATATTTAATATACTCATCTTTCTACCCTCTTGGCGGTTATAAATATGAACAGATTTGTATTATTGGATGTATCCGTTTTACTAGTTCCTATATTGCCAATTACTGGAACTTTGTCCAATCCTGGTATACCCTGAAGCGTGTTAGCTTTATTTTCTAAGTTTATTCCACCTATGGCTATAGTAGAACCGTTTGATAGGACTATAGAAAGGCTACTGCTGTTTTGATTGATTGTAGGCTGACCGTTGGCTGCTGTTGGACCCAGAGACATATTCTGTAAATTTATATTAAGAAGTATTTTACCATTTGGTAATATTTGAGGTGTAACCTTTATAGAGTTTAATACGTTTTGAAGTGTTACTGTTGGAACAGCCTGTCCTGGTGCTGATATTGTTGTGAAAGGATATTCTATGCCCTGAGTAAGCGTTGTAGGTTGTCCATTCATGCTAAGCAGTGTGCTTTTGAAAAC
>CAYFGH010000015.1:0-16294 GCA_964342735.1 uncultured Aquificaceae bacterium
GCTAATATCAGTATATAAAAAATTTTTTATATATTCAATGATGTAAACTATACTACGGAAGTTGGATATTTTAGCTGACCAAGTATTTTCGATGTGCTTGGTTCATACACTTGCATTCAAATAGCTTTATTTTTATATTCTAGAGAGGAGGTGTATGCATATGAGTGTAGCGCTTACACAAAATGAACTTAAGGAGCTTTACAATAAGGATTTTCCATTGTGGGTTGAGATAAATGCAAATCTCCTAAGAGAAGGGAAGTATGATAAGGTTGATTGGGAGAACTTAATAGAGGAGATAGAAGATATGGGTTTACGACATCTTGAAGCCTGTATAAGCTATTTAGCCATTATTTTGGAACATCTTTACAAATGGGATTATCTAAAAGACATAGCTGATAAAACAGCTAATGAAGGAAGAGGTGGACATAAGTGGATAAAATCAATCGAAAACTCAAGAATAAAGCTTAAAGCTTTATACAGGAAGTATCCAAGCTTGAAATATAAAACGCCGGCAGAAATAGATAAAGCCTGGATAGACGCAAAAGCAGAGCTTGAAGTATGGTTAAATGACAATGGTTATAGCCCTGAACAATTCAATATTCCAGAAGATTGTCCTTATACGTATGAAGAAGCTATGAACAGAGATTTAAGAAAAGAAAGCTAAACGTAATTTAAATAAGCAGATCAAATGTTAACAGCGTTTCTAAACTCATACACACAATAGCGTTAACTTTTGAAGTATAATAATAAGATGGCAAAAAGGGTGATACTTGCTTATTCTGGTGGTTTGGATACATCTATCATAGTAAGATGGCTTACTGAAAGAGGCTTTGAGGTGATAACCTATACAGCGGATGTGGGACAAAAAGAAGAGCTTTCTGAGATTCCAGAAAAAGCCAGAAAGGCTGGTGCTGTAGAGGCTATAGTAGAAGATATAAGAGAGGAGTTTGCAAGGGATTTCTGTCTTCCAACCTTAAGAGCTTTGGCTCTTTATGAGGGTAAATATCCTCTGACGGCTTCTTTATCAAGACCTCTTATATCTAAAAAGCTCATAGAATACGCCAGAAAAAGAAATGCAGATTATATAGCACATGGTTCTACCGGTAAGGGAAACGACCAGGTGAGGTTTGAAGTATCAGCCTGGGCTTTAAATCCAGATATAGAGGTGCTTGCCCCTGTAAGAGAGTGGGAGTTTAAATCAAGAGAACAGGAGATAGAATACGCTCTAAAATACAACATACCGGTAAAAGCCACAAAGGAAAATCCTTACTCCATAGATAGAAACCTCTGGGGTGTATCCATAGAGTGTGGGGTATTGGAAGACCCTTATCAAGAACCACCAAAGGATGCTTACCAGATTACCAAAGACCCGGAAGAAGCCCCAAACACTCCAGAATACGTAGAGATAACCTTTGAAAACGGAAAACCTGTGGCCATAAACGATAAAAACTTTGACAGTCTCTACAAGCTCATAGAACATTTAAACGATATAGCGTCCGTCCACGGAGTGGGGCGTATAGACATGGTAGAAAACAGGCTTGTGGGTATAAAAAGTAGAGAAATCTATGAAGCCCCCGGGGCTATGTGCCTGTACAAAGCTTACAACGACCTTGCCTCTTTGACGCTTGACAAATACACATATCAATACCTCATAGGACATGTTTCAAACACCTACGCAAATCTGGTTTACGAAGGGCTGTGGTTTTCTCCTCTTAGGGAGGCTCTTGATGCTTTTAACAACAGCGTTGCAAAATACATAAACGGCACCGTAAGATTAAAGCTTTACAAAGGAAATATAGAAGTGGTGGGAAGAAAATCACCAAACGCCCTATACATAGAAGAGCTTTCTACCTACACCGAAAAAGATGCCTTTGACCACAGAGCTGGGGCTATGTTTACTAAAGTTTACGGATTGCCTTTAAAGGTTTTAGGCAGAGTAAAAGCCAAAAACCAAAAATAAGATGGAAAATGTCTACATAGAAAAAATTGTAGTCACAAACTTTAAATCTTATGGCACTCAAAAGTTAGAGATACCACTAGGACCCGGTTTTATAGGTATAGTGGGGCCAAACGGTGCAGGTAAATCAAACATCGGAGATGCCATATCCTTTGGCCTTGGTCTTTCCACGTCAAAAACGATGAGGGCCAAAAACCTCACACATCTCATATACTCAAAAGATGGCAAAAGAGAGGATTTTGCAGAGGTAACTATCTATTTTGCAAACCCTCAGATATTTGGATACGATGAGTTTGTGGTAACAAGGATTATCTATAAAGACGGTAAAAGCGTATACAAACTAAACGGCAAAATCATAAGGGAAAAAGACCTTCACCTTATACTGGCAAAGGGCGGTATCTACAAAGAAGGTTACAACATAGTCCTTCAAGGAGACATAGTAAAGTTTGTAAAGATAACACCCATAGAACGAAGAAAGATTATAGAAGATGTGGCAGGTATTAGCGAATACGAACAAAAACGCCAGTTTGCTTTAGAAGAGCTTGGAGAAGCCGATATAAAAATAAGAGAGCTAAAACCTCTGGTAGAAGAGCTGGAGCTAAACCTTGAAAAACTTTCAAAAGAAAAAGAGAGGTTAGAAGAATACAGACATCTTACAGACAAAAAACACAGAATTGAGTGTGTCTTGCTTTTAAAAGAAAAACAAAGCCTTTTAAAGGAGCTTGAAAAAGCACTAGATCAGAGGGCGGATTTAGAACGAAAGAGCAAAGAACTCTTAGAAAACATAGAAAAATATACAAGTGTATTAAAAGAAAAAGAAAAAGAGATAGCTTATCTCAACGAAACGCTCCTTCCTTTTAAAGAGACCTCTGGTAAGCTCTCGGCAAAAATCCAGTATATAAAAGAGCAAAAAGAAGCAAAGCAAGAAGAACTAAAAAAAGAGCTCACCCACCAAGAGGATATAAAGAAAAAGCTTGAGTTTTTAGAAAAAGATTTACTTTCTTTAGAAAAAGAGCTTCTTGAGATAGAGCAGCTAAAACTCTCAAAAGAACAGGAGCTTTTTGAGATAGAAAAAGCTATAAAACAAAAAGAAGAGGAGCTAAAAACCACCGAAAAAAACCTGAATCTCTCCCCAGAGGAGATAGAGCAGATAGAAAAAAAAGAAACAGAGTTAAAATCTCACATAGAGCAGAAGAAAAAAGAGCTAGAGACGTATATAGACCAGATTCAAGATATATCCCACAAGCAAAATAAATACGCTGAGGATATAGAGAGGTTAAAACAAGAGCTTGAAAATCTCAAACAAAAAGAGTCTTTTGAAGAAAAGCTAAAAAACTATCAAAAGATTATAGAACAGGAAAAGCTTTCCATAGAAGCCATCAAACAAACCATATCAAAATATTCAAACAACCTGTCTTTGATAAAAAAAGACATAGAAAATATACTGGTTGAAAAAGCTACAATAGAATCTCAGCTTCGGTTTAGCGATGACGATAGTTTTTTGTTTGAAAACATAAGAGGCGTTTACGGTAAGGTAGAAGACCTTATAAGCCTCAAAGATGAAGCATATAAAGATGCTATAGAAGCAGCAGCGGGCGGAAGACTCTCTTATGTGATAGTAGAATCAGAGGATGTGGCAAGAGAGTGTATAGAGCTTTTGAAAAAGCGCTCAAATCAAAGACTTAGCTTTATACCATTAAACCGTATCAAAACCCAGAGCCTGCCCCCTTATCCAAGACAAAGAGGTTATATAGATTTTGCTATAAAGCTCGTGGAGTATGATAAAGCGCTAGAGCCAGCCATTAGCTTTGTATTTGGGGATACTCTGGTGGTGGAGAGTTTTGATGTTGCTAAAAGCCTGCAAAACTACAGATGTGTGACATTAGAAGGAGAGGTATTTGAAAAAACTGGCGTTATAACAGGCGGTAAATCAAAACAGCGTTCATCTTTGGGTAAAAAACTACTTTTAGAAAAGCTAGAAACTATAAACGAAAGGTACAAATCTTTAAAAGAACAAGAACAAAAATTAGAACAGCAAATAAGCACTGCAAAATCAAGCCTCATAGAAAAAGAGGGTATCATAGCCATAAACACAAAGTATATAAAAGATTTAGAATCCCAAAAAGAAAAGATTTTATCAGAGCATCAAAACATATTAGAGCGCATAAAATCTGGCAAAGAGTATATAGAGCATTTAGAAAATAAGAAAAAAGAACTTTTAGAGCTTTTAGAACCTTTAAAAGAAGAGATAAGATACTTAGAAGAAAAGCTAAAAAACCTTGAACTAAGAAAAAAAGACATCCTCTCTTACTACACGAGCCCAGAGATTAAAAAGTTAAGAGACAGCATAGACCACTACAAAAAGCTCTATTTAGAAAAAACAAAAGAGTTAAACACCATAGAGCTAAAGCAAAACTCCCTGACAAATACCATAGAGCAGACAAAAGCCTTTATAAACCAAAAACATCAAGAGCTAACTCTAACAGAGTCAAACATAAAAGCTCTGGAAAGTGATATAAAAAGCTTAGAAAACGAACAGGCAAAGACAGAACAAGAGTTAAAAGAATCAAACGCAAAGTTTTACGAGCTTTACGAAGAAAAAGAGGGCTTAGAAAAAGAGCAAAAAGACCTTCAAGCCACCATAGGAGGACTTAAGATAGAGCATGAAAGAGTGTTAGAAGAACTGGTGAGTATATCAAACAGCATTACAAAGCTTCAAACCAGGATAGAGTCTATAAACGATGCTTTGAAGGAGAAAAACTACAACGATGAAGCCTACGAAGAACAAAACCAAAGCCTGTCAAAACTAAAAGATGAGTTAGAGCGCATCAAAAAAACGTTAGACACTATAGGAGATGTAAACTTTAAAGCCGAAGAAGAGTATGAAGAGACACATCAAAGGCTTCAAGACTACAAGGAAAAGTTAGAACAGCTTATAAAGGACAAACAGGCTATAAAATCCATGATAGAAGAGATAGACAGAAAAAAATACAACGCCTTTATGGAGGCTTTTAACAACATAAGAAAAAACTTCAAACAGATATATAGCAAAGTATCCTATCAGGGAAAAGCTGATCTATCCTTAGAAAACGAGGAAGATCCGTTTTCAGGAGGAGTTTCTATATTTGTAAAACCAAGGGGAAAAGATGTCCAGTACGTGGAGGCCATGTCTGGAGGTGAGCAGACGCTGGCTGCCATGTCTTTGATATTTGCCATACAAGAGTACAAGCCTTCTGTGTTTTATTATTTTGATGAGATAGATGCACACTTAGATGAGGCAAACGCTTACCTTCTTGGTCAGATGATAAAAGAAAAATCAGACAAAGTTCAGTTTATAGTGGTAACTTTAAGAGAAAACCTGGCAAACTTTGCAGACAAGCTAATAGGCGTCACCAACAAAGACGGTATATCAAAAACCCTCACCTTCAAATCCTTAAAAGAAGTATCTTAAAAGCCTAAAAACTCTATGCTATAATAGGGTCTATGTATAAACTTCAAAGAAAAGACGATGGTATCTGGCTTTTAAAAGAATCAGAATATATAGAATTTAAGCCCACAAAGATAGTATGTGTGGGGCTAAACTACAAAGCCCATGCAAAAGAGCTAAACATGAACATACCAGAAGAACCCTTACTCTTTTTAAAACCCACAAGCAGCATCATCTTAGATAAAGAGTTTATAGTGTATCCAAAATCCTCCACCCGCGTTGATTACGAGGGAGAGCTTGCTGTTGTAATATCAAAAACCTCTAAAAAACTCTCTTACAAAGATGCGAAAGATGCCGTCCTTGGCTTTAGTATAGCAAACGACGTCACCGCAAGGGATTTACAGAAAAAAGATATCCAGTTTACAAGGTCAAAGTCTTTTGACAGCTTTTGTCCCATAGGGCCTGTCATCACAAAGGATGTAGACCCTTTTAATCTAAGTATAAAAACCTATTTAAACGGCGAGTTAAAACAATCAGGACACACCTCTGATATGATATTTGATGTTTATGAGATTATAAGCTTTGTATCCCATATTATGACCCTTTATCCTCACGATATCATCATCACCGGCACACCCCCGGGCGTTGGTCCTATGAACATAGGCGATACGGTAAAAATCGAGATAGAAGGTATAGGCACACTCACAAACACCGTCAAAGAAGATGTGGAAAACTAAGTTTTCCTCAAGCATCCTGGTATTTTTTATAATACTTGCGGTATTTGCACCCTTTATAGCCCCTTACTCTTACAAAAAACAGTTTAGAAACTACGTCTTTGCCCCGCCTACTCATATACATTTATCTTTAAAGGGTTTTTATGTGTATCCTTTAAAACCTGTACCCTCTTTTACAAGAGCTTATGTTGAGGATAAAACTAAGATTTGTTATATACATTTTCTTGTAAAAGCCAAAAACGGTTTTAAACTTTTTGAACCCTCTTGTGGTAATCTATTTTTGCTTGGCACCGATGCTTTAGGAAGAGATGTATTTTCCAGGCTTTTATACGCTCTTAGAGTATCTCTTAGCATATCCATGGTAGGGGCGATAAGCACCATAATAATAGGGACGTTGATAGGAAGCCTCGCTGGTTATATAGGAGGGTTTCTTGATAATGTAATTATGAGGCTTGTAGAGATTTTGATGGCGATGCCAACTTTCTATCTCATGCTTTCTTTGAGGGCGCTTTTTCCTCTTGATATATCTGGAGTGTATGTATTTGGTATGATTGTTTTTATACTGTCGTTTTTTGGTTTTGCTCCGTTTGCAAGGGTTATAAGGGGTATGGTGCTATCTATAAGAGAGTATGAGTATGTGAACGTGGCCAAGTTTTACGGGGCAAACCCATTTTATATCATCATAAAACACATCCTGCCAAACATAAGAAGGTATATCATCATGAGCGCTGTGCTTTCCATACCAGCTTACATAGTGGCAGAGGGCTCTCTTAGCTTTTTAGGGCTTGGCATACAAGAGCCATACCCATCTCTTGGCAACATGCTTCCAAAGAGCATATATACAATATTGCTATACCCATGGACGTTTTCCTCGGCTATCGTTATATTTTTACTCATAGTGGCATTAAACCTGTTAGGAGACGGCCTATCAGAGAAAGAGTAAGCGTCAGGATAACCCCGCTTGGGATATTCTATATCATAGTAATGCTTCTTTTTGGCTTTGCCGCCATAAACACCGCCAACAACCTCTTATACCTTATCACATCCCTTATGATGGCTTTTATGATAATAAGTGGTATCATATCCTATTACAATGTAAAGTTTTTAGAGGTTTCTTTCTTAAAAGCCCAGGACTTTTTTGCCAGCGAACCGGGTAAAGCGCTTTTTTCCATAAAAAACAAAAAACCATGGCCCTCTTTTTTGATAAACACCTTCATCGCAAAGGATTTAAACCAGGAGATAAGAAGATTCTTCTTCAAAAAATATAAAGCCTTAGAGATAATAGACGAGGCTTCTGTTTTCATGTTAAAAGCCAAAGAAGAAAAATCTATAGAGTTAACCGTTTTGTTTGAAAAAAGAGGCCATTATAAAGATATGGAGATATATATAGCATCGGATTTTCCCTTTGGTTTTGCCTATAGAGAGATAAAGTATCATATTCCGGTAGATATATACGTATACCCGACACCAAAACCCTGTAGCAACAGCATGACCCATTTTAAATCCGACAAGGGTTTTATAAAGGTTTCCGATGGACAGGAGCTTTATCAGATAAGAAGATATCAGGACGAACATCCAAAGTACATAAACTGGAAGGCTTCTGCTAAAATGCAAAAGCTCATGGTAAACGATTTTTCCGATTTTATGAACAAAGAAATCATACTAAGACCAGAGGATTTTGAGGAGTACCAGGACTTAGAACAGAAGCTCTCCTGTATGACATATATAGTATTAGAAGCTTCAAAGCAGAATGCAAAGATAGGTCTTGACTGGTATGGCTATGTCATCCCTCCGTCAGATTCGCATTCTAACTACAGTAAAATATTGAGATTCTTTGCCAGCTTATAACATGGTATAATGGATTAAGATGAATTATCTAAAACATCTTTTTACTAGCGATTTTATCCTGGTATTTGGGGTATTTGGCATCCTGTTTTATTTTTTATACGATGCCATAAGAAGGAAAAAATGGGGCTGGGCTATTTTTTTAGCTATCATACCCCTTGGCTTTATAAGCGTTCCGTTATATATTTTATTTGGGTTTAGCGATGAGTCTCAGGATAGAAAGGATACAGACCAGACCGATTGACGAAAACTGCACCCTCATAAAAAACGAAGAAACGAAAGAGGCTGTTGTAGTAGACCCTGGTTCTGACATAGAAAATATACTGGACAAACTAAAAGGCTACAACGTAATTGCTATACTGGCAACCCATGGACATTATGATCATGTAGGACAGGTGGCCACGTTGAAAGAGCTTTACAAAGCACCCTTTTATATGCATAAAGACGATGAGTTTTTATTAAAAGATGAGCTTTTCCCGGGCTTTTCCTTTTATCTAAATGCCAAAACACCACCTTCACCTGATATATATATAAAAGACAAAGACAGACTAAACCTTTTAGGTGTTGATATAGATGTTATACATACCCCTGGTCATACCCCAGGTGGATGCTGTTTTTATATAAGCTCTTACAATACCTTGATAGCGGGAGATACTCTATTTAAAGGCGGTGTAGGAAGAACAGATTTGCCGGGTGGCTCCTGGGAAGAGTTATCAAAATCCTTAAAAAAGCTCTTTTCCATATTGCCAAAAGAAACGAGGGTCATATGTGGGCACTATGAAGACACCACGCTGGGTCATGAGCTTACTTTCAACCCGTTTTTGAGGGGGCTATGACCAGACTGATAGCGGGGCTTTACGCAGGTGAGATATTTACAATAGTGTTTATAGTGTCTTATGTACTTTTTAAAAAGCTAGATACAAAAAATCTGGCTGGCAGGATATACGGTCAGATACTCTGGAGATTTTACAAAATAGCCCTTTTGGAACTTCTTACGCTTTTTATATTAGATTTTAGCCTTTATACTTTTATAATGGTTTTGGGGCTTTTAACAAACATATATTTATCTTATTATATGAAAAGCCTGAAACAGAGCATAGGGGATATAGATAAGATGGATTTCAACGCCCCTTTAAGGGTAAAGTTCAGGAACATATCAAAGCTATCCTCTGGTGTTTTGATATTTAATATGATACTTGCTATTTTATACGTTTTAAGATGATTGGTGAGTTTGAGCTTATAGAAAAACTCGCTGGTATTTTAAAAGAGGATGCCATAGGTGATGATACTGCTTATATTAAGATAAACGATAAGGGCTTAAACATCACCTGCGATGCTTTTTTAGAGGATGTTCATTTTCTGATACACTATCCACCTGAAAGTCTCGGGTTTAAGGCTATATCCATAAACGTATCCGATATCGTGGCAAACGGCGGAAAGCCCCTTTATGGGCTCATATCCCTTATGGTGCCAGATTATGTAGAAGAGAGATTTTTGGAGAGGATCTATGAAGGGGTAAAATCAGCCTGTGAGTTTTATAATTTAAAAATAGTGGGTGGGAACATCTCAAAAGCTTCAAAACTTGGTATTGATGTATTTTTAATAGGAGAGGTGGAGAGGTTTGTATCAAGGGCTGGGGCAAACGTTGGAGATGAAGTGCTAGTAAGCGGAACTCTCGGGGATTCTTACGCTGGTTTTAAGCTTTTAACATCAAAAAAAACCTATGAGGAATACGAGCTTAGGCTCATAGAAAGACATTTAAGACCAACAGCCAGAATAGATTATATAAACCATATAAGAAAATACGCAAGCGCTTCTATGGATATCTCAGATGGACTCTCCTCAGACCTGTGGCATATGGCAAAGCGCTCAAACGTTGTGATAGAAATATACAAGGACAAAATCCCTCTTTCAAGAGAGTTGAAGCTCTTTGCCTCAAAAAACAATCTGGACCCTTATGAGCTTGCTCTATCTGGAGGTGAGGATTATCAGCTTTTGTTCTCTCAGAAGAAAGAATACTTCAACCCCTTTTTAGACAACACCGTTATAGGACGTGTAATAGAAAAGGGAAAACCCATGGTGCTCATGGATGGAAAAGAACTTGAAAGAAAAGGTTTTGACCACTTTAAAAGCCGATAAAAGATTTGAACTTTTAGACGAAAAGCACAAGGATATACTTTTAAAAGAGCTATCAAACATATACAAAGAAAAAGAGGATTTAACCATATCTCACCCAAACCTTTACGATGAGTATTATAAGGAGTTTTATCACAGCATCAGCACAGGACCTCTGGAAGAAGCCTATCACAAGTTTGTGAATCCAAGTTTGGAGCTTTTAAAAGAAAAAACCTGTATAAACGTATTGGATATTGGCTCTGGCATGTTTGTAAACTCAAGCATACTGGCCTATGAGCTTATCAAACAAAATAAACGTGTAAATATAATAAGCGTAGATAAAAAAATACCGCCTTTTATACCGCTAAATCATTATTCTGACGAACTAAGGCATAGCTTTTACAAAAACAACTTCAGACTAAAAGAAAAATATATAAACTGGAAGCTTTATATCATGGATGCAAGGAAGCTTCGCTTTGATAATTGTTTTGACGTGATACTTCATGACGGGTTTTCCCCTTATAAGAACCCTTCTTTGTGGAGTTTTGATTTTCTTTGCATCCTTCATAAAAGCCTGAAACAAGGGGGTATATGGATAAGCTACAGTTCAAACAAAAGCGTTCAAACCTCTTTGGGGCTTTTAAAGTTTAAAATAGATTTTATAGAAGGGCTTGGAAGAAAAAGACCATCCATAAGGGCTATAAAATCAAACGAGGGTTTTAATATTTTCAACAAAAAAGACCCATACGCTATACCTATGAGAGACATAGGGCTTTGCAAAGAGGAAGAGTTTATAATATCCGATTACTTTATAAGGGTCTATCTTTTAAAATCAAAATACTATTCCCCTTCAAAGGATTGAAGCTCTTCCATCAAAGATTTTATCTGATGCATGATAGCCCCTAGCAAAGCATCCACCGATGAACCCCAGTAAGATTCGTTAAAGACTATCTTTTTTGAAGGACCATCACCATCATCTCCCAGATACGAGATAACCACATAAGGATAGTCTTCTTTCTCTTCACACTCGGCTTCTTCAATACCTGGAAAACAAAGAGCCACATCTATCTCGGGGCTTATGGCCATACTCTTTATCATTTTTGCCAGCTTTTCAAATTTATCCTTTGGATATTCCATGAGTTAAAAATATAAAATTCTTATAAAAGCTTTCCATAATAAAATACATAAAATCTATGCTAAAATAAAAGTATGGAATGCATTTTTTGTAAGATAGCCAGTAAGGAGATAAAGTCTGATATAGTGTATGAAGATGAGGATCTGGTGGCTTTTAAAGATATAAAGCCTGTAGCCCCTACACATGTTCTTGTAATACCCAAAAAACACATAGACGGTGTACAGGCTCTAAAAGATGAAGATACTTTGCTGGTTGGTAAGATGATTGTAAAGGCCAAAGAGATAGCTCAGAACTTGGGACTAAAAGATGGGTACAGGCTTGTTTTTAATATAGGAGAATACGGCGGTCAAACCATAAACCACATACATCTACACATTATAGGCGGTCGCCCTATGATGTGGCCACCGGGTTGATGCCAGAGTATTTTATAGGACAGGGCACTCTTATAAACGCCCTTTTAGTGTTTATAGGAGGACATTTAGGAGAATATTTAAAGCACTATATAAAAGATTCCGTAAAAGAGGCCATATTAAAAGCCTTCGGGCTTTTTTCTTTAGGTATGGCTTACCATCTTTTTCAGGAGGGCTCGAAGGCAAATTTGATAAACGTCCTGATATGTCTTATAACAGGCGGGGTTGTAGGTTATTATTTTGATTTTGAGACCAATCTAGATAAACTTTTCTCAAAAGCCTTCAAAGGTTCACCGGAAGGTTTTAACGTGGCTACCATAATGTTCTGTGTAGGACCTATCACGATACTTGGATGTATCATGGAAGGCGCAAAAGCTCAAAATAGCATAATTCTCTCAAAAGCCATAATGGATGGTATAAGCTCTGTTATACTCTCTTCTTCCCTTGGAAGGTCTGTGGCTTTCTCAGCATTTTCCATTCTTATATATCAGGGTATTCTCACTTACGCCGCTTTCTTTTTTAAAAGCTCAATACCATCAGTATCTTTAGAAAACGTATCCTTTGCAGGGGCAACCCTCATAGCGGCACTCGGTTTAAAGCTTATAGGATTAAAAACCGATTTGAAGCTCCTAAACTTCATGCTGGCTCCTATTATCGCTATTTTTATATAATGAAGAGCTTTGCCATTTGAATGTAAACTGCCGTTTATCATTGACTGACTAATCAATTTGATTTTATAGTAAAATAAAACCAAAGGAGGTAATCATGAAAAAGAGGCGCTTAGGACAGGGTTTGGAAGTATCTGAGATAGGTCTTGGATGTATGGGAATGAGCTACGGTTACGGTGCACCAAAAGACAAACAGGAGATGATAAAACTAATCCGAAAAGCCGTAGAGCTCGGCATAACATTTTTTGATACAGCAGAGATGTATGGACCTTATACCAACGAAGAACTAGTAGGAGAGGCTTTAGAACCTTTTAGAAATGAGGTAGTAATAGCCACAAAGTTTGGTTTTGATATAAAAGACGGGAAAAGAGTAGGGTTAAACAGCAAACCAGATCACATAAGAAAAGCTGTTGAAGGGTCATTAAAAAGGCTTCGTACCGAAACGATAGATTTACTTTATCAACACAGGGTAGATAAAGAAGTACCCATAGAGGATGTAGCAGAAACCGTTAAGAGGTTGATGGAAGAAGGTAAGGTTAAATACTGGGGATTATCAGAAGCATCGTTAAAGACTATAAGACGTGCCCACAGCGTATTACCTCTTGCCGCTATTCAAAACGAATTCTCACTCTGGTGGCACGAAGAAGACGTTTTGAAGCTTTTAGAAGAGTTAGGTATTGGTCTGGTAGCTTTCAGCCCTTTGGGAAGAGGGTTTTTCACAGGCAAGATAACCCCTGAGACAAGCTTTGAAGAATCAGATATGAGACCAAAGTTTCCAAGGTTTCAGAAAGAAAACCTCGAACACAACTTAAAGCTTGTAAACTACATAGCTGAAATAGCAAAAAGGAAAAATGCCACACCAGCCCAAATAGCCCTTGCCTGGGTACTTCACCAAAGACCATGGATTGTGCCCATACCAGGTACTACAAAGTTAGAGCATCTCGTAGAAAATATACAGGCCACAAACATAACGCTTACAGAAGAAGAGTTGAAAGAGATAAACGATATACTGTCAAAAGTAGAGATAAAAGGCGAAAGATATCCAGAAGAGTTAGAAAAGCTAATAGACAAAGATTAGTAATTGTTATAAAAACTTAATACAAATTTCATAAATGTATCTTATAATAAAGATATGGGTGTAAAGATAGGAATAAACGGATTTGGACGTATAGGTAGAGCGTTTTTCAAGATAGCCTTTGAAAGAGGTTTGGATGTTGTGGCTGTAAACGATTTAACGGATACTAAAACACTTGCTCATCTTCTAAAATACGATTCTGTTCACAGGATATGGCGAAAAGAAATATCTTATACGGAAGATTCTATAATTGTAGAAGGCAAGAGCATAAAGATATTTGCCAAAAAAGATCCCGCTGAACTACCCTGGAAAGATCTTGGTGTTGATGTGGTTATAGAGTCTACGGGGCTTTTCAGAGACAGAGAAAACGCCTCAAAACATTTAAGCGCCGGTGCTAAAAAGGTTTTGATATCAGCTCCTGGCAAAAACCCAGACGTAACCATAGTCCTTGGAGTAAATCAAGAAAGCTATGATCCAAAATCACACCATATTATATCAAACGCATCCTGCACCACAAACTGCATGGCACCTACTTGCTATGTATTGGATAAAGAGTTTGGCATAGAAAACGGCTATATGGTAACGGTGCACTCTTACACCAACGACCAGAGAATACTTGATTTACCTCACAAAGATTTGAGAAGAGCAAGGGCAGCAGCGGTAAATATAATCCCTACCACCACAGGTGCAGCAAAGGCTGTAACAGAAGTCTTACCCCACCTGAAAGGTAAATTAGGAAGCACATCCAGAAGAGTACCCACTGCGGATGGGTCTATCATAGAGTTAACAGCGGTATTGAAAAACCCACCAAAAGATGTTACAGAGTTAAATCAGGCTTTCAAAAAAGCCGCCGAGACTTATCTAAAGGGTATATTAGAATACTCCGAAGAGCCTTTAGTTTCTATGGACATAGTAGGAAATCCTCATTCGGCTATATTTGACGCAGAGCTTTCTTATGTAAACGGCAATCTGGTGCACGTGGTAGCCTGGTACGACAACGAGTGGGGATACTCAAATAGACTGGTAGATTTAGCTGAATTTGTTATAGAAAAAGGCATATAAACAAGAAGTTGAATTTTATAGACACGGCAGAAATAAAGGTTAAAGCGGGTGACGGCGGAAACGGAGGAGTTTACTTTTTAAGGGAAAAGTACAGACCCTATGGTGGGCCTGCCGGTGGAGATGGTGGGAAAGGTGGGTCTGTGATTATAGAAGCTGACTCCTCTAAGACCACGTTTCTGGATTTTAAATACAAAAGATATTTCGTAGCTCAAAACGGAGAACACGGAAAACCTAAAAACCAGCACGGCAAAAACGGCAAAGATATCATAATAAAGGTACCGGTTGGCACCGTCATAATAGATAAAAAAACAAACGATATCCTCTGCGATTTGACAAAGCACGGAGAACGCTGTGTAGTGGCAAAAGGAGGAGAAGGAGGGCTTGGAAACGCTCACTTTGCAACCCCCACCAACCAGACACCAAGAAAGTTCACCCACGGGAAAAAAGGAGAGGAGAAAGAACTAATCCTAATACTAAAAACCATAGCTGACATAGGCATAGTGGGCTTGCCAAACGTTGGCAAATCAACGCTGTTGTCCGTTCTTACCAACGCAAATCCAAAGATTGCAAACTATCCCTTTACCACTTTATATCCAGAGCTTGGTGTTTTAAAAATAGACGATAAATCCTTCACTATAGCCGATATACCGGGTATAATAGAAAACGCTCACAAGGGAGCCGGTCTTGGGCTTGATTTTTTAAAGCACATAGAGCGCTCAAAATATCTATTGCTTGCAGTAGATTTAAGCTCCGATGATCCCATAAAAGACATAGAGGTTTTAATCAAGGAACTTTCTCTTTATGATAAAAGCCTGATACAGAGAATAAAGGCTATAATAGGTACTAAGTACGACATGGCAAGAAACGAGAATCTTGGGCTTTTAGAAACATTTAGCAAAGAAAAATCCATAGATTTTATACCAGTATCATCGTTAACAGGTTACAACATAGACTATCTTAAAGAATACATAACTAGCCTATTGAGTACTAAATAAAGTGAATTAACAGATACTTAAATTCATTACTATCATTTATCATAGATTTAAGATTGCAAAATATTTATTCTTTATTAAAAAGGGCCCCTCAGAAGAGGGGCAGAAAAGAAGGATAGGAATGGTTGCATCAAGACGCGCTTAATAAAATCAGTAATAACTCTTTTCCCCACTTACCTTTCCACTGAATACCTTGTAAGCATACCTTGTATAGTAAAGCACTATAGGCATAAATATTATGGTCACTATGAGCATCACAGTGAGTGTTAGAGTTGAAGAAGAAGCGTTGAATATGGTTAAGCTGTAATCTGGGTTTATGCTTGAACGCATGAGTACCGGGAATGAAGCGCAGGCAACGTTTAAAACGGTAAAAGCGTTTACAACACCAGAAGCATAGACCATCTTGTCATACTTGCCGGATTTTAGCAAATATACGTAGAGCACAACCCCTATAAACATGGCAAGTGGTATTACAAAAAGCACAGGATATGTGAAGTAGTTCTTATAAAGATAAGGAGCTTGACCCATTGCCAGGATGTTTGTCAGTATAACAGACAATACATATCCAGTTACGCTTATACCGGCGTATTTTTTGGCCATTTCAAAAACAGCACCTTCGGTTTTGAGCAAGAGGTAAGCAGCTCCGTGCATAGCAAACATGAAAAAGCTTACCAGACCCATGGCAAGAGGTACTGGTCTTAGCAATGTAAAGAATGTGCCGTGATACACTCCGTCCTGGTCTATAGGCACACCCACTACAGCGTTACCCACAGCCACTCCAAACAAAATAGCAGGTATTACGTTACCGAGCCAGTATATGAAATCAAACGTATGTCTCCAGGTCATCGATTCTCTTTTGTTGCGGTATTCAAAA
>CAYFGH010000016.1:0-16145 GCA_964342735.1 uncultured Aquificaceae bacterium
GTAGTAAAAGAAGAATCTTTTTCATGCGGGACATAGAAGAGCTTAAAAAAGAGCAGATTGAATGCTCTAAGAAGATAATAAAAGAAGATGTTTTTAAAGATTTTAATACGATAGGTGGTATTGATTTAACCTTCGTAAAAGCTAAAGATAAAACCATCGGCATAGGGGCTCTGGTGATACTTGACAAAGAAAAAAATATAATACATAAACACACGTACAAAGATTACGTGGATTTTCCTTACATACCGGGGTTTTTAAGCTACAGAGAATTTCCTGTCATGGAAGGGCTTGTAAAAACATCAAAGCTAGAACCAGATATCTATATGATTGACGGAAACGGCATGCTTCATCCAAGACTCTGCGGGCTTGCTTCTTATTTTGGCGTTAAGCTTGATAAAGTCTCTTTTGGTGTGGCAAAAAAGCTTCTTTTAGGAGATATAGATGAGAATGGCAACATAATATTAAACAATATGGTAATAGGAAAAGCCATAAAAACCAGAAAAAATGTAAAACCCGTTTTTGTGTCTATAGGTCATAAGATATCGTTAGAGACCGCTGTAAGGATAGTTTTGAGCTTTTCAAAGTATAGAATACCAGAGCCCACAAGGCTTGCTCACAACCTTTTAAAAACCCTTAGAAAAGAGGAATCCCTTTGATTTTCAAAAACGCTCTGTTTTTTTCTATTGCGGTTTTTATAAGTAGAATTCTTGGGTATATAAGAGATGCGGTGTTTGCCTATTACTTTGGAGTGTCTTATCTATCGGATGCTTTTTTTATAGCCTGGAGGCTTCCAAATACTCTAAGAAGGCTTCTTGGAGAGGGTGGTTTAAACGCATCCTTTGTGCCTATATATGGTGAGCTTTACAAAAGCGATAAAGAGCTTTCTAACAGGTTCTTTTCTGGGGTGTTCTGGTATCTGGTTTTTATAAATATAGTAATTATAAGCTTTGTGATGGTGTTTGCCCATTATGTGGTAAGGGTTATAGCCCCAGGTATTACAAATCCTTTAGCGATTGAAAAGGCTTCTACCTTTATAAGATTTTTGATAATAAATCAGATGTTTTTCAGCATAAACGCCCTTCTTATGGGGGTTTTAAATGTAAGGGGGATATTTTTTAGAAGCGCTTTCACCCAGGCTATATTCAACATGAGTATGATTTTCTTTATGCTTTTGTTTGCCGTTAAAATAGGTATATACTCAGCCATCTTTGGGGCTTTACTGGGCGGTGTTTCTCAGGTTATATTTTTATTTTTAAAAGCCATAAAACTTGATATAAAACTTAGTTTTTGTATAAAACTAACAGAGCATATAAAAGAGTTTTTCAAAATGCTTTTGCCCGCTCTTATTGGGTTTGGGGTGGCACAGCTTTCTTTTCTGGTGGATACGTTTTTGGCTTCTATGCTTGGGAAAGGCGTCATCTCTTACATGTATTATGCCAACAGGCTCTTCCAGCTTCCTATCGGTCTTATGTCTGTGGGGCTTTCTAACGCCTTGTTATCATCTCTTAGTTTGGGAGAAGACAAAGCTAAAAGAACCTCAGAGTCTTTGTCTGTTATAAGCCTTCTTACGATCCCCGCAAGCTTTGGACTATCGGTGCTATCAAAAGACATAATAAACTTGCTCTATCATCACGGGCTTTTCAACAAAGAAGATGTGATAAACACCTCTCACATATTGGCTGTGTTATCTATCGGTATAACGTTTTTCTCATGGCAAAAGATTTTATCAAGCACATTCTTTGCCAGCAAAGACACAAAATCCCCAAGTTTATCTGCTTTTGTGGGAGTTAGTATTGAAGCCATCTCTGGTTATATCTTTGCTTTTTTGATGCATCTATCTTTTATAGGGCTTGCGATGGGAACGGTTTTATCTGGTCTTAGCTCGTTCTTGTTCTTGGTGTGGCGTTCTAAAGGGGCTTTTATAGATGTTAAGATGCTTGTAAAATCTCTTTTAAGGGCTGTTTTTGGGGCTTTTGTTATGAGTGTATTTATCCTTTATTTTAAAGGTTTTGTGCCGTATTCATGGCTCAGAATCCTTGTTTTCATACCCTCTGGGGCTTTGGTGTATATGGGGGTTCTTTTTCTATTAAAAGAGCCTTTTACAATCTCTATTTTTAAAAGCCTGAAAAACAGGAGTGGTATATAATCAATTGTATGGAAAACGTATCTGTTTTGGCGGCGTTTTTAGCAGGGGTTATAAGCTTTTTATCTCCGTGTGTGCTTCCTATAGTCCCAGCTTATTTATCTTATCTGTCTGGGAACAGTAGCGTAAGAGCGGATAAGAATTTTGATATAGATGTGTTTTTAGCGTCTATATTTTTTGTGCTTGGTTTTACCGTTGTTTTCAGCATAATGGGGCTATCGGCTTCTTTCATAGGCGGGCTCTTTAGAGATTACTCGTCTTATATAAGTAAGATAGGCGGGGCTTTTGTGGTGTTTTTTGGGCTTCATTTTTCTGGGGTTTTGATTAAGAAAGATTTTCTAAAATACCTTGCCGCTTTTGAGGGATTTTTGTTCAGTTTTTATGCTTTTCATATGATGAATTTAAAAACCTTTGAAGAGTTGAGCGCTGTAGTAAGCATCGTTTTTGCCCTTTACATGTTAAACCTTCACAACATACTCTATCAGCAGTTTAAACTCACGGATGAATCAAAGATAAATATGAACAACAGAAAAGGATTTTTAAAGTATCTTTTTGCTTTTACGGTGGGTCTTAGTTTTGCCTTTGGATGGACTCCCTGCATAGGGCCTGTGCTTGGTTCTATACTCTTTTACGCTTCTCAGGAGAGCACCCTTTACAAAGGGGCTTACCTTCTTTTCATATACTCTATGGGGCTTGGAGTGCCTTTTATAATAGCTGGTGCTTTGTTTGGGGCTTTTATAGGATTTTTGAAGCGTTTTAAAAGGGCCTTTGAACTTGTTGAAATATTTGGCGGACTTCTTCTCATACTTATGGGTGTTTTTCTGGTGCTTGGTAAAATAAGCATGATATCTTCCTTGATATGAAGCTAATCAGATCCAAATTGGCATTATCGGTATATAATATTTGAATGCTTGAGATTGTTACATTTCCAAACGAGATTTTAAAGCGTAAAACAAACCCCGTTAAAAAAGTAGATGCCGAGATAAAAGAGATAATAAAAGAGATGACAGAGACCATGTACAAAAACGACGGTATAGGTCTTGCTGCCAATCAGGTAAACATACCTCTTAGCATTATGGTGATAGATACCACATCAAGGGAAGAAGAGCATGAAAGATTTAAAGGCGTTCTTATAAACCCCATTCTCATAGATAAGGCTGGGGAGATAAAGTTTAAAGAGGGTTGCCTTTCGTTTCCGGGACTTCAGGTGGAGGTTTTAAGGGCTAAGGAGGTTACGATAAAAGCCATAAACGAGTTTGAGGAAGAGATAACGCTTACATTGACTGAGCTTCCTGCTATCGTATTCCAGCATGAATTTGACCATCTTAACGGTATAACGTTTTTAGACAGGCTCAGTGGTTTAAAAAAGCGCCTTGCTTTGGAAAAATACAATAAGAGCTTAAAAGAAAAAGTGGGTGCATGAACGTTTTTATTGAGAAGTTTTACAGCTTTGAAGTGGATTATAGAAACTACAGGGTTTTAGGATATGTGGATGTAAACCTGGGAAACGCCGTAAGGTTAAAATATATAAAAGTTTTACAGAACAAGCTTGATAACAGCGTTTTCTTGCAGATGCCCACCTGTAAAGAATCAAAAAAACCCTTTTTTGAGCTTTTAGACCAGAAGATAATAGAGTATATAAAACAGAACGTGTTGAAGATGATGCAACAGACATGAGAAAGTATATAACCAATACGCTTTTAACCCTTACCATAAGCTTGATTCTGTGGCTCATAAGCGCAATATACGGGCTTTTTTACGACCATAACAAGGGGATTTTGTTCTATACAGTTTTTGGGATTATATCCTTTGTCTTTGCTGGTTCTTTACTGAAGCTTTTTTACGATGAGCTAAAGGAGATAATAAAGGAGATAAAAGAGGGAAAGGGGCTTTTTGATGTGGTATATGATCTTTTATCATCTTTAAAGCTTGCTTTTTTCCTCATGATTGCCATAGCTATTTTTTCAATGCTTGGTTCCACTTACATAGAACAGGAAAGACCTTTTAGTTTTTACGTTTCTAAATACGGTATTCATGAGGCTCATCTTATAATGAGTCTTCATTTAAACAACGTTTTTCACTCATGGTATTACAGGATACTTCTTTATCTTTTTGGCATAAACCTGATACTCTGCTCTATCAAAAGACTGCCTCCTGTGTGGAAACATACCTTTGGAAGTGAGCGCATATTGAAGCTGGATGAAAAAGCGGAAAAACATCTAAAGCCAATATCTGTAAAATCAGAAAAAGACCCGATGGAGATAGCGAAGTTTTTAAAGTCCGAGGGTTTTAGGGTTTTTTACGAAGAAGAAAACGATAAAAAATACATATACGCAGAAAAAGGAAAGTGGTCTCGTCTCGGGGTTTACATAGTGCATATTGGGCTTATCGTGCTTCTTGCTGGTACGCTCATAGATTCATACTTTGGAATAAGGGGGGTTATGCAGGTGCCAGAGGGTGAAAAATCAAACATCCTCTTCAGCCTTGATATGGCTTCAAACAAGGTTTACAAGCTACCCTTTTATGTTTATGAAAAGAGGTTTAAAATAATAACTTACGGTAAATCATCTCCGGAGTTTGCCTCTGCTGTGAAGTCTTATGAGAGCTATATATACATTATAAAAGACAACAAGATAGTAAGTCAGGGTTCTCTGGCGGTAAATAGACCTTATAACTACGATGGATATAATATATACCAAGCATCTTACGGGCTCACCGGTTTTCCAAAGCAGATGGAGCTTATAGCTATAGACAAGAAAAAGGCCTCCTCTGGTAATCCGATGAAAGCTCTGGCTGGAAAGGTGGTGTTTTTAAACTCAAAGTTTGCCATGTTTAAAGGTATACCTCTTGAGATTGTAAAAAGCACTCTAAACATTGAAAATCCTCAGGCTGGTGCAAACGGCGATTTAAAACCCGCTGTTATGTTAAAAGCCACATACAACGGCAAAACCTACGATATACCTGTTATCTACAGTCCAAAACTAACCCTTGTGGCTTACGATGAAATGCCAGATACAAAAGATTTTCCATACGTGTTTTTTATGGATAGCTTTGTGCCTCAATACTTTTCTGGTTTCCAAATATCCAAGAACCCCGGCACAGATATCATATGGCTTGGTTCTATCGTTACCATACTTGGTATGATGCTTGCTTTTTACAGGGTAAACAGGAAGGTATGGCTAAGGATTCAGGGTGCTGAGATAAAGATAGCCCTTTATTCTCACAAGTTCAAAGAGGAGTTTTACAGGACGTTTCTTCATAAGTTAAAAACTGTGTTAAACTCTTAAAATTATGCTATAATATATTATCTAGGCCCGGTAGCTCAGTTGGTAGAGCATACGGCTGAAAACCGTAGTGTCGGCGGTTCGATTCCGCCCTGGGCCACATTTTATGAGTAAAAATATCAGCATATACGGATTTCTTACGATACTGGTATACATAAGCATAATATTTTCAATCCTCTCCATAAGCTTTGTGGGTTTCAGTCCTATATTTCTAATAGGTATCATCCTCGTTTTCATAGGCATGTTTCAGGATTTTAAGAATAAATACTTGCCAAGAATAGTTATAAACTCCATAGCTATTGTATCGGTGATTGTGGTGTTTGCCACGAGCTTTAATATCACAGCGCTTTTTGACTTTGCTAAAAATATTATAGTTACCTTTCTTGGTATAAAATCCTTAGAAAAGAAACAACCCCGTGATATCTATCAGATACTCATACTGGAGACGATGGGTATGGGTATAGTGGGGGTGGCCACCACCGATATAAAATTTTTCCTGATGGTGGTTTTCTGGGTACTTATTAGTATATTCATATTTTTAACTACAAATATTTTTAAAAGCCTAAAAGACGAAAAACTTAACAAATACCATATAAAGATAATGAGCTATGCGGTGGGTGTTGTATCTCTTGCAACGGTTTTTATCGGGCTTTTTATATTTTTAGCGATGCCAAGGATACAGTCTCCTCTTATAAATTTTGGCATTGGTGGTATCACAAACACCGTAGGATTTTCAAACACATTATCCCCTTCTAACGCCACCAACGTTTTAGAAAACACCGCTACAGTTTTTAGAATTTTCAATATAAAAGGCGATATAAACTTAAAAGATGCTTATTTTATAGGGGAAACCCTTGATTATTTTAACGGCACCACCTGGACCCATAAGCATCAGGCAAGGGGTCCTAAAATGCTAAGCGGAAATAAAGTCTCTTACGATATCATGATAGAACCAAGCTACGATACAACCCTTTTTGGCATATTGTTTCCATACAAAGTAAAAGTATTTAAAAGTAAGATAGTAGCAAACATAACAGATGATTACACCATCAAAACCGATAAACCCATTATAAATAGAACCGTTTACAGAGTCTGGTCTTATACTGCTGATGGTTATTATCAAAAGCTTCAAAACAAACAGGATTTTTTAGAGGTTCCAAAGGATGTAAATCCATCCATTGTAAAACTCGCTGATATTTTGAAAAAAAGCTCTGAAAATCCCATAGAGGCTGTAAAGGCTTATTTTAAAAAAGAGCATTTTGCATACTCTCTTAGCAACAAACCATCAAATGATTTCCTCTACGATTTTCTGTTTAAGTATAAAGTGGGCAACTGCGAGGCTTATGCTTCATCCACGGCGCTTTTGCTCAGATTAATGGGTGTACCCGCAAGAGTAGTGGTTGGTTTTCACGGGGCTTTTTACAACAAAGACGGAAACTATTACTTTGTGACAAACTCGCTGGCGCACTCCTGGGTGGAGGCTTACTACAACGGAAGATGGGAGATAGTGGATACAACACCCACAGATTATACCAGCACAATACCAAAAATCAGCAAGATAAGGATGTTTTTTGATTATATAAACTATCTCTGGGATATAAACGTGGTGTATTACTCCAGTGCAAGGCAGAAATACCTTCTAGAGAGCACTTTGAAGAATTTAAAATACATAGTTAAAAAAGATGCAAAGTATGTGTTTTATATATCTATTTTAGGGGTTATTTTGTATTGGGCTTTTAAGAGGATAAAACTGATGGTGAGTCTTGATGCCATGTATAAGGATATCTGCAGAAGGCTTGGTTTGGAGTGTATAGAATGTGTGCCGGAGCGCGTTGATGATTTTATATCAAACAGCGGTTTTAGAGATTTTTTCAGTATCTATATAAAAGCCAGATACTCAAAGTACGGAATAGATAAAAAGGAGAAAGAGCTTGCAAAGATGTATTATAGAGGGACTTTGAGGGCTATAAGAGAGTTTAAAAAGCATCGTTTATCAACATCTTAGGCAAGTATTATAAGAGGATGGTCATAAAAATTGGTGGATAATTTGATATTTTAATATATAGAGCTTTTAGCTCTAAAAATTTTTGTAGAAGAGGTTTATATGTTTGAGAAATTTACTGAAAGGGCTAGACAGATTATATTGCAAGCCAGAGAAGAGGCTGTGGAGTTTGGACACGGCTATCTTGGCACCGAGCATTTACTTTTGGCGCTTTTAAAAGATGATGATATACCTACCCTTGTGCTGGCAAAGTTCAACATAACCCCTGAAAAGGTTAAAAAAGCCATTACAAGCCAGATGTCAAGGGGCAATCACGCTGGAGAGGTACTTTTTGCTCCAGATGCTAAAAGGGTGTTGGAGTTTGCTGTAGAAGAGGCAAGGATACTGCATCATCAGTTTGTGGGTACAGAACATATCTTCATAGGTATAGTAAGGGAAAAAACCGGTCTTGGTGGTAGAGTGTTAAGAGGGCTTGGTCTTGATGAGTATGCGGTAAGAAGGGAGACCCTTCAAATACTCGGAGAGCTTCCCACTCAAGAAACCACCAAGTATGTGGCAACTCCTACGCTTGATAGACACAGCAGAGATATAACAGCCTTAGCAGCCGAAGGAAAGCTAGACCCGGTAGTAGGAAGAGAAAGAGAGATAGAAAGAACAATTCAGATATTAGCAAGAAGAAGGAAGAACAACCCGGTGTTGATAGGAGACCCCGGTGTCGGTAAAACCGCTATAGTAGAAGGTCTGGCTCAGAGGATAGTTTCTAAGAACGTGCCAGAGGCTCTTTTGAACAAGAGAGTGGTGGTGCTTGATATAGCATCTATAGTGGCTGGCACGAAGTACAGAGGACAGTTTGAAGAAAAGCTAAAAACTATCATAAAAGAACTGGAAAAAGCTGTAAACGTAATACTTTTCATAGACGAGCTTCACATGATAATAGGAGCTGGTGCTGCTGAAGGCTCTGTGGATGCTTCAAACATGCTAAAACCAGCTCTTGCCAGAGGTGAGATTCAAATAATAGGTGCTACTACGCTGGATGAATACAGGAAGTACATAGAAAAAGACGGAGCTTTAGAAAGGAGATTCCAGCCGGTTTTGGTGGAACCGCCTTCCGTAGAGGAAAGTATCCAGATTTTAAAAGGATTAGCGCCAAGATTTGAAAGCTTTCACAATGTAAAATACGAAGAAGAAGCCCTCAAAAAAGCTGTAGAGCTTTCTAACAAGTACATAAACGACAGATATCTACCTGATAAAGCTATAGATGTTATGGATGAGGCTGGTGCCCTTGTGAAGATAAGAGGCTCTGAGATGCCAGAACACCTTAAAAAGATGCTGGAGCAGATAAAAGAGATAGAAAGCGCCAAGGATCAGGCTGCTGCTGAGCAGGATTACGAAAAGGCTGCAAACTTAAGAGATGAAGAGATGAGGTTAAGAGCCAGATTTGAGACTGCAAGGCTAAAATGGAAGCAAGAACAAGCTGTTAATAGACCTGTGGTAACCGTAAAGGATGTTGCTACGGTGGTAGCAAGGTGGACTGGCGTTCCGGTGGACAAACTCTACGAAGATGACTTATCTAAGCTTTTACATATAGAAGCAAAGCTAAAAGAAAGGGTGATAGGTCAGGAAGAGGCCATAAAGGCTATAGCAAAGGCTATAAGGCGTTCCCATGTTGGTCTGAAAGGAAGACACAGACCAATAGGTGTGTTTATGTTCTTAGGACCCACGGGCGTTGGTAAAACAGAAACTGCCAAAGCCTTAGCAGAGTATCTTTTTGATACAGAAGAGGCACTTATCAGGTTTGACATGTCTGAGTACATGGAAAAGCATACCGTATCAAAGTTGATAGGCTCACCACCGGGCTATGTGGGATACGGAGAAGGTGGTCAGCTCACAGAAAAGGTAAGAAGAAGACCTTATTCGGTGATACTCTTTGACGAAATAGAAAAGGCCCATCCAGATATATTCAACGTATTCTTACAGATTTTTGATGATGGAAGACTCACCGATGGAAGCGGAAGAGTGGTGGATTTCTCCAACACCATTATCATTATGACGTCAAACTTGGGTGCTAAATCCATCATGCAAACCACATCTTTGGGATTTGAGAGCAAACAGCAGGAGATAGACAAAAAGGCCATGCAAAAGAATATCATAGAACAGGTGAAAAAGCACTTCAATCCAGAGTTTATAAACAGGCTGGATGAGATGATAGTCTTTGAACCCCTTACCGAAAAAGATCTGGAAAAGATACTCTATCTCCAGACCAAGGAGATAAACAAGAACTTAGAAGAGATTGGTCTTACTGTTGAAATTACCAAAGAGTTTGCGGACTGGATAATATCTAAAGAGTACAAGAAGGAATACGGTGCCAGAAGCCTAAGAAGAGCCATACAAAGACACATAGAGGATATGCTGGCGGAAAAGCTGATAAGCAAAGAACTAAAAGACGTTGCAAAGGTTGTGATAGATGTTAAAGATGACACTCCTTACATAAAGAGCAAGAGAAAACACAGCAAAAAAGACAAGAAGGAAGAGGCGCTGTCAGTACCAGAGTGATATGAGGCGGCTTCTTGGCTTGCTTTTGATTTTTAATTTGATATTTGGCATGAAAGAAGCTATAGCTTTTGGACTTTACAGCAAAGATTTCACAAACGGCGGTTATATACCGCCGAAGTTTTCCTGTCTTGGTGAAGATGTGTCCCCAGAGCTTTACTGGGAAAACCCACCTAAGGGGACAAAGAGCTTTGTACTTATAGTGGAAGATTTAGATGCTCCAGGGGGCGTTTTTTATCACTGGAGCGTTTATGATATACCGCCAGCTGTGCATGAGCTAAAAGAGGGCACCAAAGAATACAAGCAGGGTTTAAACGATTTTGGAAAGATAGGCTATGGTGGACCGTGTCCCCCGCCGGGAAAACCCCATAGATACTATTTTAACCTTTACGCTTTGAATATAGGCTCTCTTGGTCTCAAAGAAGGGGCAAGCATAAAAGCCATCCAGGAAAAAATCAGGTCTCACATACTAGGGAGTGCTTTTCTTTTTGGGCTTTTTAAAAGATAGTTATGAGTTTTTTATAAGCTCTTTTATCATCAAAAGGTCTTTTTTAAAGTTTTCTAGTTCGCTCTGGTTTCTCAAAAGAAACGATGGGTGATAGGTTACAAATATTTTTTTACCCGGTTCTAAGACAGGGCTTTTTAAATTGACGTTTACAAACGTGCCCCTTTGCTTTGTGGGCGATATCTGCTTGTTGCCAGAAAGCCCTACAGCTGCTGTTTTTCCAAGCGCCACTATGAGTTTTGGGTTTATAAGCTTTATCTCCTGTTTTAGAATGTATGAGCAGGCTATCATCTCCTCCTCTTCGGGAGTTCTGTTGTTTGGTGGTCTACACTTTGCTACGTTTGTAATGTAATAATCTCTTTCTCTTAAAAGCCCAATACTTTCTAAAAGCGATGTGAGAAGTTTTCCGGCTTTTCCCACAAATGGTCTACCTTCTATATCTTCATCAGCGCCCGGGGCTTCTCCTACAAATAAGACTCTGCTGTCCGGGTTTCCATCTCCAAACACAACCTGAGTTCTCTGCTCTGATAGTTTGCACTTTTTGCAGTTTTTGCAAGTATCATAAAAAGCCTTTAACTGCTCAAGTAATGGGCTTTTGGTTTCGTGGCTTTTAGTATCATCTTTGTGATGTTCGTGATTTATATCTTTAGAGATGTTTTTGTTGACGTATATTCTGCCAAAACCTATGGTTTTGTAAATATAATGGCTTTTCACGTGGGTTTTAACCTCTCTATGAGCTTTGACCAGAAGCTTTGCTTGGTGGGGCTTGTGGTTATATTGAGCGGTATATTTTTTATCACTTCTTTTAATTCGCTGGTGAGGGTTTTATCAAAGGGTGATTGGTCTACTATCTTTCTTATGATGTTTTTGTTGTAGGTGATGTATCCTATGTAGTTTAAATTCACTTCTAAAAAGCGCTGAGATACTGTATTTATGCTGTTAAATACCTTTACACCCTCTTCTTTTGATGAGGCCTTGTTTATAAGCACATAAAAATCTTTCAGCATCATAGAGCTGTTTAGTACCTTTATAAGGGCATAGGCATCCGCCACAGCGGTGGGTTCTGGTGTTGATAAGATGATGGGAATATCGGAAGAGGATGTTATTATAAGGGTTTCGTTGTGAATGCCGGGGGGAGTATCAAATATGATGATATCAAAGTTTTCTTCGGCGTATTCGTGAATCCTGTCTAATATATCCACTATATCTTTAGAGGACAGGTTTACAAGTTCTTGAATGCCGTTTCCGCTTGATATAAAAGATACGTTCTGGTTTATTTTAAAAACTATCTCGTCTATACTTGCTTTTCCATTTATAAAATCAGAAAGGTTTTTATCGGGTGTAAGCCCGAGCATGATGTGGACGTTTGAAAGACCAAAATCCCCATCTATGATAAGAACCTTTTTACCGGCATTTCCTATTATAACTGCTAAGTTTATGCTGATGAGGGTTTTGCCGACTCCGCCTTTACCGCTTGCAACTGCAATGTATCTTGCTTTCGAACCTTTTTCGATAGCTCTTTTTAAATGGGATAGTTGCCCTTCCATCATAAGCTGCCTCTTAATAAAATATTAGCTATGTTGTCGTAGGTGGCAAGCTCTATGTCGTTTGGTACCTTCTGGCCAAATGTCAGGAAAGATATTGGAAGGCCTGTTTTGAAAGATACATTTACTATACAACCCGGGTAAATAGTTTCATCTAACTTTGTGAATATGAGGCTTTTTATACCTAGTTCTCCAAACTTTTTAGCACTGTCTAAAATGATTCTTTCATCGGTGGTGGTGCTCACCGTAAGGGCTATCTCCAGAGACGGCACGCTTTCAAGATAGTGTTTTAGCTCTTTTAGCCTTATGGTATCGTACTGGCTTCTTCCGGCGGTATCTATAAATATGATATCCAGGCTGGATAGCTCTCCGATGCACTCTTTGAGTCTTCTTGGCGTATCTGCTACCCTCAGAGGTATCTCTAAGAGGCTTATATAGGATTGAAGCTGTTGCACAGCTCCGGTTCTATAGCTATCAAGGGTTATAACACCGGTTTTAAAGCCCTGAGTTTTATAAAGATACGCCAGCTTTGCTATGGTGGTGGTTTTGCCAACCCCTGTAGGTCCTACCAAAGCCAATACGCTCAGTATATTTTTGCTAAAGTCTATGGCTTTTAAAGATATATTCTTAGATAAACCTTCTTTTAAAGACTCATAATCGTCCTCGTACTTTAAATCGAGCCTGTTTATATTTATATCAAAACCGCAGGAATCTTCCAGTATCTTTTTGGCAATCTCCTGTTCTATGCCCATATTTATGAGCTTTGTGGCGAGGTTCATGGCTCTTAGTGAAAAATCTTCGTTATCCTGATACTGGGCTTTTGGAGTGGGTGGTGCTTGCGGTGGTTCTTGTTTTACGTTTTTAACTACGTTTACCACATCTTTTAAAGTGGATTTTATCTCTTCTATCTCCTCGTAAAGCTCTTTCTCCTTGTCAAAATGTATTTTGAAGTCTTCACTATCGGCTATTCCTATGGTCACCTCTAGTTTGTTGGTGGAGAAGATGAGCCATTTTCTTACTTTCACAATCTTGGTGGACATGATGGTGGCTTTGTCTCCATACATAGTCTTTGTGAGCTCTATAGCCTCCTGTAGCGAGTCCACCAGAATCTTTTTAATTTTCATCTACCACACCAAGCACTTTCATATTTACCTGTTTATCTATTTCATTATAAGCTATTATGTTTAACTGTGGCAAGTATCCTTCCAGGGCTTTTCTTACAAACCTCCTTATGTTTGGAGACGTGATGAGTACCGGCTGGGCCTGGAACTCCACAAACTTTTTCATGTTTTCCGCTATGTTTTTCTGGAGTCTGTTTATTAAAAGGTCTAAAAACTCCTCTTCCCTGTTCTCTCTTATATAGGTGTTTAGCTTTGTCTCCACTCTGGGAGAGAATGCTATCACATAAAGGGTGTTGTCTTTCATGAAGCGTTTTGTTATGTACTTTGATAGTTTTTGTCTTACAAATTCCACTAAAAGCTCAATATCGTTTACTCTGTCTATGTAATCTCCTACAGTTTCTATTATCGTTATCATATCGTTTACGGGGATATTTTCCTTTAAAAGGCTCTGGACTACCCTGTGTAAGACTGAATAGGATACTTTCTCTGGTATTATATCCTTTATCACTTTCTGATACTTCTGAGAGAGCTTTTCAACCAAATCTATTATTTCCGCTCTTCCTATTATTATGTAAAGGTTTTTCTTGATTACCTCTGAAAGGTGTGTGATGATGACGGTGGGTACATCCACCACCATGTATCCTAGTTTTGTGGCTTTTGCTTTCTGCTCCTGAGTTATCCAGAAAGCCGGCAGATGAAAAGAAGGGTCTTTGGTGGGTTTTCCTTCTGTCAGCTTTTCTTTTACATTGCCAAGGTCTATAGCCAGCAAAAACCCGGGCATTACCTCGTAAGCGTCCTCTTCTACACCCCTTATCAGTATCCTGTACTGGTTTGGAGAAAGCCTCATGTTGTCTCTTATGTGAACCAGCGGTATTATAACTCCATAATCCGCTGCTATCTGTCTTCTGATGGTTTTGATGCGGGCTGTCAAATCTCCTCCCTGGGATTCGTCCACAAAAGGTATCAGCCCATATCCCACCTCTAACGTGATGGGGTCCGGTTGAGGCAAGAAGTCCTCCTCTCTCTGGGCTTGAGGAGCCAGCTTCTGAGCTTTTTCCTGCTCTAGGGCTTTCTGTATTTCTGCGGTTTTCTGGCTTTTAATATTTTGCTGAATATAGTAATAAAGTCCACCCAGTATAGCAGACATTACAAAAAATGGAATTTTGGGCAACCCCGGCATTATGCCTATCGTTGCAAGCCCAATGGAACCAAACAAAAGCACCTTTGGCTCTCTAGTAAACTGTGTGTATATGGCACTACTTAACTCTTCTTCTTTGGTGGAGGATTTTGTGGTCAGTATACCAGCGGATACAGATAATATTAAAGCGGGCATCTGAGAGACCAGTCCCTCGCCTACGGTAAGGAGCGTGTAGTTTTTTATGGCCTCTTGAAAATCCATGCCCTTTATCACTATGCCCACCACTAAACCACCTATTATGCTTAAAAAAAGTATGATGATAGCAGCTACGACGTCCCCTCTTATGAACTTGGAAGCACCGTCCATAGCCCCGTAAAATGCCGCTTCTTTTTCTAGGTCTTTTCTTCTTTGTTTTGCCTCCTGTTCGTTTATAAGACCTGCGTTTAAATCTGCATCTATACTCATCTGCTTACCGGGCATGGCATCAAGGGTGAATCTGGCTGCCACCTCTGATACCCTTTCAGCACCCTTTGTGATGACCACAAAGTTTATCACTATGAAGATAAGAAATATAATAAGACCTACTACAACGTTACCTCCCACCACAAATCTGCCAAAGGCTTCTATGATATGCCCGGCGGCGGATGGTCCCTCGTTGCCATAAAGGAGTATTCTACGGGCTGCTGCTATGTTTAAAGAAAGCCTCAGCAATGTCCCTATCAAAAGTATAGAGGGAAATGATGAAAGTTCCAGAGGAGATTTGACGTTTAACACCAGTATCAGCACTACGAGTGAAAAGCCTATTGCAAAAGCAAGGAGTATATCAAGCAAAAAAGCAGGAAGGGGTATCAGTATAGCAGCAAGTATTACACCAAAAAATACTATGACAAAACTCTGCTGCATCAGCCTATTTTAAACCCCACCACAATGCCTATCAGGAATACTATCATATTGAGATTTCTAAAATCTATAAACTTGTGTAAAGAACTGTGCTCTAAAATCTCAGACTTATGACTCATTATCTGGCTTTTAGCAAAATTAAAAATATCTCCCAAAAACTGATAGAAAAAGTTAGAATGAGTACCGGGTAAAAAGTACCCCACTATTATAAGGACAATAAGCACCAGTGCAAAAAGCGATGTAATCTTATTTAGAAGGTATCCTATCACAACCCCTATCAAGAATACACCGATAAGACCAGTCATTTTACACTACCATAGCTCTTGCAGATGTCTTTTAACACACACTCGTGGCACTTTGGGTTTTTGGCAGTGCATACTTCTTTTGCATGTCTTAGAAGAAGAAGGTAAAACTCAGTCCAGTGTTCTTTTTCTATAAGGGATTTAAGGTGTTCGGTGGTTTTGTCTGGGTCTTTGTTGGTATCAAGGCCAAGCCTATGGACTATCCTGTGAACGTGCCTGTCCACAGCTATGGCTGGTTTGCCAAAGGCGTTTGCTAAAACCATGTTGGCGGTTTTCTTGCCAACCCCCGGAAGGCCTGTGAGCTTCTCTTCGGTATCTGGCACTTTTCCATCAAACTTATCCACCAGTATAGTGGCTATCTCTTTTATGGCTATGGCTTTTTTATTGTAAAAGCTTATAGACTTTATAGCTTCTTTTATATCCTCTAACGGCGCTTCTTTTAAAGCCTTGGGGTCTTTAAATCTCTTGAAAAAATCTTTTCTGATGGTGTTTACCTTTTCATCTCTTTCCTGAGCCGCCAGAACTGTTTCTATTAAAAGCTCAAAAGGGCTCTCAAACTCAAGGTCTATCTTGGGGTTTTTGTATATGCCAGAAAGCCTCTTATACACCTCTTTTGCCAAAGTTTTCTCGTCCATAATAAATTATTATACAGTATG
>CAYFGH010000017.1:0-16129 GCA_964342735.1 uncultured Aquificaceae bacterium
CTGTGAAGCGGAGCCACGAGGATTACATAGACAGCGGCACCTATTACAATAGCAGGCATTGATATTACTATGTCCGCTAAGTTTCTTATAAACATAGCCCACCAGGTACCTCTTCCATACTCTGCCAAAAATATCCCTGCCATTATGCCTATTGGCGTACCTATAAGGGCTGCTATCGTGGTTATAAGAAACTGTCCTACGAAGGCCATCTTAAGACCACCACCTGGCATGCCTGGTGGAGCTGGGTCCTTTATAAAGAAATCAAGATTAAGATACTGATATCCATGGTATATGATAGAGACAAGTATCCAGCCCAAAAAAACTATACCATAAAGGGCTGCAAGCGTTGACAGAATCATTATTATATTGCTCTTTATAACCCTTGCTTTTATCCTTACGTTCTCCATCTTCTTTCCAGTCTCCATACGATAATTTTTGCTATAGCAAGCGTGCTAAAAGATATTGTAAGAAGGATCAAAGCAAGATAAAAAAGCGCCGACAGATAAAGATGAGTCATCGCCTCTGTAAATTCGTCCGCCAGTGTAACGGTGATGGTGGTAACGGAGTTTAAAAGAGAAAGCATGTCTAAGAAGCTTCCGGGATTGTGGTTGTTGCCGTTTACAAAAGACACCGCCATCGTTTCCCCCAAAGCCCTACCCACTGCAAATATACCAGCACCAAAAATACCTGATGATACATAGGGCATAACAACCTTTCTTATCACTTCCCATCTGGTGGCACCAAGCCCGTAAGCGGATTCTTTTACCACTTCTGGCACAAGATTAAAGGCGTCTTTTATAAGGGATGACATGAAAGGTGTAATCATGATAGACAGTATTACAGCTGTAGTAAGAGTATCTATACCTATACCGGGGCCGTTAAACAGAAACCCTATAACGGGTAAAGTAGCCAGATGATCCAAGATCCAGGGTTCTACGTGATTCTGCATCACAGGTGCAAGTACGAAAAGTCCCCACATACCGTATATGACGGTGGGTATCGCTGCCAGAAGCTCAATGGCTGTGGTTACTATAGGTTTTAACCAGTGAGGAGCAAGCTCTGTTATGTATATGGCAACACCTATACTTATAGGAGCAGCAAATATAAAAGCCCATATGGTAACATATATAGAACCAAAAAGAGGCGTAAAAGCTCCAAAGTGATTATCCACCGCATCCCAGCTCTTGCTGGTAATAAAGTGCCATACGCCGAAGGTTTTTATAGCAGGGTATGCCTCTATGAAAAGGACCACAAACACCATTATAACTACCAGAGGTATCAAGGCTGCTGCACTAAAAGCTGCAATTTTAAATAAGGTATTACCTAGCTTGCCGTTCCTTTTCATAGAAGCAGCGGGGCTCATCACCCCGCTATCTTTTAATTCTATCATAATTCAGACCTTCAGTTATTACAAACTATAATTACCAGCTAAGGCCGTTTTTCTTCCAGGAGGCCATTATTTCTTTTTTCACGAAGTCCGGCAGTGTGATGTAATCAAGGGCTCTTAGGTCAGCATCACCGTGGTTAAATACCCATGTGAAGTATTGCAGTACGTAAGAGTTTGTATTTTTACCTTTTGGCAAGAGTATGAAGGTAGGACCTTCTATAGGATAGGAGTCCTTGCCTGGAGGGTTTGGAAGCTCCATGTAAAAGTCGTTTTTCATAGCTTCATTCCAGTTTGCCTGTTTGGCGGCAGCAAGCATTGTTTGCATAGTTGGGGCTACCCACCATCCAGCTTTGTTTTCAAGCACTGCCACGTTGAAGTGATTTTGTTTGAAGTATGCATATTCTACGTAACCTATGGCGCCCCTTACTCTCATGATATAGTTTGTAACGCCTTCAGAACCCTTACCACCTATACCCACTGGCCATGGCACAGATGTATTAAAACCTATCCTGTGAGCCCATTCAGGACATACCTTTGTGAGATAGTTTGTGAATATCCAGGTGGTACCAGAACCATCTGCCCTGTGAACAGGTGTTATTGGAATATGAGGAAGATTCAACCTTGGGTTAGTAGCCTTTATTTCTGGGTCATCCCAGTATCTTACTTTACCAAGGTATATATCACATATTTGCTTACCGGTGAGGTGAAGTTGATAGTTGCCAACGCCCGGTATGTTATAACCCATCACAACACCACCTATGGCATCGGGCCACTGAATGAGACCTCTCTGTCTTAACTCAGCTGGTTTTAAAGGAGCGTCGGATGCTCCAAAATCAATGGTTCTTTTTGTGGCCTGCAGTATACCACCACCAGAACCTATGCCCTGATAGTTTACGTGATTGCCGGTGGCTTGTCTAAAGTGAAGAGCCCATCTTTGCATAGCGGGTTCTATAAAGGTAGATCCTGCGCCTGTTATGGTCCAGGCCATAGCACCTTGCAAGCTACCAGCAAAAACAGCTATTGCTAACACTTTCTTTAACTTCATAAAAACCTCCTTCAAGTTTTGATGCTTTTATTATAAGAGGCTATTGTTAATTTTTTGTTAAGATGCTAAAGAAAATTCTATACCGTTTTTGCTAAGCTCTTCTATAAGGTGCTTTGAAAGCACTATCTCCTTGGAGGTCTGCACAAGCGCTCTGTAGTTAGCTGTATCTAACTCAAGTAAAACCTTTTGAGATTTCATAACATCCTGATGTCTTTCAGCAGAGGATTTTATCTCATACCTGTCCAGCAGGTTTTTAAGCTTTTCTAAAAAGCCGTTTCTTGCTTTATCTGTATCAAGTTTAAGCGTTATGGTGCTGTAATGATTTAAAAGGGAGTCCACTGAAAAAATATCGTTTGCCACTATCTTCAGGTTTTCGTTCTCAATGTCTATATCAAGGGTTCCTTTCACAATCACAACCTCATCCTCTTTTATAACACTCTGAGAAGAAGCGTATTTATCCGGGAATACCACCACCTCTATTATATCTGTTTTATCTATCAGATTGAATATCGCCATGTAGGTGCCGTTTTTGGTCTTTTTCACCTGAAGATCGCTTATAACCCCGGCAAGTATATACTCTTTGTCCATGTTATCTTGAGTGGTGTCATCTATATCTTCTATGTTTGTGATATTTGTACCATGAGATAGTACCCACTGGTATTTATCAAGAGGATGATTTGATATGTAAAAACCAAGCACCTCTTTTTCAAGCTTTAGTATGTCTATAGAGGATTCCTGGTTATCCGCCGGTTTCTGGGCTTTTATGCCAAAGAGTGACCTCTGGGCTATGCTGGATACATCCTGAGAGTTTAAAAGCCTAAGCAAAAACTCCTCTCTATTCTTATAACCGCTTTTTTCCAGTATGCTATCAAAAGCCCCAGCCTTTGAAAGAGCTTCTAACACTTTTTTGTTTACCTTCCTGTTGTCGGTGTTTTTCGTAAAATCCTGAAAACTTGTAAAATCCCTTCCCAGTTTTTCCTGCACAGATTTTATATGCCTTGCGGTGTCCTCACCAACGCCTTTTATCCTGCCAAGACCAAACCTTATACGCCCTGGAGCTTCTATCTTGAAGTCCACAGAGGATTTGTTTATATCTGGTGGTAATACGTTTATACCAAAAGACCTCGCATCCTTTATAAGGTTTATAAACTTCTTATCTGAGTTCTCGGTGGAGAATTTCACCGTATAAAACTCATCTGGATAATAGAGTTTCATGTATGCCGTCCAGAAGGATATATACCCATATGCCACAGAGTGAGATTTATTGAAGGAGTAAGAGGCAAACTCCTCTATCTCAGACCAGAGCTTTTCTATCTTATCTTTAGGATAGCCCCTTTCACAGCTTCTTCTTATAAAGTCATCCTTTATCTTGGCCATGAGGTCTGCTTTTTTCTTACCTATGGCTTTTCTTAAATTATCCGCCTCTCCCATCGTAAAACCAGCCAGTATGTTTGATATAAACATTATCTGCTCTTGATAGACTATAAGACCGTAGGTCTCTTTCAACACCTCCTCAAGCTCTTCAAAATCGTATTCTATTTTCTCTTTTCCTAACTTCCTGTTTATAAACTTATCCACCATACCGCTTTTGATGGGTCCTGGTCTGTAAAGGGCTAAAGCGGCCACTATATCTTCAAACCTGTCAGGTTTTAGCCGTTTTATGAGCTCTCTCATTCCTTTTGATTCCAGCTGGAATACGCCTACCGTGTTGCCGGTGGATAGAAAATCATAAATCTCTTTGTTGTTAAAATCCAAAGACAGGAAGTCTATGTCTACCCCCTTGTTCTGTTTGACTAGCTCTTTCATCTTCCAGAGCTCTGTGAGGGTCTTGAGCCCAAGAAAGTCCATCTTCACGAGTCCAAGCTCTTCTAAATGAGCCATATCGTACTGGGTAGCTATGTTTCCGGATTCTTCTTTTACAGATTTATCAAGGTATAAAGGTGCAAGCTCTATAAGGGGCTTTGGCGCTATCACTATGCCAGCAGCATGAAGCGAGGTGTGTCTTGTAAGTCCTTCCAGCTTTATGGATATCTCTACGAGCTCTTTTATCTGAGGGTCTTTTCTGGCAAGGTCTCTAAACTTTTTGACGTTATCCTCTATATCACCTCTGTGGCCGTATCTTTCCATAAGCTCTTCCACAGGGGTTATATACATCTCTTCAAGGCTCAGCCATGTGCCCTGTACGTTGCCCTGAGGGATGAGTTTTGCCAGCACATCGGCGTCTTTATAGGCCATACCCATGGCACGTGCCACGTCTCTTAAAGTCTGCTTGGCTTTCATGGTGTTGTAAGTGATTATCTGGGCCACAGAGTCTTTGCCGTATTTTTCCTTTACGTAGTCTATCACCTTGTCTCTGTTGTCCATGCAAAAATCCACATCTATATCTGGCATGGATATACGCTCTGGGTTCAAAAACCTTTCAAAGATAAGACCGTGCTTTAAAGGGTCCACGTCTGTTATGTTTAAGGCAAAAGCCACCAAAGAACCAGCAGCACTTCCTCTACCAGGACCCACCGGTATGTTGTTTGATTTTGACCAGTTTATAAAATCTGACACTATAAGAAAATAGCTGTCAAATCCCATCTTTTGAATAACGTCTAACTCATAGTTCAATCTGTCCCAGTACTCTTTTTCCGGTATGTTTTTGTTTATCTGGGATTTCTGTATCCGGTTTTTAAGACCTTCTACGGCTTTTTCTCTTAAATAGTCTGATATGCTTATGTTTGCTTCTTTTAAAAACTCCGGAAACTTGTAGGATTTATCTTCAAAGATGCTAAGAGAGTCTGAAACCTTCTCCGCTATTTCAACGGTGTTAAGAAGCGCCTCTTCCCATCCGTCCCATTTGCCCTCAAACTTTTTATACATCTGTTCTGGGGGTGCAAAATACATACCCTCATAATGACCAAAGGAATCCTCCCCAAGCTCCTGAAGGGTTTTTTTCATCTGGATTGCCATGAGCACGTTGTGGGCTCTAAAATCCTCTTCCAAAAGATAATGACAGTCGTTGGTGGCTGCAAACTTTACGTTGTATTTTTTTGCTATCTCTATAAGGGTTCTGTTGGCGGTTTCCTGGGCCGGTATGTGGTTGGATTGAAGCTCCAGATAAAGATCATCTCCAAATATGTCTTTAAACTTTTTCACCCATTCGTAGGCCATGTCATCTTTGCCCTGAGCTGCATAGAAAGTGGGCACACCCTTCAAACAGGCTGTAAGCGCTATGAGCCCTTCGGAGTACTGGGACAGCACTTCGTAATCTATCCTCGGTTTATAGTAAAAGCCCTCCATAAAGGCTATAGAGGAGAGTTTCATGAGGTTTTTAAGGCCCGTATCGTTTTTGGCGATCAGTATGATGTGGTGATTTACGCGGTCTGTGATGTTGTCCTCTGAACCCTTTCCTTTGTGCTCTGTCCTTTTGCCGGTGGTAAAGTACGCTTCCATGCCGATGATGGGTTTTAGGCCGTTTGCCTTCATCTCTTTGTAAAAGCTCATGGTCCCAAAGAGGTTTCCATGATCTGTTATAGCCACCGCTTTATAGCCATACTCTTTTGCCTTTTTTGCCAGATCCTTTATCTTTATGGCTCCATCAAGGAGTGAATACTGGGTGTGAAGGTGAAGGTGCACAAAATCTTTCATAAATTTGATTATATTAAAAGCTCAAATACTTGGGTATAATTTTCATCGGTTATCCATCTTAATTTTTATGGGCTTTTATCTAAGTGTATACTGTTTTTAGTTTTTAAGATCTAAACCTTGAGAATGGCGTTTTCCAGGAAAAGCCTTACAGAGGGTTCTTTTGAGTTTAAAAACTCTTCCCTTGTACCTATAAACTTCTGTTCTCCTTTTTCAAGCACCATTATCCTGTCGCTTATACTAAGAGCACTTACCATATCGTGAGTCACCACTATGGATGTGATACCAAACCTGTTTTTTAAATCCAGTATGAGTCTGTCTATCACGCGACTGGTAATGGGGTCAAGACCGGATGTGGGTTCATCGTATATTATAATCTCTGGGTCTGTGGCTAAAGCCCTCGCCAAGCTCACCCTTTTTCTCATGCCTCCCGATAGCTCTGAGGGCATAAGATAGAGTATAGATTCATCCAGATTAACCTCTTTTAGCTTTTCGGTGGCTATTTTTATAATCTCTTCTTTTGATTTGTTGGTGTGCTCTAAATAATAAAACCCTACATTTTCCCAAACCCTTAAGCTATCAAACAAAGCCCCCTCTTGGAATACATAACCCATCCTCATCCTTATCTTGTTTAGCTCATCTTTATCCAGGTTTACGATGGATTTACCATCTATCTCTATATCGCCTTCGGTGGGCTGCCAGAGCCCTATTATGTGCTTTGTGATGGATGTTTTACCGCTACCGCTTCCACCTATTATGGTAAACACCTCTTTTTTATATACATCAAAAGTGATATTTTTCAGTATCGTCCTTCCATTTATTATCTTGGTTAGATTTTTTACGCTTATAACTGTATCCATCTACTCTATGTGAAGAAAGTCAATGGCCTGAAGGCACCTTATCACCACGTTTTCAAAGTTTATATCAAGCACATCCATCACAGCCTTTATCTGTTCCTCTTCGGATAACGCCTTAAAAGAATCGGATTTTATACCCTTTTCGTGAAGGAGTATCGGTATAAAGTGTCTTCCAAGCACAAAAAACAGGTAAGATAGCTGGTTTTCTGAGAGCCTTGGAAAGCCGTTGAAGGTTTTCATGGTCTGCTCTACGCCCCATATGGCCCACCTTCTTACCTCCTCATCTTTTGTTCGTGATTCTATACCACCTATGATGGCTGAAGCTATAGCAAGAGCCAGTCTGTCGTCTGTGGTTTTATTTATAAACTCCTCTTTGTAGTTTTGTATGCTTTTAGAAGCATCTTTATACTTATCGTACAAGTCTATATACTTCTGAAGGGGCTTTACGGGGTCTTCAAAGTAAGCCACAGCATCAACCCGGTATTTCCGCTTTCTGGTAGTCTTTACAATCTATCTGAGAGACGTCAAAGTTTGGTATCTTTTCTTCGTAGATGTTGTGAAAACCGCAGAGATTACAGGATATCTCCACCAGGTATCCGTTTCTTTTGTGGCCTATGTCGTTTTTGCATATGGGACATTCACCTTCTTTGGCTCTTACGCAGTCTTCAAGCTCTTCTTTTTGAAGGCATTCCCAGACTTTTTTGACGTTTTTTATAGCATGCTGAAGCTCTTTGCTGTTCCACTCGGCCCCACAGTCAAGACACCTGAACTCTTTGTAGTTGCCCTCATCTATAAGCCTTATGATGTTTTTAGAACCGCAGTCGTTGTCTACACACAGAGCTCCCACCTGTTTTCTGCTTAAAAGCTCCAAGATATTTTTAAAATCAAGGTCGTAATGGTTTGGTATCTTATCCGCTATCTTATAACCACAGCAAAGACAGGTAGCCTCCACCCTTGGATAAGGCTCATCAAATTCGCACACCTTAAGCGCCACATGATAACAATAAGGACAGACCTCTAAGTGAGTCAAGCAAATCATACTAATATAATAACATCTTTTTATCTTACAACCATGTTTATTGTTTGAAAGGTATACTTATCCACAGCTCTTCTGAAGAGTTTTCCTTTTTTAGCTCCACTTCTATGTTGTTTACATCAAACTGATAATACTTTGAGAAAACCGCTATGAGATCATCCCTTAAGGATTCTATAAAGTTTGGAGCTAAACCTCTTCTTTCGTAGGCTAGCACCATTGTAAGGCGCTTTTTTGCCACATCCTTGCTTTTGTTTTTAAAAAATATATCAAGTATACCCATTTTTACCTCCCGAAGAGCTTAGCCAAGAAACCCTTATCCTTGTTGTAGAGATTAAGAGGCACGTTTTCACCGGTAATCCTTCTTGCAATATCCATTATGGCTTTGGAAGCGTTGTAAGATTCATCAAGCACTATGGGCTCTCCTCTGTTTGTAAAATCCACCAGCTTTTCCTCTTCCGGCACCACCCCTAGTATAGGAACTTTCAACACCTCCTCTATGTCTTCCATAGAGAGCATCTCACCCTTTTTCACCTGATGCCACCTTATGCGGTTTATAACCACCTTGTAATCGCTTTTTCCCATACTCTCCATGAGTCCTATTGCCCTATCAGCATCCCTCACAGAAGATACTTCTGGATTTACCACCACTATGGCACTATCGGCGGGGCTCACAGCGTTTTTAAAACCCTGTTCTATACCAGCCGGGGAATCTATTATGATGTAGTCAAACTTCCCTGAGTTTTTAAAATCTTCTATAAGCCTGTTCCATTTTACAGGGTCTATGGCATCTTTGTTCTTTGTCTGATTTGCGGGTAAAAGCCAAAGAGGTAGACCTCTTTTATCCTTCACCAGAGCCTTTTCGGGACTTACTCTTTGCTCTATAGCATCAAGCACATCGTATACTATACGGTTTTCAAGACCAAGTATCATATCAAGGTTTCTAAGACCTATATCCGCATCTATCACCAGAACCGTTTTACCAAGTTTTGCAAGGGCTGTGCTTATATTGGCGGTCATCGTAGTCTTACCAACACCGCCTTTACCAGAAGTTATTACAATAACCTTACTCATATTTTACCTCCTACAGGCTCAAGTATTATGTTGTTGTCTACAACATGCGCTATCTCAGCTTCTTTTGGCTCCTCTTCGTTTTCACCCCTTATAGCTATATAATGTCCTATTCTGAGTTGCTGGGGCATCATCTTCTTTGCCACCACCACAGCGTTGTCATCCCCTATAGCCCCCGCATGAGCATATCCTCTGAGAGTTCCCATCACCACTATATTCCCGGCTGCTATTACGCTTGCCCCTTCGTTCACATCTCCCAATATCAATATATCTCCGTTGTGCTCCACCGACTGACCAGACCTTAGATTTTTATTTATTATTAAAAGCCTGGATACGTTTGCTGGAGTGCTTACTTTCTGGATGTTCATGGTTTTTATGCTTTTAACGTCTTTTTCCTCTAAGATGTTTTCTATCTGCTTTAGAGTTTCTTTATCTATGGTATCGTCTGCTTCTATGAGAAAATAGCTATTGGAAAATACGCTTGAGCTTATCTTGTCTTTTAACTCGTTTATGAGCTCTTCCCTTGTGCTGTCTTTCAAAGAGAGGGTTAAACTCACCACAGGCAGTGTAATACCTTTTATCTTTATCATATTAATATGATATCATAGTTTGTATGAATTTGGAAACCCTTGCCAACGTATTTGATTCAATATCTGGAGCTTACGACAAGTTTGTGGCTTTTATAAGCTTAGGCCAGAATAGAAAATGGCATAGAAGTATAGCCAGCGAGTTAAAACCCGGCAACATGCTAGATATTGGCACCGCCACAGGGGATGTGATACTCAGGGCTTTTGAAAAAAATAAAGTTAAAAAAGCCTTTGGACTTGATTTATCTGTTAAGATGCTAAAAATTGCCAAAGAAAAGCTAAAATCAAAACCAGTATACCTTTTTGTGGGTTCAGCGGAGGCCATGCCTTTTAAAGATGGGGTGTTTGACAATATTACGATGTCTTTAGTGTTTAGACACATCATACAAAAGGATGTCATGCTAAAAGAGATAAACCGTACACTGAAAAAGGGCGGTAGATTTATAATCCTTGACACCACAAAGTTTGTGGGGATGGACATGTTTGCCAGACTTTCAAAGACCGTTTTAAAACCTCTCGGGATTGCCATATTTGGCGTTAAAAACTGGGATTTTTTCATACACTCGTTAGAAAACAGCCTTTCCACCGATGAGATAAAAAATCTCTGCGAATCTTCTGGTTTCAGGCTTTTAACAAAAAAGAAGTTTGTGTTTGGAATGGTGGGGCTTTTGGTGTTTGAAAAAATTTAGACGCTTTTTATAATCTCATAAAACGTGTTGGGGTCAAGACTAGCCCCTCCTACCAGAAGACCGTCTATGTTTTTATCTGTCAGAAAATCTTTTGCGTTTGTGGGATTTACGCTTCCGCCGTATAAAACCCTCAGGTTTACATCCTTTTTAAAGAGTTCTTTTATGGTGTCTTTTATAAAAGCGTGAACCGATGAAGCATCTTCTTTGGTGGCGGATTTGCCAGTACCTATGGCCCATACAGGTTCATAGGCTATTTCTATGTTATCCGAGTAATCTTCAAGACCTGCCAGAGCAAGCTTTATCTGGGATTCCACCACGTTGAAGGTGAGGTTTGACTCCCTTTCTTCCAAGGTTTCACCCACACAGAGCATCACCTTCAGGCCCTCTTCCAGCGAGGATATAACCTTTTTTCTTATGAGCTCATCGGATTCTTTGAATATATGTCTTCTTTCGGAGTGTCCTATGAGAACATAGGCTGCTTTACAGGATTTTACCATAACAGGTGATATCTCACCGGTAAACGCTCCTTTTTTCTCAAAGTATACGTTTTGAGCCCCCACTTTTATGTTTGAATCTTCTAAAAGCCTTGAAACTTCACATAGATATAAAAACGGCGGATATATGAGAACGTCAGCCTTGTCAAAATCTATAGGTTTTTGCTTTATCTCTTTTATATAATATAACGCTTCTTCATAGGTTTTATGCATCTTCCAGTTGGCGGCTATAATCTTTTTCATATTTATATTATACTACAACTAATCTTGTTCTTGCCAAAGAAAGATATAGAGTTTATAATATAATTATGGAAAAGGAAAAGCTGGAAGTAGAAAGCTTTGAAGATGAGGCCGAAAGAGCAAGGGAAGAAGCCCTTAAGATGCTTTTTAGCGCTTTTTTACCCCCTAAGGAAGTAAGGGAAGAGGTGATAAGACAGATAAGAATATCTGAGATGGCTTTCTGGAAAGCTCTAAAGGCGGTGGTAGATTACAAGGTTCAAAAGCTCGAAAAAAAGACAGAACCAAAACAAGATACCAAAAGAAAAGCCAGAAAGATTGAAATAGAGTAATGAACAAGGATATAGAGGATTTAAGAAAAGAGATAGACAAGATAGATATAGAGATAGTAAGGCTTTTAAACGAAAGGGCAAAGATAGCAAAGCATATCGGGGATATAAAAAAGAAAAACGATATACAGATTAGAAACCTTCAGAGGGAAAAAGAGGTCATATCAAACGTTTTAAGAGAAAACGAAAAGTATGGTCTTTTTCCAAAAGAAGCTCTGGAGATCATATACAAAGAGATTATATCAGCCATAGCATCTTTAGAGGGTGCTGTAAAGATAGCTTACTTTGGACCAAAGGCGACGTTTACCCATCAAGCAGCCATATCCCGTTTTGGATTATCCGCTGATTATATACCCTCTGATTCTATATCCTCTGTTTTTGAGCTTGTAGAAACAAACAACGCTCATTACGGCGTGGTACCTATAGAAAACACCATAGAAGGTGTGGTAAACCACACCATAGACCTTTTGATGGAAAGAGACCTTTTGATATCCGGAGAGATTATAATACCCATAAACCTGTTTTTGCTCTCAACAGAAACAGATATTGCAAAGATAAGCAGGGTATACTCCCACAAGCACGCTCTGGCTCAGAGCAGAAAGTTCTTGGAGAAAAACCTTCCTTTTGCTGAAATATTAGAGGCAAAGAGCACCGCCAGCGCCTGTGAGATAGCCCAAAAAGAACCCGGAAGCGCCGCCATAGCCTCAGAAGTGGCCTCTTACGTATATGGCCTAAACATCATAGCCAGAAACATACAGGACCAGAAGAACAACTTTACAAGGTTTTTAATAATAGGAAAATCCATCACAAAACCCACTGGCAAGGATAAAACCAGCATCATAATGGGTGTGAAAAACCAGACCGGCGCCCTTTACAAAGCCCTTGAAGTATTTTACAAACATGGCATAAATCTGACCAAAATAGAATCTAGACCCTCAAAGAAAAAAGCCTGGGACGATATATTTTATGTGGATATGGAAGGGCACATAGAGGACAAAAACGTAAAAGACGCTCTGGAGGAGCTTGATAAAAACAACCACCTAATAAAGTTCTTAGGCTCATACCCAAGATGAATCTAAAAGAGTTTAACGCTTTAAACGTAGCTTTTAACATAATAGGTGGTGTTATAGCTGGTCTTTTTGTGGGATACATGCTTGACAAAGTGGCTTTAGAGTTTTTCCATAAAAATACATCGCCATTTTTTCTATTTTTATTCTTATTTTTTGGCATCATAGCGGGGTTTAAGAACGCCTATCAGGATTTTAAGAAAACCCTGAAAGATGATTAACTTCTTTGTAGTAAGCATATTTCCAGAGATTATAGAGTGCTATACAAAGTTTGGTGTTTTATCAAAAGCCATAAAACAGGGGATTGTAAAGGTAAACACCGTAAATCCAAGGAGCTTTTACGAAAAGGTGGATGATACCGCATATGGGGGTTTTCCGGGGATGGTGCTAAAACCAGAGCCCATAATGGCATCTTACAGGCACATACTTTCTATCACAGAAGAAAAGCCCTTTGTAATAAAACCAGAGCCCTGGGGTAAGAGGATAGACCAGAGCGTTTTCAATGATTTAAAAGATAAAAAAAATATTATAATATTTTGCGGTAGATATGAGGGTATGGATAAAAGGATAGACCAGATAGTGGATTTAGATGTATCGCTTGGAGATTTTGTACTGAGTAGCGGTGAGATAGTGGCTCTAACCATAATAGACGGGGTTTCCAGGCTTTTAGAAGGAGTTTTATCGGATAGAGAAAGCTTGAGGCAGGACTCTTTTTCAAACAAATGGCTCGGATATCCAGTCTATACAAGACCAGAAGAGTTTGAAGGCCACAGGATACCATGGGTTTTAAAAACCGGGGACCACAAGCTCATAGAGCTGTGGAGTCTGTGGGAGCGCATTGAGCTTACTTTAAAATCAAGACCTGATTTGATACCAAAAAACATGAGTCCTTTAGAGGAGCTTTTTTTAAAAGCTATAAAATCAAACATAAGCTTTGAGGAGATACTGTTGTGGAACAAGAAATTTTAGACAAACAGACCTTAGAAGAGTTGAGAAAAATAATCTATGAACTTACCGGGAACTATTATCCCGATGAACGTCTTGTGCTTTTAACAAAAAAATTAAACGTTTTCTTGGGACAGGACGTAACAAACAACAACGCTGAATTTATAAAACTAAAGCTAGAAGATCTCTTTAAACAGAAAAAACTCACTCCCGAGATTCTTGATATCATCACAGTACCAGAAACCAGGTTTTTCAGAGAAAAGCCCCAGCTTGATGCGTTTGTAAGACACATAGTGCCTGCTTTAAAACCACCCATAAAGATAGCCTCTTTTGCCTGTGCCACCGGCGAAGAGCCTTATACATTAGCTATGATGCTGGAGATTAGGTCTATTCCCTATCAAATAATTGGTTTTGACATAAACGAGCATTATTTAGAAAAAGCAAGACTGGGTATATACCCAAAAAGGGAGTTAAACGATATACCCAAAGAGTATCATCATTTTGTGGAGATAAAAGACGATGTTATGAGCATAAAGGATAATCTCAAGAAAAATGTTCAGTTTAGACAGCTAAACCTCATAAAACCAGAGGATTTTGCTCCCTACAAAGAGATGTTTGACGTGGCTTTTTGCAGAAACGCCCTGATATACTTCAACGACGATTCAAAGCTAAGGGCTATAAGGAATATAAATTATACACTCAAAATGGGAGGGTATTTTGCAGTATCTATGACAGAGGTGCTAAGCCGCATCCATACACAGTTTTTTGAGACGATAAAGGTGGATGGGATATTTTTCTATAAAAAGGTAAGATAGGTTAAATTGCGAGGGAAGGATTTGAACCTTCGACCTTCGGGTTATGAGCCCGACGAGCTACCAAGCTGCTCCACCTCGCATTATTATCCTATCATATTAAAAGCTCAAATACAATGACAATATTCATATTTATATTCAAAAAACCTCTGATATAATGAGTAAATGTATAGAAATTACCTTATAGAGATTGTAAGCCTTGAAAATCTTTATGAGTTTACAGTTCGTTTAAAAGATTACATAAGAGTATCTGATATAGTATGCTTAGAAGGCGACCTGGGAGCTGGAAAAACCGCCTTTGTGAAAGCTTTTTTAAAGACTTTTGACTTTGAGAACGTATCAAGCCCCACGTTTTCCATCGTAAACGAATACCAGCTGAAAGACTTTACAGTTTTGCACGCTGATTTTTACCGGATAGAAGACCCAAAGCCTTTTATAGACTATATAAAAGAAAAAAAGCATGAGGCGATAACGTTTATAGAATGGCCAAAAGATGTAGAGTGCACAAAAAAACTTACCATATCTATCATAGATGAGGGTAGAAGACTTTTTAAACTATGCTTTTAGATGAGATAGATGCCATCGTAATAGGAGGTCCTACCGCCTCAGGAAAAACAGAAATAGCCCACGAGCTTGCAAAACATTTAAACACAGAGATAATAAGCGCGGATTCTATGTGCGTTTACAAGTTTATGAACATAGGCACCGCAAAACCAGGCCTTGAAAAAAGAAAAGAGATAAGATACCACATGATAGATATAGTTTTCCCAAACGAGTACTTCGACGTTTACATGTACGTAGAAAAAGCCACAAAACTCATTAAAGATATAAAAACCTCTGGCAAGATACCTATTGTGGTGGGCGGGACTTACCTTTACATACAGGCTCTTTTGTACGGCATCCCCGAAACCTCAGAACCAGATTTTAAACTGCGAAAAAGACTTGATGACATAGCCAGCAAAAAGGGACTTAACTTTTTATATGAAAAGCTAAAAACCGTTGACAGAGCGTATGCGGATAAAATAGGCGAGCGCGATAAAAAACGCATCATAAGAGCTCTTGAAGTGTTTATAAACACCGGAAAGCCCTTTTCCAGTTTTCACAGCTGGGACAAGCCAAGATTAAACGTATTGGGCTTTTATACAGATCTGACTCAGGAAGAGTTAAATAATAATATAGAAAAAAGGACTATCTACATGATAGAACAGGGATTGGAGTTAGAGTGCATAAATCTTTTATGTCTTGGTTATGAAAAGGCGATGACCTCTTCTCAGGCCATAGGCTATAAAGAGATGATACCTTATATAAAAGGCAAGATCAGCCTCAAAGAGGCGGTCAACAACATCATAAAAAATACAAAAGAGTACGCCTCAAGACAAAGAAGGTGGTTTAGAAAAACAAACTTTATACCTGTAAGGAGTTTAGAGGATATTAAAAACCACCTGCTATCGCTGGGACTATAGAGACTGTATCACCATCCTTTAGCTCTGTGTCTATGCCTTTTAAAAACCTTATATCCTCGTCGTTTAAGTACAGGTTTACAAACCTTCTTAGCTCACCATTTTCATCCACAAGCCTTTCTTTAAAGCCGGGATATGAAGCCTCTAAAGCCTCTATCATCTCTTTTATGTTTTTAGCTTCTACGCTGACTTCTCCCTGGCCGTTGGCCAATCTTCTTAAAGGTGTTGGTATTCTAACGGTTATAGCCATATCCTCTCCTTAAAAGCCAAAAGGCACCGCCACTTGTATAGCGCCTACGGCAAGCGCTGTTTGAAGTTATAATTATAGCATATTAACCGCGTCGAGACTCTATCTATGTTATACTATACCAATATGCGAATAAGATACATTCATTTTATAAAGTACAGGTATTACTCATACGTTATATCCATAGTTCTTATCCTGCTTTCAGCTTTCAGCCTGTATACCAGAGGGTTAAACCTCGG
>CAYFGH010000018.1:0-15962 GCA_964342735.1 uncultured Aquificaceae bacterium
CTGGTGATTATTATTATCAGGGGAAAGTGCTTGATATGGTAAAGCGAAATATGGGGCACGTGGCAGCGAGGATTGAGTACAACGATGCACTTTCAAGAAAACTCTACGCTGGAGCTGATGTATTTTTGATGCCATCGGAGTACGAGCCCTGCGGTATAGGGCAGATGATTGCCATGAGATACGGAGCTGTCCCCATAGTGCACAAGACCGGTGGACTTGCTGATACCGTTATAGATTACAACCAGGACAAAGAGCATGGCACCGGTTTTTCTTTCGAGGATTACACTTACAAGGATTTGCTTTACGCTTTTGCAAGGGCTATGATAGTTTATCAGACTAAAAGCTGTAAAACCACCGATGAATGGAAGAGGCTTGTTTTTAACGGTATGAGTCAGGATTTTTCCTGGAGAAGAAGTGTACAGGAGTATGTGAAAATCTATAAGACCGCAAAACTGATAAGAATGCACTGATGAAGATAACATTTTTACACACTTCAAAAGATGTCCACGTATATATAAAGAAAAATATAAGATACAGCATAAAGACCGATGAGATTTCAAAGATAGTCCCATCTCTTGCTGTAAAATTTGAGGGGCGCTTGGAAGAGGATGTTTTGAAAAAATCAAAGGATTTTGGTGTTTTTTGCTACAATCAGGATAAATGGGCTTTTATAATAGGCAACAAATACTCTATTTTTGAGCTTTTAAAAGCCACAAAACCAAAAGCATCAAAAGAGCTCATATCTCACATATCAAACTTTGACAAAGAGCACAGGTACAACATCACTTACAACAACAAGGTCCTTCATCTGTCTGACTTAAGACCGCTTGTTATGGGAGTTCTCAATATCACAGAAGACTCTTTTTATGCACCATCACGAGTGGATGAGAGAGATATCTTAAAAAGAGTAGAAACGTTGATAGAGCAAGGGGCTGACATCATAGATCTAGGACCCCAGTCCACAAGACCCGGTGCAAAGGAGATATCCTCTGAGGAAGAGGTTTCCAAGCTTTTAGAACCGTTAAGAAAGATAAGAAAAGAGTTTGGAAACATTTTTATATCCATAGACACATACTTTTCAAACACTGCCAGGATATGCCTGGAAGAGGGTGCTGATATCATCAACGATATAAGCGGTGGTGTTTTTGATGAGAAGATGCTTCAAACCATAGCCATCTACAACTGCCCCTATATCATAGGTCATTCTCCTTATAAACCAGAAAGCTGGCCCGGTATGGACTTTGAATACGAGGATATTACGATAGATTTGATAAATCATTTTAAAAGCCAGGAAAAAAAGCTAATAGAGCTTGGATATAACCTATTTAACGGTGTTATTATAGATCCATGCATAGGTTTTGCCAAAAAACCCATTCACAATCTACAGATTTTAAACGAGATAGAGGCCTTGAGGAGCTTGGATAGACCTATTCTTATTGGTACATCTAGAAAATCTTTTATAGGTATTGTCTTAAAAGAGTTTTTAAATAAAAAATCTATACCACCACCTGAAGAAAGGCTTATAGGCAGTCTTGGTTCTATAGCTCAGAGTGTTGTAAAAAATGCCTGTCATATTGTAAGAACGCACGATGTTAAAGAAACCAAAGAGTTTGTAGCGCTTTTAGATGCCATAAGGAACTATCACTATGCTTGATATTTTCAAGTTTATCACTGTAAAAGACCTAATAGACATAGCGCTTGTTTATTTTCTCATATACGAAATCATATACTATATGGCAAAATCAAGAGGGGGTCAGATACTAAAGGGTGTAATAGTAATAGCCCTGATCTGGATGTTATCAGAAATTCTTGGGCTAAAAACGATGTCTTTTATCTTTGAAAAACTATGGGCTCTTGGCGTGGTAGTGCTTGTTATCATATTCCAGCCAGAGATAAGAAGAGCCCTTTCAAGACTCGGTGAGAGAACCAGCATCCAGAAAAACACCCAGGCTACCCAAAAGGTAATAGAACGTATAGTCATGGCTTGCTCATTTTTGTCCCAGAGGCAGATAGGCGCTCTGATAGTGATAGAAAGAAGTCAGAGTTTAGAGGATATCATGGATGGATGCTCTGAGATAGACGCTGTTGTATCTGTGGAGCTTCTTATAACGATATTCTACCCTATGACACCGCTTCATGACGGGGCTGTGGTGATAAAAGAGAACAAGATAGCGTATGCTTCCTGTGTTTTACCTTTATCTAAAAACAAAGACATTCCTAAAAAATACGGTACTAGACACAGGGCTGGTATTGGTATCACCGAAGAGTCTGATGCCATAGCCATAGTGGTTTCAGAAGAAACTGGAGATATCTCTTTCATAAAAAGAGGGGTGATTACGAAGATGGAAACCCCCGATATGCTGAAAGAGTATTTAGAGAAAGAGCTAAGCTAGTATCCAAGTACGTTGTACAAAGATGATATATCCTGGATAAGAGTTAATTTCTGGTTTAAGAGTTGCTGTTTTACTCCGATAAGGTTGTTTTCATAACCAAGCAGTGTAGCATAAGATATGATACCAGCTTTATAGTTTGAATAAGCCATGTTGTACTGGTCTAAGGTGTTTTTGTAAGAGTTTTGCAGGCTTTTATAGTTAAAATAATCCGATTTGTACTGAGCTATAGCATCATCCACTTCCTTAAAAGCGTTTAAAACCGTCTGACGGTAGTTTAGTATACTCTGGGCAAGCTGTATCTTTGAAGCTTTGTACTGACCTATGTACTGATTCCAGTTGAGGATTGGCTCTATTATGTTTAATCCAAAATTCCACGCTACGCTTGGCTGGGTTATGAGGTTGTTTAACTGCTGGGATTGAAAACCGTAGTTTGCTGTAAGGTTAAAAGATGGAAAGAAATCAGCCAAAGCTATCTTCTTTTGATAGGCGTAGTTTATAACCTGATACATGGCTTCTTTGACATCTGGTCTTTCGGTGAGCACAACAGATGGTATCGCCTGCGGTATTTGAAGTTTTTCTGGTAACGTTCCATATATGGAAAACTTGAAATCCTCCGGATACTTGCCCAGCAAATAAGCGAATGCGTTTATAAGGACTTTTCTCTGAGCTTCATAGGTCTTTAATTCCTGTTCCAGGTTATTTAAGGTATTCTTATACTGATCTACGCTCTGGTAGGATATGGTGCCCGCTTTGTAGTTTGTTTTTGCAAGCTCTAAATTTTCTTTTGCTATTTTGATCTGTTTTTCTAAAAGCCTGATATAGTGTGCATTTTGAACGATTTGATAGTAGTTGTTTACAACGTTTAAGATGAGGGCGTTTTTTACAGCCTTTGCTTCCTCTTTGGATAGCTTTACATTTTCTTTTGATATTCTATAGGCGTTTAGGGCTTTTGCAAAAAGGTCTATCTCGTAAGAGGCGCTGACGGACAGGTTATAAGTAGTATAAGGGGGTACTGTTATAAATCTACCAGTAGGAGTTCTTTTTGAAAGTCTTTGCTTTTCTCCGGATGCATTTAAGTTGAACGTAGGAAAGAGTATAGAGGAGTTTTCAAGCACATAAGCTTTTGAAAGCTCTATGTTTTTTAAAGCTATGAGATAGTTTGGATTGTTTTTTAAAGCCTCATCTACAAAATAGTTTAGCGTAGGATCATCAAAGGTTTTCCACCAGTTTTTATAAAGCTCCTGGTTTTTGATACTGATGGTGTTCTTTAGTTTTTCTTTGAAGGTTGTAGGGTATTTTATAGATACATTTTGAGGTTTTGCATAAAAAGCGCAGGAGCTCATAAAAGCTCCAAACACCGCTATACTAAACAGTTTAAACTTTGATACTCTCATATCATTTGCCCTCTAAGTATATGTCTACCAGCTGTCCTGGATAAAGGTTCACGTTTTTGGGCTTTTTAAATCTAAATATCACTGGCAATACCCTTACATCAACCCTTTCTGTGGCCTGGTCAGATAGCTCTATCTTGGGCGTTACATATGGTTCAACCGCCACAAACTTGAGCGGTACCGATATGTCTGTGCCCCTTATAAACATAACAGCCTTTAAATCTTTGATAGGTGGAAGCTTTGTAAGGAGTATCTCATCTATAAAGGCTCTAACCTGAAGCTCTCCGTTGGGGCTTTGGCCAAGCCTTACTGGCGTGGCGTAAGATCTTGTGTATGTATAATATACTCCCTGAGGTGATACGTAATCTCCTTTAACCACGTTTAGCTCCAGGACCGTGCCGGATATAGGTGCTCTTACGGTGTATCTTTTTAAAAGCTCTAAAGCGTTTTCATAAGCGTGTTCGTCCGCTTTGTAGAGTTGATACTGGGCGTTTATATCGTAGCTCCAGGCTCCAGCTTTGGTAAGCTCGTAGTTTTTTATAGCCACTTTTAGATTTTCTTTGGCTTCTTTCAAAGCATTTTTAGCGTTGTCAAGGTCTTGTTTGGATACGGATTTTGGGTTTAGTTTGTAAGAGTTTAAAAGCTTTTCGTAGTTTGATTTGGCATAATCCACCTGGGCTCTTGCATAATCCACCTGGGCTTTTGAAACGGCCAGCACCTGAGGTCTTGGTTCGTGTAAAAGCTCCTGATACTTTATGTAATCTGCCTGCATTTGATGATATAGCTGTTTTACCGTTTGTTTTTGCATGCTGTCATCCACTTGAAAAAGAGGCTGTCCTTTTTGAACAAACTCGCCGTATTTTACGAACACCTTTGTTACGTTTCCAGACACCTCTGGGTATACGTTTATGCTCTCCCCGCTATCCTGAACTGGTTCTATGATACCGTTGGCATAGACGCCGTTTTTGAAGGGGTTTTTTGTCATGTATACCGGTGGAGGTGGCTTTGGAGCAGAGCCGTATATGTGGGCGCTTATAAGACCTGCTAATATACCAAGCACAGCCAGTGCTATCAAAATCTTGGTCATCGTAGAAGCCTTATCTTTCATGACTACCTCCTGACTTTACAGTCTCTTCAGTTATTTGTCTCATCTTTTCGCTTAACTCCGGCAAAAATACATCTTCAGCATATATATCTTTAATATGTTCTGGTATGGTATTTAGATTTTCAACAGCCTTTTCTCTGATTTCTTTTAACGTTGGAAGTTTTATACATATTCTACCGTTTTCCATAACCTTTTTAATGAGTTTTTTACCGGCAAAATCCTCATCCTTCGTGGCCAGTATGTCTTTTTTTATAGTGTTATTTTCGTAAAATCTGAAAACCTGTTTTCTTGAAGGATAGGTGATTTTACCAGCGCTCAATTTCATCTTCGGTAATCCATCGTACTCCACCAGCTTATAGGCGCAGTCTAAGTAAGGCGCATCTGAAGATACTGCAAGATCCGTTCCTATGCCCCATCCATCTATAGGAGCGTTGTTGTCCAGGAGCTCTTTTATCTTGAATTCGTTTATACCACCGCTTGCAAAGATTTTTGCATCTTTAAACCCAGCGTTGTCCAGTATTTCTCTTACTTTTCTGGATAGCGATAATATATCACCGCTGTCCAATCTCACCCCTTTTATGCTTTTAAGACCCAGTTCTTTGGCCACTTCTATTGCATTGTATACTCCTTTTATAGTATCAAAAGTGTCTATTAAAAATATAGAATCTTCTGGGTATTGTTGTGCAAAAGCCTTAAAAGCCGTTTTTTCATCTTCAAAAGCCAGTATAAAAGAATGAGCCATCGTTCCAAATATGGGAATCCCAAACTCTTTACCCGCTAATACGTTGGAGGTGCCCATAAACCCTGCTATATAAGACGCTCTTGCCACTTTCAAGCCCGCATCTATGCCGTGAGCTCTTCTGAGGCCAAAATCTATGAGAGATGTACCTTTTGCCACGGAAAAACATCTTGCGGCTTTGGTGGCTGCTAATATAGATATTTGTAGTGTATTTGTAAGAAGCGTTTCTATAATCTGGGCTTCAATAAGAGGAGCTTCTATCTCCACTACCGGTTCATTTGGGAAAAATACCTCTCCTTCTTCCACTGCATATACGTTACCGCTAAACCTGAAGCTCTTTAGAAAATCTAGAAAATCATCTGTAAATTTTCCTGACTTTTTTAAAAAATCTATATCTTCATCTGTAAATTTTAGATTTTCTAAATAAAAAAGAAGGATCTCAAGCCCCGCATTTATAAAATAAGGTCTTTTTTTCACAGGTCTTGTATAAAAATCAAAAACAGCGATTTTGTTCTCTTGTTTTTTGAAATAAACTTGAGCCATGGTAAGCTCGTAAAGGTCCAAAGACAGCGCAATATCAGTGAATCTCATCTAACGAAGCCTCTTTTATAACACCGTCTTCCATGTGAACTATGCGGGTGGCGTCTTCAAAGATTCTGCTGTCGTGTGTTATTACAAGTATGGTTCTTTCTGGTGTTAGCATCCTCTCTTTGATGAGTTGCATAACCCTTTTACCGGTATCTCCATCAAGAGCGGCGGTAGGCTCATCTAAAGCCAGTATTGCGGGGTCTGTGGCAAGAGCCCTTGCTATGGCTACCCTCTGCTGTTCACCGCCAGATAGTTTATAAGCGGGAAGCTCATACTTTGATTCTGGAAGCTGAGCCATTTGAAGCTTTTCTCTTGCTGTTTCTAAGGCTTTATCCCAGCTTTCGCCTTTTAAGATAAGAGGTATGGCTACGTTTTCTAAAACGCTTAACCTTGGAAAAAGATGATAATCTTGAAATACGAAGCCGATGTTATCAAGTCTGAATCTTGCCAGCTGGTCTGTGTTTAAGGACCATATATCTGTATCTTTTACTATAACTTTGCCTTCGGTGGGTCTTAAAACACCGGATATCAGGCTTAAGAATGTGGTTTTACCGGAACCAGATGGACCTACGATATAAAGCATCTCTCCATAATATATATCTAAACTTACATTTTTAACAGCGCATACCCTTGTTTCTCCCTCTCCAAAGCATTTTGTAAGATTTTGCACCCTTATGGATATCTTTTTTTCGCTCATATTATCCTCTGAACACTTCAAAGGCTTCTACTTTTAACACTTTTCTCACACCCAAAAAGCTGGCAAAAGCTGTTATAAATACAACCATTACAAGTGCCGCAAGCATGTTGCCGTATCCGAGCATAGCTGCATAGTTTGGAATTTTGAGATGCCCAAGCGCTATCATGGTAGAAGACAGCAAAACTCCTACTCCATATCCTACAAAACCCACCAAAACAGCCTGAACAACTATTATAAATACAAGTTCTTTTCTGGTGGCACCTATGGCTTTTAAAGCTCCAAACTTCTCAAGATTTTCTAACACAAACGTATAAAAGGTCTGACCTGCTATAGAAAGCCCCACTATAAAGCTCACCAGTGTCATTATCATCACATTCATACCAAAGCCTGTCTTAAACATGTAAAAATGAGCGTTTACCTTGGTAAACTCTTTGGAGGTTAGAGCTCTGTAGCCAATTTTGGCTATAGCTTTTTTAATCTCGGGTATGTATTTTGGGCTTTTAATCTTAAGAAGCACATAAGATATTGTAAACCTTGTGGTTGGTAAATCTTCGGTGGCTCTGGTATAAGTGGTATAAAGGGTGGGATTTCCAAAAAGCCCGGACATTGGATTTTTAGCAAAACCTACTATGACGCCTTTGTGGTCGTTTATTTCAAAGCTAGAGCCTATATGAACGTCGCCCAGTTTTTTCAAATCAGCGTCTTTTATGGCTATGAACGCATAGCTTGAGTATATGTCGTTTATATTACCTTCTATCATAATGGGTCTTCCCATAAGTGAAACATCATCAAGACCCACTATATCAACAGCCTGGTATTTGCCGTTTGGAAGTTTTACAGTACCAGCTCCCACGTATATCGGTGCGGCATACAGAACTCCCGGTAAACTCCTTGCATAATCAAGAACATAATCTGGAAGTGGTATGTTGTCTTTGGAGTTATCTACGCTTCTATCCATAACCCACATATCAGCTCCGGTGTCATATATGGTAGAACCGGATTTTGCTATAACCCCAAAAAACACCGATGTCATTTGAAGCATTAAAAATACTGCAAATCCTACTCCTAAAATGAGGGTAAAAAACTTGCCAGAATCCCCCGTTAGAAGCTTTATGGCTATTTTTGTTAGACCCCTAAAGTTCATATGAGTTTTAATTATATCACTGTCTATGATTTTTTCTATGATGTATGACTGACGGTTCAGTTAAAAATGTTCAATTTAAATGGAGATGAGGGGAGTTGAACCCCCGACCTACGCCTTGCGATGGCGTCGCTCTCCCAACTGAGCTACATCCCCTTGTTATATCGGGGTGACAGGACTCGAACCTGCGGCCCCAGGCTCCCGAAGCCTGTGCTCTTCCACCTGAGCTACACCCCGGCAATAAAATCAAGATTCTCTTGAAGTTCTTATAACATCTTTTATTATATCAATATGCTTTTTGTAAACGTAAGAACATTTAAGGGGCATAATCCTGATTCTTGCTACGCCTTCTTCTAATATCCCTAGAGCCTTTGCTGCACCGTAAGAAAGATCAAGGCTTCTGCCTCTCACAAAGGGGCCTCTGTCTACTATCTTCACCACTACAGTTTTTTTGTTTCTTGGGTTTTCTAAGAAAAGATATGTACCGAAGGGTAACGTTCTTGATGCTGCAAAATAGAGTTTGTGATTGTAAACTCCTGTTGCGGTACGTACATACCTTGAGTGCCCATACCAGGACACATAGCCAGTCTTAAAACTGCATTCGCTTGCCGGGCTTTCAGAGCTTAAGCCAAGAATCAGGAAAGCGCTAACTGCTGTAACTAGCGCCCTATTTTTCCTCATTCTTGGAAGTAAGCTCTTTAGCCCACTCATCGTGAGCTTCCTCATAGGCTTACCTCCTAAAAAGTTGTTTACGCTAACTCATGGGGTATAGGTTAACATAATTTATTTAAGTTTGTCAACCGTTTTTTAAACTTAACAGTCAATGGTTTGAAAAGCTATCGGTTAAAATCACTGTCTATCAATGTCTTCCTAGTGTCGTTCTTAAGGGCAATATTAAATCGTTATAATGGTATAATTATATGCGTGAAAAGGCTTATATTTGTTTTTATTGTAAGTTTTTTGGCTTTTAACATTATAAGTTATGCAAAACAAAATAACGCTTATGTGACACTAAACTTTCAAAATCAAAGCATAGAAGACATAGCCACTTTTATGTCAAAGCTTACCGGTAAAACCATAGTGCTTGGAGTTAACGGAAACCTTCCAAGAATAACGGTGAGTTCTAAAAAGCCTGTTTCCATAGAAGACGCCTGGCATCTTTTTCTGACAAGCCTTGCTCTTGATGGATACACCGTAATAAAGTACAAAAACTTTTATAAAATAGTGCCTATAAAAGAGGCAACACCTTTTAACAGTTCTGTAACTCGAAAAGCCTTTCCAAGCCCATCTGTGGAAACTTACATATACTTTGCTCATACAAACGCTCAGATACTGCTAAACGCCATAAGGCCCTTTTTAAGCCAGTATGGGAATGCCACTGTCTATATGCCATCAAACGCCCTAATAATATCTGACATAGGCATCTCTGTGGACAAGATACAGAAACTCTTAAAAAGCATAGATATACCAAATCTGGCTTTCAGCCTCAAGATGTATAAAGCAAACGACACAGATGCTGTGGTAAAGGCTTTAAGCCCCTTAGCAAACCCCGTGAGTCAGAAGTTTGGCATACCCATGGTGGTATCATCGGTGAGAAAAAGACATTCAAGAAGTGGCTTTGTGCTTGTTTACGCCCCAAAGACTATGCAGTCTTCTATCGAAAAGATTATAGAAAAGATAAACAAAAACGTATCTTCTCTTAGAAGACACTATTATGTTATACCTCTTCAAAATGCCTCTGTAGGAGAGATGGCAAAGACTCTTTCAAGCCTGTTTGGAAGCGCCAGCGTCATATCATCAACTACAAAAAGGCCTCCTCCGACTATGTCAGGTATGAGTTCTGGAAGCACTTCTAAAACTCCAAGCTTAAGCTCAGCTCCTACAACTCTATCTTCTAATAAACCAATAGGTTCTATAGAGCTTTCTGATGGTACAAAGATAGGCTTTGATAGGGCCACAAACAGCGTAATACTCTATGCCACAAAATCCCAGTATGAAAATCTTAAAAAGCTAATAGAAAAACTTGATGAAAAGCGCATTCAGGTGCTGATAGCTGCCTCTGTGGTGGAAGCAAACATCACAAAACAACTCACCACCGGTGTAAACTGGCAGGCTTTAGGTAAGAACGGCGGTATAGGTTTTAACCCGGCTTCCTTGCAGACCATATATCAGGGGCTTTTATCCGGTAACTTTGTAGTGGGTGTTTCCTCAAGCCAGAGTGTCAGCGCAAACGTAAACGGCAACGTTATAGTGTTTCCAGATTTAGCAGTTTTCTTGAGCCTACTGGAACAGGGAACTGGCTTTAAAATCATATCAAACCCAAAGGTGCTTACCCTTGATAACGAAGAGGCCATTATAAAAGAAGCTCAGGTGTATCCTTACGTTACAGGCACTCAGTACAACATAAACGGATATCCTATACTCACATACGATTACAAGGATATAGGGCTTGAGCTTGATGTAATACCAACAGTATCCAAAGACAACATAAGGCTTGGCATAAACTTAAACCTTCAAGACATTACAGGCTTTACAAATACAAACGTAGCTGGTCAAACTGTACCCATACCCATCACAACGGATAGGGTTTTAAACTCAGAGGTGGTGGTCAAAAGCGGTCAGACGGTGATACTGGGCGGTCTTGTAAGCAACAACACCATAAAAAATATAAGCGGAATACCCATCCTTCAGGATATACCAGTACTTGGAAACCTGTTCAAGTATCAAAACAACGAAAACAAGAAAACCACGCTTTTTATCTTTATAACCCCTTACATCATCAAAAGCCCGGAAGAGCTTGCCAAGATTACAAAGGCCAACGAGGAGATAGCTCACCGGATATATGAGAGTATAAAGAAGGCAAAATATTGATATATATCATATAAAATCTCTCATTTTAATGTTATTTTAAAATGACGATATAGGTTTTTATGGGTACTAAAAGCTTGAAAAACTATCTTATAAAGACTGGAGTCTTGGGGCTTTTAGGAATATTGTTTAGCTCTTGCAGTGCAGAGATTACAAACGCCTCTTTGTATGGCAACAACTATGCTTACAGAAAAGCAAGCTATCAAAGACCTCAGATAAGCTATCGCCCTGTTTATGAAAACAACCCACAGGCCCTTAATTTGATATATACAAACGACGTTAGAAAGTATATAAACTATTTCGTTTATAAAGACAGGGCATTTATAGAACGTGGCATAGAAAGGGCTATATATTACTCTCCTATAATCCTTCCAATACTCAAAAAATACAACCTACCTTCAGATTTTATATACCTTCCTATAATAGAAAGCGGTTATAACGAGTATGCCGTATCAAGCACCGGTGCAGCAGGCATATGGCAGTTGATGCCTCAAACGGCAAGAGATTACGGCCTTGTAGTAAACAACCAGATTGACGAAAGGTTTGATATCATAAAATCCACTGAGGCTGCGGCTCATTATCTTAGCGATCTGTACAATCAGTTTGGGGACTGGAACAAGGTTCTGGCTGCTTACAACTGCGGACCTTACTGTGTGTCCTCTGTGTTTAAATATGATCCCAGAGGAAGTTTCTGGGCTTTTAGAGATTCATTTCCAGAACAGACAAGACAATATGTGCCAAAATTCTTGGCTCTTCTTACGATTATAAAAAATGCCAAAGAGTTTGGTTTCAACATTAGAAAATCTTATTTTAATTACACACTGCACATATACAAACCAGAGTATCCTCAGGATTTAAAAAATATAGCTCTGGCTTACGGAGTAAATTATTACCTTTTAAAAAGACTTAATCCTCAGATAAGAGATGGTGTGGTACCGGCTGGAGGTTATGTCTATATACCTTCTTTTGGAAAACCTTATATAAAAGAGGCTTCAGGCCAGGATTCCATCAAAAGACTTATAGCTGGTGAATAAAATAGACGTTTTTATCTTGGCCGGGGGGCAAAGCAAAAGATTTAAAGAGGATAAGACGCTTTTTTTACTGAACGGCAAGTCTATGATAGAGTATGTGGTGGATGCTGTATCTGGCTTTTCAAAAAAAATATACGTAGTTTCCAAAGATCAAAAAAAATATGGTTTTTTGAAAAATGTAGAGGTTGTAATAGACCTTCTTGATATTCAGAATCCACTTAACGGGCTTTATACAGCCTGCTCGTATGCATATGAACCCTTTCTTTTAGCGGGCGCTGATATGCCTTTTATAAAAAAAGAACTCATACATTTTCTTATTAAAAGCCATAAAAAAGAGGTGACGCTTTTTGAGATAAGAGGTTTTTTAGAACCACTTCTTGGTATATACAGCCCTGTCATAAAAGACAGGGTAAAATACTGCTTGGAAAATGATATATCCTCTTTTCAGAAGATGTTTAGCATGATGGATGTTCATATATTAAAAGAAGAGGATGCTAAGCGTTTTGATGATGAGCTTTTATCGTTTGTGAATATAAATACCAAAGAAGATATAGCAAAGTTTATATAATATCAATCATTGACTGGTGCTCATAAAAACGTATTTTTATAGCAAAAGCTTAAGGAGGTAACATATGAAGTTAGAACCAAAAAACCATCTCAAACCGTCCAATCTAAACGGTATATCAAACGAGCAGATAGAACCACACTTTGAAGCTCACTACAAGGGTTATGTGGCGAAGTTCAACGAAATCCAGGACAAGCTGGCGGATCTTAACTTTTCAGACAGATCAAAAGCAAACCAGAACTATTCAGAGTACAGAGAGCTCAAGGTAGAAGAAACCTTCAACTATATGGGTACTGTTCTACACGAACTGTACTTTGGCCATCTTACTCCAAAGGGAGCTCCTTCTGAAGCTTTAAAGAAGAAAGTAGAAGAAGATTTTGGTTCCTGGGATAACTGTGTAGCTGAGCTAAAAGCTGCCGGTATAGCTTTTAGAGGCTGGGCTATACTCGGGCTTGATATATTCTCAGGCAAGCTCATGATAAACGGCCTTGATGCTCACAATGTGTACAACCTTACAGGTTTGATACCTCTTATAGTGTTAGACACATATGAACATGCTTACTATGTAGACCAAAAGAACAAACGTCCTCCTTATATAGATGCTTTCTTGAATTCTCTTAACTGGGATGTTATAAACGAAAGATTTGACAGGGCTATGAAGGCTTATGAAACCTTGAAAGGTTTTTGTTAACAGGAGGTAGGCTTATGGCTTTACCAACCATGGAAGAGGTTGAAGAAGCTTTAGATGAAATAAGACCTGCTTTAAGATTTGATGGTGGTGATATAGAACTTGTTAGTGTGGAAGAAGATGGTACCGTGCTGGTCAGGCTCATGGGAGCCTGCTCTGGTTGCGGGATGTCTACCCTTACCTTAAAAGCGGGTGTAGAAAGGGCTCTAAAACAAAAGTTCCCGGATATCAAGGAAGTCAAAGACGTAAACGCAGATTTAGGATTTAGTTTTGGCTTCTAAAAGCCTAAAAACTCTATTTTTAATAGCTTTAACAGTAAGCTCTTACGGATTTGAGATAAAACAAGGCCAGCAAGATGTGATGGCTGGCCTCAAACTTCAAATATTCGCCCAGAAAGATGGTGCTGTAACCACAAATGATCACTCCTCTACAAACTTTTCAGTTCAGAATGCCCGTATATACTTCATGGGCAAACTCAATAAAATAGTGGAGTTTGGAGCAAATTTCGACTTTTCAGATAATACCCTTATATCACCAGATGGTAGCGCAAGAGCTCATACTGGTATGCATCAGAGCGTAGTGAAAGATGCTTATATAAACTTCAGATTTTCAAAATCTTTCAACATTATGGCAGGTCTTTTCATGGATCCCTATTCTCGTATATCTCTGACAGACAGCTATTATACAATAATACCCACCATGGAAGGCATAGGTACTATAAATAGCGCCATTATGAATTCTTTGAAAGGTCCCATGTTTGTAAACCCTTTTACGCCCCTTGATATAGGCTCTGATATACAAAACGGCTACAGGGATATGGGTATAGCACTCTGGGGTTCTAAGTTTGATAGTGCTTTAAAATACTATGTAGATGTAGCCAATGGAAGATACGATTATGAACTGTCTGATGGCAACATCACTTCACCGAGCTTGAAGTACGGATTCAGGATAGAGCTGTCTCCCACTTTCTTGGGCTTTTCAAATAACGAAGGATATATGGATGAAGATACGTACTTTGGCCATAAAAATATCCTAACCCTCGGTATAGCTTATGAACAGGATAGATTTACAAACCAAAGCGGTTCTACCACATCAAAATCTTTTGACACGGATATTTTATTTGAGAAAAAATTTAAAAGATTTGTACCAAACCTTCAAATAGGTTATTCAAACACTACAGATCTTCCTTCTGGTATGAAACTAATGAGCTATACTGTAAAAGCACCTATAAAAGCCACCGGATATTATATTCAAACCGCCTTACTATATGATAAATATATAGGTTTTGGCAAACCTTCTATAGCGTTAAGATATGAAACCGACGAAAACACCAACAACTATCAAAACAAAGCTAAAATAAACAGGCTCAGCATATTTGCTATATACTATATAAACGAAGAATCCGCTAAAGTATCTCTGGGAGCTGATTTTATAAACCCGGATTCAAACCTTATATATGATACCGCCAACGGAAATGCCAAGCTAAAAGATTACTGGGATTATACGCTGGCTCTTCAGACTATGTTCTAGAGGCTTTTGATTTGTAGTTTTCTATAGCCCATTTTAAAGATTCTTCGTATGGGATTGGTTCTTTGCCTATGAGTGGCCATGGGTCTTGTCCCTGACAGACGTTTTGTTTATACATCATAAGTATCTGGTCTTTGCTAAAGGGTGGTGGTTCTAATATTTTTTCTACTACAGCCCCAGTTATATACATCATTGGTTTTGGCAATCTAAGTATTAAAGCGTGTCTTCCTAAAAGCCTGAAACTGTCTTTTAAAAGCTTATCAAAAGAAACAGCTTTTTTGCCACAGAGCTCTATAATCTTATTTTTCAGCTTTTCATCGTCTATAGCTTTTACGAATACAAACGCCACATCTCTTACATCCACCGGCGCAAAATAATATGGCAAAATGCCAGGATGTGCCATGATATGAAAGTACTTTCCAAAAAAGTCAAGGTCTTTAAACAATCTTTGCTCTGGTCCTATTATTATAGAGGGTCTTACGATGGTATAAGGGACTCCCAGTGATATAAGGAATTTTTCAGCTAAAAGCTTGGTGTGATGATACATAGAAGGGGCTTCTTCTGATACTCCCAGTGCACTCATATGTATGATGTGTTTTACGCCGTATTCTTTTGCCACCGTGTAGAGGTTTTTTGGCAATAGATAATGGATATTTTCGAATGTGATACCTTTTGAAGGTTCTTCCACGAGAATGCCTATGAGGTTTATAAGGACATCTGGGCGCTCTTCTTCAAAGGCGGTTTTCAGGCTTTTGATATCAAAGAAATCAACTACTATGTGAGGTTTATCCACTTTTTTGCGTGTTAATAGTTTATATGTATGGTTGGTTCTGGAAAGTTCTTCAACTACATACTTTCCAACAAACCCAGTACCTCCCGCCACCAGCACTTTCATGTAAGATAAGGTATTATGTTCTTATTTTTTGAAAAGGCTTTATATCATAAAAATTTATACAGCTTTTACCACTTTACCAGCCTTAAGGCACTTTGTGCATACCATCACATGCCTTGTACTGCCATCGGGCATTCTTATCTTTACCCTTTGAAGGTTTGGTTTGAAGACACGAGAATTCCTTTCGGCTGAAAACGTTACGCTCTTACCATAAACAGGCTTTTTATTGCAAACAAAACATGCTGCCATAACGCACTCCTTTTTCGAATGTTAATAAGCTAATATTATATCACAAAATAAAATTTAAGATATATCTTTTAAATAGTGCTGGCAGTAT
>CAYFGH010000019.1:0-15709 GCA_964342735.1 uncultured Aquificaceae bacterium
GAAGGTGGTAGAACCGTTGGTGCTGGTGTTGTTACCAAGATTATAGAGTGAGGATTTTAGTATGAGAGAGATAATCACGCTGGCTTGCACTGAGTGTAAAAGAAGAAACTACTCTATTACCAAAAACAGACAGAAGCATCCCCAAAGGGTTGAGATAAGGAAATACTGTCCTTGGTGCAACAAGCACGTAGTCCACAGAGAGGTAAAATAGGGGCACTAGCTCAATTGGCAGAGCGCGGGACTCCAAATTCCGCGGTTGGGGGTTCGACTCCTCCGTGCCCCGCTCTTACGATGAGTTTTTGGGATTTTAAATGGATAAAATTTTAAACTTTTTAAAAGAAGTAAGGCAAGAGTTAAGAAAGGTAGCTTGGCCCGACAAAAAACTCGTCATAAGAGCGACGGTTAGTGTTATAATATTTTCTTTGTTTTTTGGTATATATTTATGGATTGTGGATTTGACGTTTACGAAGGTTTTGTCTTTTATATTTGGCATTTGGGGTGGTAGTTTATGAACGATAAGCAATGGTATGCTCTGCAGGTAGAAGCTGGCAAAGAGACCACCGCTAAAGAATCTTTGATGAAGGTTATAGAACTGGACAAGATAAACGACTTGGTAGAGGATGTAGTATTACCTGCAGAGGAAAAAGTGGTGATAAAAGCCCTGGGTAAAGAAAAATACAGGCTATCCCTGAGAAGCAACAACAGAGATATAAGCGTTCTAGGTAAAAAATGTGTTACAGTTTTTAGAATAGAGGATGGCACCGTAAGAGTAGTTCCATCAGAAGACGGCGAAGAGTGCAACAGCGACTGTATAAGAGCTGGGGAGATATCCAAACCAGGCCAGAAGATAACCTGCAAAGAAAACAAGACAGAGGCCAAGATAATACTGGACAACAAGATGTTTCCAGGCTATATACTTATAAAAGCTCATATGGACGACAGACTCTTAAGAGCTATAGAGAAAGCTCCTCACGTTTACAGACCTGTTCTGGTGGGCGGAAAGATAGCTCCTCTAAAGGAAGAAGAGGTAAACAAGATACTGGCTCACGCTCAAAAAGGCTTCAAGACCAAGAAGTCTATATTTGAAAAAGGTGAGCAGGTAAGGATTATAGAGGGTCCTTTTATGAGCTTTACCGGTACTATAGAAGAAGTAAACTTAGAAAGGGAAAAGCTCAACGTGCTCATAAGCATATTTGGAAGGTTAACACCTGTAGAACTTGACTTTTCACAGGTAGAAAAGATATAAGGAGTAGCATATGGCAAAAAAGTTAACAGCTACAGTTGAATTGATGCTACCAGCAGGGCAAGCCACGCCCGCTCCACCAGTGGGACCTGCGTTAGGTCAGCACGGTATAAACATAATGGAGTTTGTGAAGCAGTTTAACGCTGCTTCCAAGGATATGGAACCCGGCACCGTGGTACCGGTGGTGATAAGCATATACGCCGACAGAAGCTTCAGCTTCATAATGAAAACACCGCCTACATCTTTCTTGCTGAAGAAGGCGGCTAAAATCCAGAAGGGTTCCTCAGATCCAAAACGCCAGAAGGTCGGCAAGATAACGCTTAACCAGTTAAAAGAGATAGCCCAGATAAAAGCAAAAGACATGAACACTCAGGATATTGAGGCGGTGATGAGAACCATAGCTGGTACCGCTAGAAGCATGGGTATAGACATAGAAGGTTACAAGGGGTAAGTGCCATGAGAAGAGGAAAAAAGTATATAGAAGCATCAAAGCTGGTAATGCCTGGAAAAGCCTACAGCTTACCTGAAGCTGTAGAGATCCTCAAGAAGATGGAAGACATACTAAAGCGCAAGTTTGATGAAACTGTTGAACTTGCAATGAAGTTAGGTGTCGATCCGAAATATGCAGATCAGATGGTGAGAGGCTCTTTAGTACTACCCGCAGGGCTAGGTAGAGAGCTTAAGGTGCTGGTACTGGCAGAAGGCGATGCCGTAAAAGAGGCTCAAAACGCTGGTGCTGATTACGCTGGTGGCGAAGACCTGATAAACAAGATTCTAAAAGAATCCTGGGTTGATTTTGATGTGGTTATAGCTACACCAGAGATAATGCCAAAGGTGGGTAAGCTGGGTAAGGTCCTGGGACCAAGAGGACTCATGCCAAACCCAAAAACTGGCACAGTAACAACGAACGTTAAAAGCGCTGTGGAAGAAGCTAAGAAAGGTAGAGTAGAGTTTAAAGTGGATAAAACCGGAAACGTCCATATGCCTATCGGCAAGATAAGCTTCAAACCAGAGGATATCATGAAAAATGCATACGCAGCTATAGATGCGGTGGTAAGGGCTAAACCGTCTGGTGCGAAAGGACAGTACGTTAAAAATATAACCCTGTCTCTCACCATGAGCCCATCGGTGGAGCTTGATGTATCCACAACGCTAAAACAACTGCAAGAAGCTGTAGCTTAAGCGAGGTGAAGAAACATGAACAAGGAAACGCTCCAGAAAAAAATTGAAACCGTAGAAGGATACAAAGAAAAGCTATCAAAGAGCAATCTCGTTATAATGTTTAATTTCAACGGCATGCCAGCAGACAAAGCTACCTCTTTAAGAAGGGAGCTAAAAAACAACGATGCGGAAATGCTTGTGGGTAAAAATACCCTTTTGTTCAGGGCTTTTGAAAATACGATAATACATGACCACAGAGACGTGTTTGTAGGTCCCACAGCGGTAATATTCTCTTACAAAGACCCAGCAAAAACGGCAAAGATTGTATTTGATACCTGTAAAAGTCTGGACAAAGATGATCCTCTAAGATTCATAAAGGCGGGTCTTCTTGGAAACAAATACCTTACGCCGAAAGATATAGAAGCACTCGCCAATTTACCGAGCATGGAGGTGCTCGTATCCAAACTTATGGGTGTATTGCAATCACCTGTGGTAGGCCTTATAATGGCTCTAAAGGCTGTACCTCAAAAACTTGTGCTTACTTTAAAAGCATTGGAAACTCAAAAATCTTAAAAATTTATTTGGAGGTTTGTAAAGATGGCTACACTTACAATTGACGAAATCGTGGACGCTATAGGCGGCATGACAGTTTTAGAAGTTGCTGAGCTTGTAAAAAAGCTCGAAGAGAAGTTTGGCGTATCAGCGGCAGCTATGGTGGCAGCAGCACCAGCAGCAGCAGGAGCCGCAGCAGCACCAGCAGCGGAAGAAAAAACAGAGTTTGATGTCATCCTGTCCGATGCCGGAGCAAACAAGCTCAACGTCATAAAAGTTGTGAGAGAGTTAACAGGACTTGGCTTGAAGGAAGCTAAAGATCTGGTAGACGGTGCTCCAAAACCGATAAAACAAGGAGTATCCAAGGAAGAAGCTGAGAACATCAAGAAAAAGCTAGAAGAAGCTGGTGCCAAAGTAGAAGTAAAATAACAGCTTTGATAGTTATAAGCGTTTCGCTACGCAACAAAGCACCCCTTTGTGAGGGGTGCATTTTGTTTTTTATATATGTTTAAAAATTTTAATAGGGTGGTGAAGTTATGCTTAAATTAAAGCATGCTATACCAAGAAAGTTCTTTGGTAGACGTAGTGAAATATTAGACTTGCCCTTCTTGGTAAAAGTACCTAAGGAATCCTTTGAAAATTTTATACAGTTTAATGTAAAACCCACCGAAAGGAAAGAACAGGGTTTAGAATACATACTGAGAACGTCTTTCCCCTTTCAAGACACTAACAAAAACATCTCTGTAGAATATTTAGGGTACGAGATAGGAAACTGGGAATGCAACAAATGTGGTTATAAACCAGAAATAGACTTCCTGGCTGGTGCCAACACCGAATGTCCAAAATGCAATACAATACTCTCATACAAAGAAAAATACACACCGGAAGAATGTAAAGAGAAAGGGTTAACCTACAGCGCTCCTTTAAGGATAATGCTGAGATTAAGAAAAAAGACAAAATCCGGAGAGTTTGTGGATACCCCTAAAAAGATATACTTTGGCGAAATGCCGATGATGACACCTATAGGTACATTCATAATAAACGGTAGCGAAAGGGTTGTAGTAAATCAGCTCATAAGATCTCCAGGCATATTTTACTCAGATAAAGAGGACAGACAAAAAGAAGGCACCGTTGCAAGAACGATATTTACAGCCAGCATACACCCCGATAAGGGCTCTCGTATAGAGTTTGAGCTCTCCACAAACTCAGACGTTATAACAGCCAGAATAGATAAGAAACGCATAAGCGCCATATCCATACTGAGAGCTTTTGGACTTGAAACCGCTTACGATATACTGTCTCAATTCTACGAAGATGTAAAGGCGTTTGAGGTAAAAGATGGTTTACTTGTGGATAAGCTAACGGGCGAGGTGTACAAACCAGAAGATTTAGAGTCATATTATATGTTCGCTGTTTTAAGATATACCGCCAAGATAGAAGGCACCGAAAAAGAAGAAGAGTTTATAGAGGAAAGACACATAGAAGATGTGAATACCCTTACCAGGCTTTTAAAAGATGAAAGGATAAAAGTAGAGCTATTAACCGCTGTACAGTCAGAAAAAACTACCAAGAGCTTTTACGGAAAAATCATATTAGAAACGCTCATAGCGGATACAAAAGCCAAAGACCAGCACGGCAAAAGCATGGTAAAGATAAACTCTCAGTTTACCCTCAAAGATATAGGTCTAAGAGACATCTACGTAAAGCTAAGATCCATGGAAGGCCTGGTCCAGGAGATGGCAGATATAATACAGCGTTCCAGAGCATATTTTGAAGCTTACTTCCAGGATATAGCAAGATTTGACCTATCTAAAGTGGGTAGAGTAAAGATAAACGCAAAAATATACCCTCATAAAAAACAGCTAAGCGTAGAAGACCTAGAAAGCTTTGATGAACTGCCGGTTCTGGAACTGGCAAAAGACTACGGCGATTACAAAGAGGGCACCGTATTAACCAAAGAGATTTTAGAGAATATACTAAAAGCCCATAAAACTGTAGAAGTAAGGGATTACACAGGTTTAGAAGCAAGATTCTTAAATCACAAAGACCTGGTAAACGCTATCAAACACCTTCTTAAGGTTAGATTCGGTAAAGAGAAAAAAGATGACGTTGCACACCTTGGCAACAGACGAGTAAGACCCGTAGGAGAACTGCTGGAAAACCAGGCTCGTATTGGCATAGCCAGAATGCTAAAAGCCTTCAGAGACAAAGTAGCTACAATAAACCCAGAAGACCCCACCATAAAAGCCCAGGATTTAGTAAATTCAAGATACCTCGTATCTTCCATGTTTGAGTTTTTAAAGGGTGGTCAGCTATCCCAATACCTTGACAACACAAACCCACTATCATCACTGACACACAGAAGAAGACTTTCGGCCTTAGGTCCGGGTGGTCTCACCAGAGAAAGTGCAAAGTTTGAAATAAGAGACGTACATCCTTCTCACTACGGAAGACTCTGTCCTATAGAAACTCCAGAGGGTCAAAACATAGGCCTTGTAACATCTATGACCACCTATGCTCAAACCAACGAATACGGATTTCTGGTAACCCCATATAGAAAAGTTGTGAACGGTGTTGTAATAGATCAAATAGAGTTTCTGGCCGCTTACGAAGAAGAAAATTTCGTCATAGCCCAAAGCACACCCACAGATCAAAAGGGAAGAATACTGGGCGACAGAGTGATAGCAAGGTACAAAAACGATATCCAGATTGTTAAACCTCAGGATGTAAACTATATAGACGTTTCTCCAAGGCAGATCATATCTGTATCAGCCTCTTTGATACCGTTTTTAGAGCACGACGACGCCAACAGAGCTCTTATGGGTTCAAACATGCAAAGGCAAGCAGTACCGCTTATCTTTACTCAGGCTCCTCTAATAGGTACCGGTATGGAATCCAAAGTGGCGATAGATAGCGGTGCTGTAGTGCTTGCAAAAAGAGGTGGTATAGTGGAGGAGGTTGATGCAAATCAGATAGTAATAAGGGTAAACCCAGACGAGATTGACGAAAAAGATCCACTGGACATGGGTATAGATGTTTATAAGCTTTTAAAATTTGTAAAAACAAACCAGAACACCTCTGTAAACCAAAGACCTATAGTTTACAAGGGACAAAAGGTAAACAAAGGAGACTGTATAGCGGATGGTCAATCCACCTTTATGGGTGAGCTAGCTTTAGGCAAAGACCTCTTGGTATGTTTCATGCCATGGCGCGGATACAACTTTGAAGACGCCATAGTTATATCAGAAAGGCTCGTAAAAGAAGATGTATTAACCTCTATCCACATAGAAGAACTGAAGGCTGAAGCCAGAGAAACCAAGATAGGCGATGAAGAAATCACAAGACAAATACCTGGAATCCAGGAAAAAGCCCTAGCCAATTTAGATGAATACGGCATAGTAAGAATAGGCACTTATGTAAAACCAGGAGATATACTGGTAGGCAAAGTAACACCTATCGGCGAAACCCAGCTAACACCAGAGCAAAAGCTTCTACAGGCTATATTCGGTGAAAAATCAAGAGACGTAAAAGACTCGTCCCTGAGATGTCCACCTGGTATAGAAGGTGTCGTAGTAGACGTTCAGGTATTCACCAGAAAAGTCAGCGACAACAAGAAGAACACCCTCATAGAACATGTGGAACAGGAAGAGAAGAACCGCATAAGAAAAGAACAAGAGTTCATGAAAAATCTCATCACAGAAAAGCGAAACGAGATAGTAAAAGAACTGGTGTTAAACAAGGTGATTACAAAGCCTATAAAGCTTGCCAAAAAGACTTACGAAGAAGGTACAGTTATAGATGAAGCTCTATTTGAAAACATAGCAAACTTCATCATCACAAAACCCGAAAACTTTTTCTCAGATAAAAAACTCATCAAAAAGATAGAAGAGGTAAGGGATAAAGCCCAAATCCAGCGCAAGGTCATAGACAAGATATACGAAGAAAAGATAGAAAACGTAGGAAAACAGAGCGATTTACCAAGCGGTGTTATAACGATGGTAAAAGTTTATATAGCTCAAAAACGTAAGATAAGGGTAGGGGATAAGATGGCTGGAAGACACGGTAACAAAGGCGTTATTTCGGTAGTGTTGCCGGTAGAAGACATGCCTTTCTTACCAGATGGAACACCGGTTGACGTGGTGCTAAACCCATTGGGTGTGCCTTCTCGTATGAACGTAGGACAAATCCTTGAAACACACCTCGGGATGGCATCAAAACACATAGGCAAAAAGATTCAGGAGATGATAGACGAGTATTTTGACAGAGCAGAGATAACCGAGTATATAGCAAACATATACGCCATAGGCGACAAAAACGGAGAAAACAAAAACTTCATCAAGAACATGCTTAAAAGCCTCACAGACGAAGAGTTTAGAAACGTGGTAAGCTTTATGGCACAAAACGGTATACCCATGGCCACACCTGCTTTCGAAGGCTGTAGCGAAGAAGACCTAAAAGCTCTCCTAAAAGAAGCTGGTCTGCCAGAAGATGGTAAGTTTGTACTATACGATGGAAGAACCGGTGAACCTTTTGACTTTAGAGTTACCACCGGTTATATGCATATGCTCAAACTTATACATATGGTAGAAGACAAGATACACGCTCGTTCCACCGGTCCTTACTCCCTGGTAACGCAACAACCTTTAGGCGGTAGAGCTCAATTCGGTGGTCAGCGTTTAGGAGAGATGGAAGTATGGGCACTGGAAGCTCATGGCGCAGCCTATACCTTACAAGAGATGCTCACGGTCAAATCAGACGACATAGAAGGTAGAAACAGAGTATACGAATCCATAGTAAAAGGTAAATACTTCTACTCACCGGGCATTCCGGAATCTTTCAAAGTACTTGTCAGAGAACTAAAAGCCCTTGGCTTAAACGTAGTATGTGAGAACGGTGAAGCAAAGAGCTGCGACAGCATTGATTTGGATAAGAAAGAGGAGGAAAGATAATGAAGAGAGGTTTGTTACCTTTTAACAAGATAAAGCTATTACTTGCTTCTCCAGAGCAAATACTTAGCTGGAGTCATGGGGAGGTAAAACGCCCAGAAACACTGAACTACAGAACACTAAAGCCTGAGAAAGAAGGGCTATTCTGTGCAAAAATATTTGGACCCATAAAAGATTATGAATGCCTATGCGGAAAATACAAAGGCAAGAGATTTGAAGGTACCATATGCGATAGATGTGGCGTAGAAGTTACAAGAGCTTACGTGAGAAGAGAGCGCTTTGGACATATAAGTCTGGCCACTCCATGCTCACACATATGGTTTTTAAAATCATCACCCTCTAAAATAGGGGCACTCCTTGGTTTATCCACCAGAGACATAGAAAGAGTTATATACTTTGAATCTTATCTGGTATTAGAGTATCCGACACCAGACGTAGAAGAGACCTTTGCAAACTCCGAAAATACAATACCTGTTATAAAGGACGGGATAGTATACCATGTAAAACTCCACGTAGTCACAGAAGAACAATACGAAAGAGAGTTTGCCTACAGCGTGGACAACAGATACGAAAGTGGAATGGGAGCGGAGTTTGTAAGATATGTGCTGTCTATGCTGGATCTTGAAACATTCGCATCAAAACTGAAGAAAATCCTCAAACCCTACACGTTTGGATTTGAAGACCTGGGTCCAAAGATAGAAGCGGAACACAAAAAGCTATACGAAAAGATGATAATGTTCCTAGCTGACAGGATAAAGTTTTACAGCATAGGCATATCCACATCTCTAAAAGGCGTTCAAATGACTTTAGAAGATGTGATACATGGTATTGTAAACGAAAGCATATATCTCAACGTAAAAACCGGAGAGATAGCAAACGAAGATTTAGGAGAAGACTGGTACACTTCCAAAGATGCTATAAAATACAGATTTGAATATGTAAGGGGACAAAATCCAAATGTTCCTGTTTTTGACAAAATACAGGAAGATTTGAGAAACATCGTCTTAAAGGATTTTTCAGACAACAGAGTAAAGACCTTGGTAAAAACCTTAAAACTTATAGAAGGATTCATAAAATCCTCCAACAGACCGGAGTGGATGATACTGACAGTCTTACCCGTCATACCGCCAGAGCTAAGACCGCTTGTGGCCCTTGATGGTGGAAAGTTTGCAACATCTGACCTAAACGACCTTTACAGGAGACTTATAAACAGAAACAACAGACTAAAAAGGCTTATAGACTTAGATGCTCCAGATATCATCGTAAGAAACGAAAAGAGAATGCTCCAAGAGTCTGTAGATGTTCTCATAGACAACGGCAAAAGAGGAAAGGTGGTAAGCCAGAACAACAGACCACTCAAGAGCTTATCAGACTATCTCAAAGGAAAACAAGGCAGATTCAGACAAAACCTTCTGGGTAAGAGGGTGGACTATTCAGGTCGTTCCGTTATAGTAGTAGGCCCATCTTTGAAGATGCATCAGTGCGGATTACCCAAGATAATGGCTTTAGAGCTCTTTAAGCCGTTTGTTTATAGAAGACTTGAAGAAAAAGGTTATGCCACCTCCATAAAAAATGCTAGAAAGATGGTGGAACAAAAACAGCCAGAGGTGTGGGAATGTCTTGAAGAGGTGGTGAAACAGCATCCAGTGCTTCTAAACAGAGCGCCCACACTTCACAGAATGTCCATACAGGCCTTTGAACCGGTGCTGGTGGAAGGAAAAGCTATACAGTTGCACCCTCTGGTATGCCCTCCTTTCAACGCCGACTTTGACGGTGACCAGATGGCGGTACACGTACCTCTTGGCATAGAAGCCCAGCTAGAATCCTACATTCTAATGCTATCCACCCAAAACATACTATCTCCCGCCAACGGAAAGCCTATAATGCTACCATCCCAGGATATGGTGCTTGGGTTATTCTACGCCTCTAACTACGTAAAGGGTGCAAAGGGTGAAGGTAAGGTATTTTTCTCAAAAGAAGAGGCGTTTTTGGCTTTTAACAACAAAAAAATAGATATACACGCCATGATAAAAGTAAAAATTGGGGATTCCTTCATAGAAACCAGCGTAGGAAGACTCCTCATAAACGAAGCACTACCAAAAGGCTTCAGGTACGTAAACGAAGTGCTCGACAAGAAAAACATATCAAAACTGATAGCCGATATTTATAAAACTTATGGTCCAGAGATAACCGCCCAAACGCTTGACAAGATAAAGGAACTTGGCTTTGAAATGGCTACCAGGGCTGGTATATCCATAGGTATTGAGGATATGAAGATACCAAAAGCCAAAAAACGTCTGGTAGAAAAAGCTTTCCAACAGATGGACGAAGTGCTGGATCAGTACAGAAAAGGTATCATCACCAACAAAGAAAGATACAACAAAACCATAGACATATGGTCTCAAACCACCGAAGACGTCACAAAAGCCATGTTCTCAGAGATAGAAAAATCAGAACAGATAGAAAACAACAAAAAATTACCAGGTCTTTTCAATCCTATCTATATGATGGCAAACTCCGGAGCTCGTGGTAACAAGGACCAGTTAAGACAGTTAGCAGGTATGAGAGGTCTGATGGCGAAGCACTCCGGAGAATTCATAGAAACTCCCATCACCTCAAACTTTAGAGAAGGGTTATCGGTATTGGAATACTTCATATCCACATACGGCGCTAGAAAGGGTCTTGCTGATACAGCTTTAAAAACTTCTTTCGCCGGATATCTCACCAGAAGACTTGTGGACGTGGCCCAGGACGTGGTTATAACAGAACACGATTGCGGTACAAAAAGATACGAAGTGATAGAGGCTATAATAGAAAATGGGGAAGAGAGGATATCCCTAAAAGAAAGATTGGTAGGAAGAGTATTGGCAGAAGACATATACGATCCAAACAGCAAAGAACTTATAGCTAAAGCCAACGAAGTAGTAGATGAAGAGTTGGCTTCAAGGATACAGCAAGCTGGTATAGTCCAGGTGAAAACAAGATCCGTGCTCACCTGCGAATCCGAAAACGGTATATGCTCAATGTGTTATGGATGGGATTTATCTCAGAGGAAGTTAGTATCCCCAGGTGAGGCAGTGGGTATAATAGCAGCTCAGTCCATCGGTGAACCCGGTACACAGCTTACCATGAGAACCTTCCACATAGGCGGTGCTGCCACAGCTCAAAAGGTTCAAAGCGAACTCGTAATAGAAAACAGCGGTACATTGAGGTTCCAAGGTTTAAAGCTTTTGAAAAACAGAAACGGAAAGTTCATAAATATATCCCAGGACGGTGTAATATTTGTGCTGGATGAAAACGGAAGAACCATAGAAAGACACACAGTGCCTTACGCTGCTGAGATACTTTTCAAAGACAACGATAAGGTAAAACAAGGAGACATCGTAGCAAAGTGGGATCCATTCAACACCTACATAATAGCAGAATCAAGCGGTGAACTTATATTAAAAGACATCATCGTAGATGTCACTGTGAAAGAAGAAAGAGATAGCCTCACAGGAAAAACCGCTATAGTGATATCTTTCCTGAGGGCAAAAGACGCACAACTCCACTCTCCAAGAATCATCATAAGATCGGAGGATGGCAGCGAACAAAGCTACGACCTACCAGTAAATTCAATATTGAACATTCCATTCGAAAAGCTCAAAACTACATGGGACAAATGTCTTGCTTGTTCTGAAGCTGAGAAAAACGATGTTCAACACAACTATTATTACCTAGAGCACTTCACCATACATCCTGGTGATGTCATAGCGCGTATACCCAAAGAAACCACCAAGGTTAGAGATATAGTGGGTGGTCTACCAAGGGTTGAAGAGCTGTTTGAAGCAAGAAGACCAAAAAATCCCGCCATCATATCAGAAATAGAGGGTGTCGTTAAAATATACGAAGATGCCGATGAAGTGATCATCATATCTCCAAAAGGCACCAAAAAGTACGACATAAAGAACGAATTTATACTGGTAAAACACGGTCAGGAGGTGAAAGAGGGTACCAAGATCACGGATACGATAGTAAGCGATGTCAGTGGAAAAGCTATAGTAAGGGCAAAGGGCAGTAAGATAGTGGTATACAACAAACAAACCGGTCAGGAAAGAATATACTCTGTACCAAAAGGAAAATTCTTACAGGTAAAAGATGGAGATTATGTAAGAGTAGGTGATCAGCTAACGGATGGTACTCCGCTTCTAGAAGAAATACTCAAGATAAAAGGTATGGAAGAGTTACAGAAGTTCTTACTCAAAGAGATTCAAATGGTTTACAAACTTCAGGGTGTTGATATAAACGACAAACACATACAGGTGATCATACGTCAGATGTTAAGGAAAAGAATGATAGTGGATCCAGGAGACAGCAGATTCGTGGTGAACGAAGAGGTTGACATCACCGAATTCAACAAAGAGGTAGAGAGGATAAGAAAAGAAGGCGGTAAGATACCAAAAGCAGAACCTATACTGGTAGGTATCACCAAAGCAGCTTTATCCACTAAAAGCTGGATATCAGCAGCGTCATTCCAGGAAACCACAAGGGTTCTGACAGAGGCTGCCAGCGAAGGAAAAGTAGATGACTTGACCGGTATAAAAGAAAATGTTATAATAGGAAACCTTATCCCAGCAGGTACAGGATTAGAAGAGTACAAGAACGTCAGAATAGAGATTAAAGAGCAGGCAGTGGGATCAAAAAGACATGATTGAAGACGCTTGCTTTTTTTGGATTTTTATGGTAAAATACTAGTTTATTGTTCAGGAGGAGAATTTAGGTTATGCCTACAGTAAACCAGCTTATTAGAGAAGGTCGCGAAAAGATAAAAAAGAAGAGCAAGGCTCCTGCCTTGCAAGGCAACCCTCAAAAAAGAGGAGTATGTGTAAGGGTTTATACGGTAACACCGAAAAAGCCTAACTCTGCACTGAGAAAAGTTGCCAGGGTAAGACTTTCAAATGGCATAGAAGTTACATGCTATATTCCAGGAGAAGGCCACAACCTACAAGAGCACTCCATAGTATTAGTGAGAGGAGGAAGGGTAAAAGATCTACCCGGTGTAAGATATAAGATTATTCGTGGTGCTCTTGATACAGCTGGTGTGGCAAACAGAAGACAATCAAGATCAAAATACGGTGCAAAAAGGCCAAAAGCTGGTGCTACTCAAACTGCAAAAGGGGGTAAGAAGTAATGCCAAGAAAAGGAAGAGTACCTAGAAGAGAGATATCACCAGACACCAAATACAATAGCGTTATTGTTCACAAGCTTATAAACAAGGTAATGAAAGACGGTAAGAAGAGCGTAGCAGAATACATAGTATATACAGCTTTAGAAAATGTAGCTCAAAAGCTAAACATGACCCCTGTAGAAGTCTTAGAAAAAGCTTTAGAAAATGTGAAGCCCGTATGGGAAGTGCGCCCTCGTCGTGTAGGTGGTGCCACTTACCAGGTTCCAGTAGAAGTGGAGGAACACAGAAGAGAGTCCTTAGGTATAAAATGGTTAGTGGATGCCGCAAGAGAAAGAGCAAGACATAGAGGTTCTTACAACATGGAAGAGAGGTTAGCCGCAGAACTGATGGACGCCATAGAAAACAAAGGAGCTGCGGTTAAAAAGAAAGAAGATACTCACAGGATGGCAGAAGCAAACAAAGTTTTTGCCCATTTTAAATGGTAAGAGGAGATTGAGATATGCCAAGGACAGTGCCGATAGAGGATTTAAGAAACATAGGGATAGTAGCTCATATAGATGCTGGTAAAACTACAACTACAGAACGTATACTCTACTACACCGGGAAAACTTACAAAATAGGTGAGGTGCACGAAGGCGCTGCTACGATGGACTGGATGCCTCAGGAAAAAGAAAGAGGTATCACCATTACAGCAGCCACCACAGCTTGCTACTGGAATGGAAAACAGATAAACATAATAGACACCCCTGGACACGTAGACTTCTCAGTAGAAGTTGTAAGATCAATGCGTGTTCTGGATGGTATAGTATTCATCTTCTCGGCGGTAGAAGGTGTTCAGCCTCAATCTGAAGCAAACTGGAGATGGGCTGATAAGTTTAACGTCGCACGTATAGCTTTTATAAACAAACTAGACAGGTTGGGGGCTGATTTTTATAGAGTATATGAAGAGATAGCCAAAAAGCTTACTATAAAACCGGTGGCTATTCAAATACCTGTTGGAGCTGAAGATAACTTTGAAGGCGTTATAGATCTCATGAACATGAAAGCCATCATATGGCTAGAAGAAACCCTCGGCGCTAAATACGAAATAAGGGAAATTCCAGAAGAGTACAAGGCAAAGGCTCAAGAATGGCGAGAAAAGATGGTAGAAACCATAGCGGAAACAGATGACGCTTTAATGGAAAAATATCTGGAAGGACATGAGCTAACAGTAGATGAACTTAAAAAAGCCTTAAGAAAAGCCACAATAAACAAACAACTGGTTCCCGTACTGTGTGGATCATCATTCAAAAATAAAGGTGTTCAGCCACTATTAGATGCCGTTATAGACTATCTTCCTTCTCCGGTGGATGTACCTCCTATAGTAGGAATAAACCCAAAAACAAATCAGGAAGAGGTTAGATTACCTCAAGATGATCAACCCTTCTGCGCATATATCTTCAAAGTTGTTTCAGACCCATATGCAGGTCAGTTAAGCTACTTCAGAGTCTTTTCCGGTAAAGTTCAAGCAGGATCATACGTTTTAAACTCTACGAAAGACAAGAAAGAACGCATAGGTAGATTGCTACTAATGCATGCCAACAGCAGAGAGGATATAAACGAAGTAGCAGCTGGAGAGATCGCAGCCGCTGTTGGTGTTGATGCTACCACTGGAGATACGATATGCGATGAGAAGCATCCTATCGTTCTGGAAAAACTTGAATTCCCAGAGCCTGTTATATCGATGGCAATAGAACCCAAAACCAAAAAAGATCAAGAGAAGTTGTCTCAGGTACTCAACAAGTTTATGAAAGAAGACCCCACCTTCAAAGCCACGATGGATCAGGAAACTGGACAGACGCTCATACACGGTATGGGTGAGCTTCACCTGGAAATCATGGTTGACAGAATGAAGCGAGAATACAACATAGAGGTAAACGTAGGTAAACCTCAGGTAGCATACAAGGAAGCCATTAAAGGTAAAGCAACAGCGGAAGGTAAGTTTATAAGACAAACAGGTGGTAGGGGTCAGTACGGTCACGTCGTGATAGAGATAGAGCCTCTTGAAAGAGGTAGTGGTTTTGTATTTGAAAACGCTATAGTGGGTGGTGTAATACCAAAAGAGTTTATACCAGCTGTAGAAGAAGGCATAAAAGAAGCCATGGAAAATGGTGTACTTGCCGGTTATCCTGTGGTAGATGCAAAGGTGAAGTTGTTTGATGGATCATACCACGAAGTAGACTCCTCAGAAATAGCTTTCAAAATAGCTGGTTCTATGGCTTTTAAAGAAGCCGCTAAGAAAGCGGGTGTGGTCTTACTAGAGCCCATCATGGAAGTGGAAGTTGAAACACCCGATGATTATGTGGGAGATGTGATAGGTGATTTAAACTCAAGACGTGGCAAAATAATGGGTATGGAAAATAAAGGTATCATCACTTCTATAAAAGCTCATGTACCACTGTCTGAGATGTTCGGATACGCTACAAATTTAAGAAGCTTGACTCAAGGGCGTGGTACGTTTATAATGAAATTCTCTCACTACAGTGAGGCACCTCAAAGTATTACAGAGAAAGTAATTGGTGAAAGATCAGCAAACCAGTAAAAGGAGCGTATTATGGCAAAGGAAAAGTTTGTTAGAGAAAAAGAGCACATCAACGTAGG
>CAYFGH010000020.1:0-15482 GCA_964342735.1 uncultured Aquificaceae bacterium
GAGGACGGTATATGGTATGTGTATCTTACCTCAGACGAATATGAAAACCTTCAAATTATTGGAGGTTAGGTATATGCATGATATCAAAATGAAAGCAAGCGAGTATGCAGCGATGACATCAGTGTCATTAAATACTGTCAAAAACAGAATCAAAGCTGGCATACTAAATGGTGCCAAAGAAGAGGACGGTATATGGTATGTGTATCTTACCTCAGACGAATATGAAAACCTTCAAAACAACAAGGAAAAACTGGAAGAAAGAGAGCAGGCCATAACCGATTCCGTAGAAAAGCTAAAAGCTCTTCCGGATGGAGCGCTTATTGCCACTTACATCAACATCCAGAGATACGCCGAATTCCAAAAACAAGAGCTGATGCAAGAGCTTTCTAGCTTGTATGCGCTTCTGGCGGTAAAAGAAAAAGAGATAGAATTTTTATCAAAAGATCTGGAACGCCATCAGCAAAAGATAAAAGAGCTAACCGATGAAAACATGAGTTTATCTGAAAAGCTAAAAAACTTAAGCAAAGAGCTGGATGAGTGCAGAAAAGAGTATAAGGATTTGGAGAACAAATATCAAAGGGCGGATATAGATATGAAAAAGATAGTCCTTGATAAGGAAAAGGAGATACTGGAAAAAGAAAGAGAGATAGAAGAGTTAAAGAGAAAGCTAAATATGTAAGTCTTTAAATTTTTGAGTTTATGAGGCTTTTAAGATGAAGATAGCTTAAATCTTTTTTGTAGCGTCTTCTTGCGATATCTACAAGCTTAAGGAATATATTGTAGGTTAATAGCACATCGTCTTTTGCCCTGTGAACTTTTTCATACCTTATGTTAAAATAATCCGCTAAAGCTGATAGTTTATAAGATTTTAAATAAGGAATAAGCTTTTTAGCAAGCTCCAGCGTGCATATACTTGGTGAGGATAGCTTTTTATGTAAATACACATTGTAAGCTCTATTGAGAAACGATAGGTCAAATCTTATATTGTGGCCTATTATTATATAATCTTTTATAAAATCATCAAGCTCATAGATTACCTCTCTCATGGAAGGCTGTCCTGCCAGCATAGCATTTGTGATACCCGTGATCTCTGTGATTCTTCTTGGTATTAAGTATCCTGGGTTTATAAGTCTGTGAAAGTGTTTTGTAATCCTTTCTTTTTCCACTAAAAAGGCACATATTTCTATAATTTCATGCTCTTCTGGATTTAAACCAGTGGTTTCTATATCTAAGACAACATATATGTAATCTTCCAAGACTTCGTTAAGATACATCATTGTAAATATATTTTTATATAGCTCTCTTTTTTAAGCTTGTTCAAAATCTCATCATACTTTTTCTTCATCTTTTCTTCCAAAAGCTTTTTCTTGAGCTTATCTAAATCTATGTTTTGATATACAAGCTTTATATTTTTCACCTTAGCAACATATATGTTGTTTTCACCTTCTGCAAACACTATATCGCCCTTTGAGGCTTTCCATACCTGTTCATCAAGATTCTTCTTCAAATCGCCTTTGGTCACTTCTAATTCTTGCGGTGTTAGACCCAATTTATCAGCTATAGTTTTTAAACTTGTGGTGCTGTTAAGAAGTTTGCTGAGCTTATCTTTATCCTTTTTAGGCACTATCAGAAGTTCAATATCTCTTTCTAATTTGGGTTTTCCGTATTTTAACTTTAAAAGCTCAATATCAGTAGGTGTAAGCTTTACTTCTTTTCTCAAATATTCACCAAAACCCGCAGTAGCAAGTATCTCTTTTCTTAAGAAATCCCTGAACTCTTTTGGGGATATACCTTGTTTTCTCAGTTCTTCATAAAGCTGTTCTACTGTAAGATGATTTTGAGAGGCCATATCTTTTATCGTCTGGTCTAGAAAGCTTTCTGGGGTCGCCATATGCTGTGAGCTAAGATATTGATATATAAGATATATATCTATTAGTTGTTTTAATGCAAGTTTTGCATCTTTTGTGCCAAAATAGACCATTGCTATTTTTAGGTCGCTTTCTAGTATAGGTTCTCCGTTTACAGATGCTATTACTCTGTTTACTAAAGTACCCGGTGTTTTATTAAGAAGCTCGTCAAAGTTATTGTCCTGAACAATTTTTGTATTGGTGGTTTTTTGGCTTTTAGCAGTATCTTTATGAGATTCGGCAAAAGAAAGACCAAAAGCTGTGAAAAACGATAATGTATATATGAGGATTTTATGATTGTTAAGTCTCATGCTACCTCCTTACTATCATTTTAACCTAAAAACGCTAATCTTGTAGATTTATTTTTGCTATGTCAGAATAAGATATGTCTCCTGCCACTACGTAGGTTTTGTTTTGATATTTGAAAGCTTTTGATACAGTTATGCAAAAGTCATCTGTGGCTTTAGAAAGGTATACTTCTGTTATGTAAGGGGTTTCTGAGGCTTTTTTAAAGTAAATCTCCTCTTTTCTATCGCTTCCTTTCTTACCAGAAGCTATTGGTTTTGTGATGTTTGGATTTACTATGTTGTTTGATATTTGAACGCCTGATTCGTTCATTATATATATGAGATCGTAAAAAGGATACTTCTTAAACATATCATAAACCACAAACTCCCAAAGGTTTTTCTCAGATTTTACCAAGGTGTTTGCTATATCTTCTATAGAGGAAAAGAGTTTTTCCTTTATAATCTGAACTGTAGGAAAATCTTTTTTCGATATATATGTAGCAAGAAGGGGTTGAAGCCCATCGAATATAGCTACAGTATTTTTCATATTTTTTATATAAACTTTCAAAATATTGAGCCTTTCTAAAAAGGCATCGTAAGTTTTTATATTATAAAGATTCAAAACTATAGCATACATTACGGGTGCCTCTTGCTGTTGAAATAAAATGCTATATTCTTTATAAAACTCATCGAAAAACTGCATGATAACATCTTTTGTAATCTTTGTTTTATGAACGCTGTAAACTTCAGCGTCCTGTTTTTCTATGTAAGTGCAGCACTCCTCTGATATATTTTTTAGCAAATCGCTTATCAACTTAAAAAGAGAATCCATCTTATATCCTAGCTCTTCTTTTAGCTTTTTAAAATCCTGAAAACCTATTACCAGTGCATAGTAATCTTTTCCAAACATCTTTGACATCTTATCCTGGGATACAGAAGGAAACTTGGTAAGATAATGTATCATGGTATCATAATTTATAACCCCTATATACTGATTTTTGCTGTTTACTAGAAATAAGTCTGATACCTGAAGTCTTAATATCTCTATCACATCGGAAAGTCGCTGAGGGTTGACGTCGGTATTTTTTATCTTTGGGAGAGGTCTTGAAAACTCCCCTATATTGAGGTTTTTGTTGGCAAAGACTATATCATCTTTTCTTACTATACCTATTGGTACCTGATCTTTAAGCACCACTATATACTTGTAGAAAGGTTTTTCTTTGAAAAACTTATAAACCAAATCCACCTTATCGTCGTAATCAAAAGCCGGTATATTGGAAGAGAACACATCCAGACTTACGTAGTTTTCAGCTTTTAACATAAAGCCCCTCTTTTTTAATATATTTTAAAACATTATCCGGTACCATATGCCTTATGCTTTTGCCTTCTTTTATACGGTTTCTTATCTCCGTAGAAGACACGTCTATAATTCTTGTATTGCAAAAAATGGCATCAACATCTTTATTTAAAACAATATCATCCTCTCCTCTTTTTACCACTATGAACTTTGCAATTTTTATAAGCTCTTCGTATTTATACCATCTATCAAGGGTCATATATGCATCGTATCCTATTATAAAAGTAGGCGTATCTTTGTACTTTTCTTTTAATATCAAAGCGCTTTTGTAAGTGTATGAGATCTCTTCTTTCTTAAGCTCTATATCTTCTATAAAAGCCCAAGACTCACCTTCTAAAGCAAGCTTTAGCATATGAAGACGGTCTTTGGGAGATGCCACAGGTGGTGGCTTAAAAGGGGATATAAAAGCTGGCATAAAATAAATCTTTTCTATACCACAAAGCTCGCAAACATCCCTTGCTACAAGTATATGCCCTATATGTACCGGGTCAAAACTACCACCAAAAAACGCTATACCCATATATCTTGATTTCTTATAACCTCTAGCTTTTCTGGTATATCCACATCAAACCCATATAGACGTTTCATCTCCAGCGCATTTAAAAAAGCACCGGCTCCAAAGGTGTTGTTAAAAAATATGTATGTAGGTTTATACTCTTCAATCTTTCTTATCTTTGTTTTTAACTTCTTTAGCTCGTCTATGCTGTATACATACTTGTATGGATTCTCTTCACCTTTTCCATGTATTCTTATATAGTTAAAATTAGCCGTGCTTATCCATGGGCCTACAAGGGTATCCTCTTTTTTAGGGGCATCTACGTTTACTATGCTTACGTTGTTTTCTCTTAAAAGCTCAAAAACATCTTTTCTATTAAAGGACTTGCTCCTAAACTCTATAGCTAAAGGTAGATTTTTCAGGCTTTTAATAAGATTATAAATATGCTCCAAAGATTCTTCTTTGTAGTGCATAGATGGTGGAAACTGCATGAGGATAGCTATAAGATTACCGGATGATACGATAGGTTCTATGCTGTCTATAAACTTATCAAGACTGTCTTTATCGTAATTTCTGAAATGGGTGAAACTTCTGTGAAGCTTAACAGCGTATCTTAAAGCTGGTGCTTTTTTCAAGATAGACTTTATATGATGCTTTTGGGGGTATCTATAAAATGTGAAGTTTAGCTCTACGCTGTCAAAAAATCTTTTGTAATAGAGTATAAACTCCGATGGTCTTATACCGTTTGGATAGAATCTCCCTATAGCGTCCTTATAGTAGTATCCGCTTATCCCTATATGTATATTAGCGTTTTTCATAGTAGTTTTCCGCAATACCGAACAAAAGAAGTATTAAAGGAAGGTAAAGACTCCAGAAAAACGTAAAAAGCGAACCAAAAAGCTGATATACCATAGTGGATACAAAGCTCACAAACAAAAAATCCTCTGGTTTTATGGCTTTTAGACTGAAGCTAAATTTTAAAACCCTCCAGTAAAACCAGATAAGCCCCATAAGCCCTATCAAACCCTTTTCTATATACTCAGATATCGCTTCAAAGGATTCAAACTTTTCAAGACCAAGGGATGGGTCAAGTTTAAGACCGCTTCTTACCCCATGCCCTATGAGTATTGCCGGTATATTCTTATCATCTATATCTTTTTCTATAACCCTGAAAGCATGAAGCATAATCTTATACCTTGTACTTGAAACAGTGTTTAGCTCTTTTGTGTCGATGTTTTGATGTTTTAGGATTTTAACAATCACATCAAACCTAGGGTCGTTTCTAAAAACGAAAAACCCGCCTATAGAAAGAACAACCAAAGACGCTGATAGTATAGAAATTATAAGCTTTTTAGAATAGCTTCCCAAAGAAGCGCTTACAAATACGCTAAGCCCCGCCAAAAATCCAAGCAAATCAGACCTTTTTGTGCTAAAAACCACCATCAGAGCATACAAGAAAAAAAGCCCTAAAAACAAAAACCTCTTTTTGTCTTTTTTGTATAAAAAAATCCCCAGACTGGAAAAAGCAACCATAGAGAATATAAACCCAGAGTCAAATGCCCCGCCAAAGAGTATCATCTCGTAGCCCTTCGTTTTTAGATTGTAAAGGGCTATTAAAGAAAGTGGAACACCAAGAAGCGATAGATAAAGGTTTAACTTTTTGGCAAAAGCTATATAATCTATCTTTAAATAGTTTTTTTCCAGATACAAAAGCATAAAAACAAGCTCTTCAATGGCATGGTTTATCTTTGATATATTAAATAATACGCTTGATATGAGACCGGGTGTTATGTATGTGAATATGGGGGCTGTGAGAATACCTTTTAGATTCTTACTCTTTATCTCATCGTATAGCAAAACCAAAAGATATATTACAACAAAAGCCTCAAAAATCGTGATGGATAGAAAAAACGTAAACGCCAAACACCACAAAAGCCAGTATCTTATGTCAGACAATCGAATCTGCATACTCTTTCGATAGTTTGAAAAGTCTTTTAGCGGTATCAATCGCCTTTTCTTTGTTTTCTATGTTTGGGTCTTTTAGCAAAAACGACGTCACTTTGGCTCTCACATAAGCCCTATAACACTTGTAAAAATCCAAAAGCCTGTCAAAATCTATATCTTTTGTGATAGTCTTATAAGTATTTTCATATACTTTTGAAAAGTGTCTGTAGCCTCTAAAATCAAGCTCCATGGATAAAAAGCACATATCGTTTATCTCATCCTGAATTCTAAACCTGTCGTTGAACTCTATGGCATCCATTATACATATACTATCACCCATCACCACATGCTCAAGCCTTATATCCCCATGCCCATCTACCACATAACCCTCTTTTTGCCTTCTTATAAACATTTCCTTATATTTATCGTAAAAGCCATTGACTTTATCTTTTATAAAGTTATAATCATCTTCATCTATGGTTACGCCTATAAACTCCTTTGTCTGTTCAAAGTTCTCATCGGTGTTAAACTTCATCTGATTATACAAATCAAAATCATACACTTTTTCAGCGTTCATGTGAAAATGTGCCACCACCTTTGCTATATTTGTTATATCCTCATCTTTTAACATACTTAGCCTGTTGATCATAAAAAGCTCATCCTTTACCCTCTTCATCTTCAAAGCGTATTCTACTATATTTGCATCTGAAAACTCATATCCATTATCTATCTTTGATACAGGAAGTACATCTATATAAACATCTGGGCAAAGCCTTCTATTTATTTCAAGCTCTTTGTAAGAGTAAAGCTTTCTTTTCTCCAGTGTTGAGTAATCTAAAAATCCAAAGTTTACCGGTTTTTTAATCTTGTAAGCAAACTCATCTGTGAGAATTACAAAAGAGCTGTGCGTCTGAACAAGCTCACCCTTTAGCTTTTCCTTAAGATAAAAAACCACCTCAGACATTTAACTCCACCTTTTCTTCTTTGTTTTTCTTATCTAGGTTTTGAAGAAGTATGCTGTGTTCCATAATCCATGAGCTGTTGTAAACGGATACATCTTTTTTATATGTGGTTTTTACAACCCCTTCTTTGTAAGAGAAAGAGTTACCAATACCCGCAAGCTTTGGAACCTCTTTTAGTATATCATCGTCTACCTCAAAAGGAAGTACCTTTGAAACCCTCTTAATACCGCGTAGCGTGTGAAGAGTGCCTTCTTTCTCACCCGTTAGTTTCATTGGGATACATACATCTGATAGCAAAGAAAATTCGCTCTTAAAAGGTGTTACAAGGGTAAGTTTTACGCTTTTAAAAGCCTCAAAAACAAAATCTCTATCAAAATAATCAAACAGATCTTCCCCAAAGACAAAAGCTGATCTTATCTCAGCATTTTTTATCATTTCAAGAACAAGCCCTATGTCTGTAACAGGAACATCCTTTAAAGCATCAAAAAGCCCCAGAGCGTTTGTCTGGGTGGGTACCGGCATCACTGGAGCATCTATCTGAGATAGCATCTGTCCAAGCTTTGTAGCCTCTTCGTATCTAAAGCTATAAATGTCCACCAGTATAGCTGTATCTTTATCCACAACGCTTTTTATATCCTCTAAATCAATGTATTCTGGTTTAAACTTATCATCCCTCGATTTTTTGTTTGATGTCTTGTATACTTTGCCGTTTATCCTGTAGCTTACCACCGGTGCCACAGAGCTTATGTCATCTCCTATAAAGATAAACTTGGTTTTTGAGGTTATATCATCAAGATAAGCTATAGGTTTTTTGTAGGCTTTTAAAAACGGTATCGTATCAACACTTATAACAGAGCTCACATAGGCGCTTGATTTTTTAGCTATATCTAAAGCTAAAGCTATCTCTTCGTTTGTCATAAAAGGAGATAGTATCACCGCAACAGGCTTTTCTTTCAGGTTTTTGTTTATTATCTCTATAGGCTCTGAGAATGGAAACCTGTGTTCGTTTGAAATAGGTGTTCTTATTCTGTTATCGTTTAGCATGTCGTATCCAAAAAATATCTTGGCACAGCTATCTAAATCCTTACCAGGTTTTGTCCTGTAAACTTGTGCCTTTGATCTCCAGTCTCCTATCCCAAACTCAAGCTCTATATTGCATCCGGTAGGGCAGTTAAAACACGTGGTTTCAGCGTTTTGTAAAAGCCAGCTTCTAGACCAGAATTTGAAGGGTTTTGATATGATAGCGCCCACCGGACATACATCCACACACATTCCACACATATCGCAAGAGGATGTATCTATTGGTCTTACGGTAGGGACTATGTTTGAATCAAAGCCTCTTTCTTCCACATAAAGGGCTTTTGCCTTGTTTATATAATCACAGACTCTGGTGCATCTGTAGCATACCACACATCTGTTTGAATAGTATTCAAGGTAATCGCTCTGCCAGTCGTGTTCTTCTCTGTGCTTTTCCAGAGCAGATACCGGGACTATCTGTCTTTGAGGACCATATATGGCACCGTAATTTTGTAAATCGCACTCTCCAGCCTTATCGCATATGGGACAATCAAGAGGATGCCTTGTCATGTAAGCTTGAAGAAGATAAGCCTGGTTTTCTTTTACCATCTTTGCCTGGGTGCTCACCCTGAGACCTTCCTGAATCTGTAGCGTACAAGAGGGTATAACCCGGTTTTGATTTTCTACAAGCACTATACAGAGCCTGCAAGACCCAAGAGGTGGCAATCTATCTAAATAGCAAAAGTAAGGAATCTCTATACCGTTTGACAGCATAAACTTTAAAAGGTTTTCTCCTTTGGGAGCCTTGTACTCCTTTCCGTCTATAAATATGCTTACAGTTTCCATATCAACCTCCTAACTTACTCAATATATCTAAAACAGTTTTTTTGGGATTTTCGCTGTTGAATATGGCTCTTCCCATCACTATCAAATCAGCCACAGGTAAAACCTCCTCTATCGTCACCACCCTTTTTTGATCATCTTTTTTTTCTTTATCTATCCTTACTCCCGGTATCACCGTTTTTAAATCTGGAAATTTTTCTTTTATACTAAAAGCCTCAAAACCAGAACAAACAACCCCGTCCAGCCCGCATTCGTACGCAGTTCTGGCAAGATGAGCGACCATATTATCCAAAGTATAGTTTGAGTTTAAAAACCTCATATAAGACTCATCGTGTGATGTGAGAATTGTAACCCCTATTATGTTTGTATCACCTTTTATATCTTTTAGAGGTTTTAGCATGTTCTCTCCACCCAGCGTATGAACGGTAAGATAGTCTATGTTATTTTTAGCGCACACCTCCACAGCTTTTAAAACGGTGTTTGGGATATCGTGAAACTTTAAATCTAAAAATATCTCAAATCCATCTTGTTTTAGGGCTTTTAGTAAAGGAAAACCCTCTTCCAAAAACACGATAGGACCTATCTTCACAACAAGAGGATAATTTTGTAACTCTTTTAAAAGCTTCAAAGAGTTTTTATCGTCTATTGCAAGCGCTAACTTAGGCATTTTTAACAAGTTCTTTCAAAGAGTTTGATAGTTCTTTTATGTAAATCTCAAAATAAGGCAAGAGCTCCTGAAGCTTGTCGTAAAACTCTCCGTGATCCAGATCCCATGTGCTTATAAGTTTGTTTTTGAGTCTCATCATATCGTAAGCTACACTTGGATTTTCCATCAGATTTGCCTGAGCCATCACCACGAGACAATCATCGGATGGATTTTTTAGTTTAAACTTCGGAGCTAAATGTCTACATATATCAAACAGAGCATCGTAAGCCACCTGATAAAAATACTTTGACCTATCAAAATACATGGGCTTTGATAAAAACTCATCTTTGCCCCTGGATATCACAAACCTCAATTTATCAACAGCATCTTTTACATGCTTGGCTTTTTCGTTTAGAAGGTCATAATCTATCAGGAGGTAGTTTTTCGTAGTGTTTTTTATGTAGTTTATTATATGCTCTGCGTAGTCTCTAAAAAGTTTTACATGAGAGCTAAGAAAATCGTATAGATAGCTTGGGTCTATATCTTTTTTTAAATCCCTATAGTTTATATAAAACTCTGAAAGGTCTTTCATGTCTTTCGCAAAGGGAAAGCCGAGGGCTTCTGATAGCTCGTAAAGACAGTGTTTTGTGGTTTTTATATGAAGCACCTGAGAGATGTGCCTGCAAGGTCTCATGGCTGATTCAAAGGCTATGTTAAAATCCGTTCTTACTTTATCTATCACAAGCTTGTTTGAAACAAAGGCTTCTTTTGGGAGTTTAAGGTTTTTTAAAAGGTCTTTGTAGACTTTTTCTAGGTTTATGAAGCTTTGGACTATTAAAGATATATTGAAGCCTTTAGTTTTCATTTTATGTATTATAAACTAATTTTATGTTTTTTGTATGCTGTTTGTTAGCCAAGTATCCCCATGTGTATTAGTATGGCGCTTATAGAAGCTGGGGTGATACCGTCTATATTTTTAGCCTGTGCTATGGTGGCGGGTTTTAACCTCTTTAGCTTTTCTATAGCCTCTTTCGTAAGACCCTTTACATTCTCATAATCCATATCTGGAGGAAGCTTTATATGTTCAAACATCTTTAATTTTTCGTTTAACTTTTTCTCTTTTTCTATATAATATTCATATTTTAATATAATCTCGGTCTCATCCCTTATATAACTGTTTTTTGGCGTATCAAAACCAAGCTCCTCCAGCTTTTTTATACCCTCTATAGCCACTATTTGAGACAGGGTATATGGTTTTGGACTCTCTCCCAGACTTACAACAGTTTTCTGGCTTTTATAATAATCAACATAATATTTAACACCGTTAAGAAGCTCTTTTACCATCTGATAATCTTCTTTGCTTAAAAGCCCAAGACTGTAAGAGAGTTCCAAAAGTCTTTCTGGGGCGTTGTCTTGCCTTACGGAAAGCCTGTATTCAGACCTTGATGTGAATAGCCTATAGGGTTCTACTATCTCTTTTGTGGTGAGGTCTTCCGCCATAAGACCTATATAGCTCAACGATCTTGGAAGTATGATGGGCTCTTTGCCCTTCGCCCTAAGACCTGCATTTATACCAGCTAATATACCCTGACCGGCAGCCTCTTCATAACCGGTGGTGCCGTTGAAGTTTCCAGCGTGGAATAGTCCTCTAATCTTCTTGGTTTCAAGAGTGGGATAAAGCTCCAAAGGATCTACTATATCGTATTCAATAGCGTAGGCTGGTCTTATAAGCACAACATTTTCAAGGCCTTTTATAGTCCTGTACATCTCTTGCTGTATATCCTCTGGTAGGGATGTGGAAAGGCCATTTGGGTATATCTCTATAGTATCCTCACCTTCTGGTTCTAAGAATATCTGATGCTGTTCTTTGTTCTGAAATTTCACCACCTTGTCTTCAATGGAAGGGCAGTATCTTGGACCCACACCTTTTATAAGACCCCCATAAAGAGCAGTCCTGTGTAAATTCTTTCTTATTATCTCGTGGGTTTTTGGATTTGTGTAGGTTATATAACAATCTATCTGTTTTTTGCCCGGTTCAAACCAGTAACTACCCAAAGGCTCGGAAAACAACGAAAACTTTGGCGCTGGTTCATCACCGGGGGCTTTTTCTAATTCGTCAAAGTTTATAGTCCGTTTGTCAAGCCTTGCTGGAGTACCGGTTTTAAACCTTTTCATGGTAAAACCAAATCTTTTATAAAACTCATCGAGGTTGGTGGAGGCCGGTTCCCAGGCTCTACCCCCTGAAAATACCTTATCGCCTATAAAGATTTTACCGTTTAGAAATGTGCCCGTGGTCACCACCACCGCTTTGCATTCGTATTCTATACCCAGTTTTGTCTTTACACCCGTTACCTTATCATCTTTTGTAAGTATATCTATAACCTCATCCTGGATAAGGTATATGTTTGGTATACCCATCAGGGTTTTTTTCATGTACTCTCTGTATTTTAGTTTATCAGCCTGGGCTCTTGGAGCCCATACCGCTTCTCCTTTTCTTCTGTTTAACATTTTAAACTGTATACCGGTGGCATCTATGGCTTTTGCCATCTCTCCGCCAAGTATATCTATCTCCCTCACCACTATGCTTTTGGCGATACCGCCTATGGCAGGATTACAGGACATCTGCCCTATATTGTCTATGTTTATCGTAAAAAGCCCCACACTATCACACAGTTTTGAAGCGGCTATTGCAGCCTCTATACCTGCATGACCAGCCCCTATTACCACCACATCAAATTTCATACACTTTAAGATAGGCAGTTGTTGGCTTTTATGTATGAGTTTATATCTTCTTTTTTATAGCTTTTGCTGGTGATAAAATTAACAACGCATACCATGGTTTTTGGCTTCACATAGCCAGGTACGTTTAAGATCACCTTACCTTCCTTATTTAAGAAAAATATATTAGGGTATGCATTTACCCCGAGATCTGCCGCCAGATCCTCTCCTGTACCAATTAGCTTGTGATCGTTTATCACTATCTTGTAAAGCTTTGACGTGTCATCCGCCAGAACAGGCGCCACCTCTACGTTTTTAAGAGCTTCAATGAGCTCTTTGTTGGTGGTAATATCGTGCTGAAGCTTGTGGCAATATGGACAATCGCTACTTTCTATTATAAGCATCTCATAGTCTTTTTTGGGTTTTAAATCCACTATAGGCACGTTTTTAGAGGAGTTTGATTTCAAGTACTGGTTTACGTTGCTCTCTTTTGAACAGGATGCTGTTAAAAGCCCAATATTCATTATAAAAATAAAAGGTCTAAAAAGCTTTCTCATAAGCTACCAAGAGCCTCGCTTATCCTCTTTACACCTTCGGTTAAAACATCCTCAGACACACAGTAAGATAGCCTCGCCCAGAAATCCTTTCCAAAGGATGATCCCGGTACCAAAGCCACATTACCCTTCTCTAATATATAAGAGCTCATCTCTATATCATCTTTAAAATAATTCTTATACTTTGTCAAATCTATAAACATGTAAAAAGCACCCTTTGGTCTGGAATAGGGTATTTGGTGTTTATCAAGCACATCCATAAGATGGCTCCTTCTTTTTGCAAACGTGTTTTTCATACTTTCTATAAAGTCTTTAGATCTTTCGTTTTTTAAAGCCTCAAGAGCTCCCCACTGGGCAAAACTTGTGACGTTTGATACGCTTTGACTGTTTAAATCTCCTATTATCTTTGCATACTCCAATGGACAGGCTACATATCCCACTCTCCATCCTGTCATGGAAAACGTTTTGGAAAAAGCGTTTACGGTAAACGTAATATCTCTTGCCTCTTTACCAAAAGAAGCTGGACTTATCATACAAGCACCATCGTAAACAAAGTGCTCATAACACTCATCCGATATTATAAATATATTCCTCTCCACACAAAATTCTACGATTTTTTCTAAGTTTTCTTTAGATATGACAGCGCCCGTTGGATTAGAAGGTGAGTTTATAATAAGGGCTTTTGTTTTATGGCTCACATATTGTTTTAATATATCTATTGTAAGCTCAAAATCGTTTTCCTCTTTTAGCTCTGCAAAAACGGGCACCCCACCAAAAAGCCTTATCTGTTCTGGATAGCTGACCCAGTAAGGAGATGGTACAATCACCTCATCACCTTCGTTCAGTATGCTCATAAAGATAAGAAAAAGTATCATCTTAGCACCGGTAGATACCACTATCTCAGAAGGACTATATTCTACGTTGTTTTCTTTTTTAAGTTTAACAGCTATAGCCTCTCTTAGTGGTAATATACCAGAGGAAGGGGTGTATTTGGTTTTTCCTTCCTGAAGAGCTTTCATACAGGCTTCTTTTACAAAAGAAGGTGTGTCTATATCTGGTTCACCAGCACCAAAGCTTATAATGTCTATTCCCTTTGATTTTAACTCGTTGGCTTTTGCGCTGACTGCCAACGTTGGAGAAGGTTTTAAGCTTTTAACTCTATCAGCAAGCATACAAATATTATAAATCAAAACGCCTTTGGTATTTGACCTTTTATAAAAATCTCGTCTTCTTTCGTATGGCAATCAAAACAAAGTATATCTATGCCCATTTCCTTTGCCTCTATAAGAGCTTTTGAAAAATGCGGGTCTGTCTCTTCGTTTGGCTTAAAAACCTTAGCATCAGGTCTTTGCACCACAAACACTATCACAGGTTTATACTCTTTTGTTCTATATATTTCTTTTAAAAGCTCAATATGCTTGGTACCTCTTTCAGATGGAGCGTCTGGAAACATAGCTGTATCTCCCTTTACCAGGTTTACAGACTTTGTTTCTATGATGATGTTATCGTTTATGAGTATATCAAACTTATGATTTTTACCATATCTTGGTTCCAGTTTCAGGCTTTTAATATCAAAAAGATGCTCTTTTTTAACAAACTCCAGAAACAGCTTTGGCGCTAAAAGGGAGTCTATATATACCCAGTGACCGTTTTTGTTTACAGCTTTTAGATGCCAGCTATACTTACCGCCTTCTTTTTTCTCCAGAAGCCCTTTTGCACCTTCTGTTAGAAGCTCAGGTAATCTTCCGGTGTTTCTTATATGTACAAGGGTCTCTTTACCATCTATGAGGACTTTTGCTACAAACCTGTTTAGTCTTTCTAAGACTATACACTCTTTTAAATCAAACTGCATTCACAAGTTCAAAATCCTGGTCTGATTTATAGCTATCTTTCTTTTCATTGTCATCTTTTTTCTGGTCTTTGTTTTCAGAAAACCCCATCTGAGATTCTATAGTGGCGCCGTTTATAGTTATATTCTCTACGCTAAAGCCCAGGTTTTGCAGGTTTTTAACAAGGTCTTTTATCTGATAATCTTTATACGCTAACTCCGTGTTTGTATTTATCGCTATGGAAAGGCTGTTGGCGTTAAACTTTATTTGAAGGGCAGTACCATCATCTAATTCAATGGATACATTTTTCATCAAAACAGGGTTTTTTACCTCTTTCAACACCGTTTTTTCTATTTCTTTAAAAAGCTTATCAGCATTTATGGTATTTGTATTTGCATTGCTTTGCTGAGTGTTTTGTAGATTTTGTTGATAGTTCATATCAAAACCTTGATTGTTATCTTTGCTATCTTTCTGTTTATCGTTTGTATTTGTACTAAAAGCCTGAAAACTATTAGTTTCTTTTATTAAATCTTTTACGGGGTTTACAAAATCGTGCAGGCTATTTAGATTTGCCTTTGGCAACATATCCTTGCTATCTAAATTTAACGCGTTTATATTCTTTACTATATGTTCTATAATCTCCTGGGTTTGGTTTTTAACTGTGTTGTTTTTGATATCAGGTGTAATGCTTTGATTATCTAAGCTTGTTGTGATGTTCTGTCTTATATTCTGTGTTTGATTATCCTGTGGTTTAACATCTTTAACAGAAGGTGTATTATCGGTTTTGATATTAGACTGATTAGAATCTACAGGTTTTGTTGTGTCTGATGTGTTAACATGATTTATGTTCTTTGTAGTGCTGGTATAACTTTTATCATCTTTTATCAAATTTTCACTGCTTTGGCTTTTGAGAGTATCATTT
>CAYFGH010000021.1:0-15401 GCA_964342735.1 uncultured Aquificaceae bacterium
ATTAAATTTTTATAAAAATTAGTTTATAATAAAACTATGGAAATAAAGAACATTGTAAAAAACGTAATAAAAGAGGGTTTTGAGTTTGAGATATACCTAAGCCAGTCCAATAAACTCAAGATAGATATAGAAGATAGAGCTGTGGACAGGATAGAAGCTTCCAAAGAACAGGGTCTTGGCATAAGAGTCATAAAAGATGGGAAGATGGGCTTTTCTTACACCACAAAGCTCACCAGAAAAGATATAGAAGACTGTACCAAGATGGCTATGGATATCGCCCTATCTCAGGACAAAGAGGATGTTTTTGAGCTTTTAAAAGAAAAAAAAGAGAACAAACATAATATAGAGCTCTTTGATAAAGAAGGGCTCTCAAAAGAAAGACAAGAAAAGATAAAAAAGCTCATAGAAACCGAAGATAAGATAAAATCTTATGACAGCAGAATCGCTCTGGTAAGGGATCTATCCTACACAGAGTCCACCTATCGTTACATAATGGAGAACTCTTACGATGTAAGGATAGAGGAGGAGTTTAGTGCATTTTTTGCCATGGGTTGCGCTATAGCAAAAGATAAAGACGATACCTCTTCAGGATGTTCTTACATGGCCTCCAGATTTTTAGAGGATATAGATTTTGATGCTCTTTCAAAGGACATAGCTATAAACACCATAAGCCTTTTAAATCCTAAAAGCTTTGAAACAAAATCCCTTCCGGTGGTGTTTTCACCAGATAGCATGGTGTCTTTGCTTAGAGCTTTTTCAAGCGTATTTCTGGGAGATGCTCTTATAAAAAATAAGACGATGCTTAAAGATAAGCTAAACGAGCAGATAGCCAGCGAAGAGGTGAATATAATAGACGATGGGACTATTAGTAGGGCTGTGGGAAGCTCATACTTTGATGCGGATGGAAACCCCACTCAGAAAAATATAGTGGTAGAAAACGGCGTTTTCAAAACATTTTTACACAACATGTACACCGCCAAGAAATCAAACCAAGAATGCACCGCCAGCAGCGTAAGAGCTGGTTATAAATCTATGCCTCAAACCGGTATTCACAACTTCTATCTTTTACCCAAAAACAACCCGTTGGAAAACCTTCTAAGCGCTTACGAAGAGTGTGTTTATATAACAGAGCTTATGGGTCTTCATATGGCAGACCCAATATCTGGAAACTTTTCGCTGGGAGCTTCTGGAGTGTTTTATAAAGGTGGTAAGCCCCAATACGCTATAAGAGCAGTAACGGTGGCATCAAACTTTTTAGAGCTTTTGAAAAAGATAAAGCTAATAGGAAACGACTTTAGATTTTTTGGACATGTGGGTTCTCCATCGGTGTTGGTAGAAAATATTACTATAGGCGGGGTGTGATATGAATCTCTTCACGTCGCTTTTTGCCATGTTTTGTGCCATATTTTTTATAGTGGGGAGTTTTTACATAGCATCGGATTATTACTATTACACAAAAGAAGAGCACATATCAAAGGATATGGCGATGGCCCTTTACAGTATAAAATCAAACTCCAGCCAGATAGTGCTACCCTACGGTGAGGATATGGTGGTGGTGGTAAAAACTCCAAACAGAGTTATAAAATCCACAAACCTCATAAATCATCCTGTAGATCAGAATCTGTTTCACGGTGCCACTCAAAAGATAGGAAACGATACTATAATAGTAGGCGTAAAGATTACAAGCCTTGGAGACATCATGACAGAGCTCTTCAGAACACCGGTGGCCTTAGGCATGTTTTTTATAGGGCTTGCTATAGCAACGTGGATAGTCTGGAGCCTCAGAAAAACCTTCGTGGATTATCTGGACGAGGAGCTCATAGAAAGGCTCAAAGCCCTGAGACTCACCATAGCCACCGCCAAGATAATACCCCAAGAGAGCTCTGAAGAAGCAAAAAGGATTATAGATATAATATTGAGCTATGCTAAAGAGCGCTCCAAGGAGAATAAGCCATGAAAATTCTGGTATCTTCCTTTGATAGATTGCTTGTGGAGAAGCTTCAACACCTTCTTTTGGGAGAAGATGTGGTATTTGTAAAAAACGGTGAAGAGGCCATAAGAAACGCTCCACGGGACATAGATATAATAATATACGATGCGGTATCTGGGCTTGTATCGGAAAACGATTTAAACTCTTTATTTGAAAAAGCCTACAAAAACTCAAAATACATAGTGCTCATGGACGATCTTTTCCCCATAGACCCAGACAATCTAAAGATGCAAAACAAGATAGTAATATCAAGAGACAGAGAAATATCTGTATTACCTGAGCTTTTGAAAAAATACAAAGAACTTATAACCAAAGAACAAACCAGTTTAAAAGCGCCAGAAACCCCAGCCCAATATAATACTAAAAGCCAGGAAACCCATACAGGTGTTGAAATTTCTGTAATATCAAAAGATGAAGAGCTCATCACCAGCATAAAAGATATTTTAGAAGAGGTAGCTTATCTTAAAATATTTTCGCCAGATCGCATCAACAAAGAAGAGATTTTAAACTCTGATATGATAATATACGATACCACAGAAGGAGTAAGCGCTGCAAGAGAGCTCATAAACATGTATCAAAACGCTGATATACCTGTAGTGATAATATTAGATGACATGTTTCCCATAGACATTAGCCGTATTCCTATAACCAAGAAAATCGGCATCACAAGAAGCGAGGTAAAAAGTTCTTTAAAGACGATAGTTTTAAAGCTTATATCGGATTACAATATAAAATCAAAAAAAGCAAAGAAAGGACTTGATAAAATATCGGAGGTTTTAAGTATGGACTCTTCAAAGAGCCACCTGAAAGATATAATAGTGGATGTTTTAAAAGAGGAGATAAGGAACACCGTAAGAGAGTCTCTATCCGGCATAGATTTTAAAGAGCTTGCCAAAAACGCCATACAATCTCAAATAGCTTCAGAGGACATAAAAACTCTTATGTTAAACAGCGTAAACGAGATAGTAAACAACATGAGAAACGAAATTATGAGCATAGCCACCAAAGAAATAGAAACCGCCATAAAAGAAGAAGACATAAAAGCCATCATAAGGGAGATAACCACAAACATATTAAAAGAAAGGATTGAAAGCCTGCTAGCCTGATCATGAAAAGACTCATCTTAGCAGAAAAACCTTCTGTAGCAAGAGATATAGCATCGGCTCTTTGTAAAAATGTAAACAAAGACGCTTCAAAAAAAGGATACTTTGAATGTAAAGAGGAGAATCTATACATCACCTGGGCCATAGGGCACTTGGTAGAGATAGACGATGAGATAGCTCCGAGAAAATGGAGCTTGGAGGACCTGCCAATCCTTCCGGAAACGTTTAAATACAGGGTAATAGATAAAACCGCAAATCAGTTCAAGGTGATATCTAAGCTTTTAAAAGAGGTAGATGAGGTGGTGATAGCCACCGATGCCGGAAGAGAAGGGGAGCTAATAGCAAGGCTCATACTCATGTTAAACCACTTTAGAGGCTCTGTCAAAAGGTTCTGGACTTCCGATGCTCTTACCAAAGAGGTGATAATAAGGGAGATGAACAATTTAAAAGATGCCTCCTTGTTTGACAGCCTATACTACTCAGCGCTTGCTCGCTCTCACGCAGACTGGATAGTGGGTATAAACCTCACAAGGCTTATGACGGTAAAAGCAGGAGGCGGTGTATGGTCTGTGGGTAGGGTCCAAACACCCACATTAAAGCTCATAGTGGATAGATACAAAGAGCACAAGGAGTTTGTACCAAAAGAGTATTACGTAATAAAAGGGGTGTTTGGGGATAAAGAAAATCCCTCAAAATCCTACACCGGGCTTTTAATACTGGACAAGGTTCAGGAAAAGCTTTACAAAACGCTAAAAGATGCCATAGAAGAGGAAGAGGAAAATCAAGCAAAATCAAAAATCACCGCCACAAAAAACTTTACACCGCTTTTAGAAGAATCGAAAAACAAGATAATGGAAAAACTAAAGAACATAGAAGAGGCAATTATAAAAGATATAAAAATAACCAAGAGAAAAGAAAACCCACCCCTTCTTCACTCTTTGACATCACTCCAGCGAGAAGCCAACAGGATATACGGATACTCCTCTATGAGAACCCTAAACATAGCTCAAAAGCTATACGAGACCTACAAATGCCTGTCGTATCCAAGAACAGACTCAAACTACCTTGGAGAGGATGAAGAGACCAAGAAGCTGGTAAAAGACCTCCTCAAAAAACTTGTAGATAAAAACACTTTCAAGCTTTTATCAGAAAACATTAATAAAGCAGGAAAAAGGGTCTTTGATAGCTCAAAGCTCACAGATCATCATGCTCTCATACCCTTTGGACCTATCCCGGAAACAGCTTCGCAGGAGGAGAAAAACATATACAACCTCGTATTTAGACGCTTTATAGGAGCGTTCATGGAGCCTTACGAGTACGCCACAATCACCATAAAAACGCTTCTGGGAGAGTTCATATTTTTATCAAACATAAACGTAGAAACCCTTTCAAAGGAAGAGTATCAAAAAACGTATCTCTCTTTGTACAAGCCTTATAAAGAAGCCCTCAGCGACAGCGATGATGAAGAAGATTCAAACAATATAGATTTTGATTATATTAAAAGCCTGAAACCAGAGGATAAGGTATATAAAAAGTCTTTAGAAGCTCTCCAAAAATTCACCAAACCACCCGCTCTTTACACAGAGGGCACACTCCTTAAGACTATGGAAAAGCTTGGTCTTGGCACACCGGCCACAAGAGCCTCCATCATAGAAACGCTTTTAGAAAGAAAATACATATCGAGGATAGACAAATCGCTACTTCCCACTCGTAAAGGAGAAGAGCTCATAAAGTCTTTGAAAGACAGCGATGTCTCAAAACCCGAGATGACCACCGTATGGGAAGAAGAGCTTGACAGGATATACAAAGAAAGAAAATCAAAAGAAGGCTATATAAGGTTCATGCACAACATAAAGGAGTTTGTATCCGATAACATAGACCGCCTTAAGTTCGTGGAGATGCAAAAAGTCCCCATGGCCACCAAGAAGATGATAGAGTTTGCAAGATCCCTAGCAAGGGCAAAAAATATAAAACCACCTCACTCCACAGATTACGAGACTGTAAAAGCTTTTATAGAAGAGCACCATCAAAAGAAAGAAGAGGATGTTGAAGACAGCAACAGCAATTTACCAACAGAAAAACAGATTTCTTTTGCAAAAGCGCTTGCTCAGAAGTTAAATCAAGATATACCCAAAGATGCTATGTCTTCTAGAAAAGCCATGTCTGAGTGGATAAAAAGCGCCATGAAACAAAGCGGTTATAAAAAATCCAACAGAAGAGGTAAAAAATGACCATAAAGGATATCCAGGAGCTAAAAACCAAGATAGATCAGCTTAAAATACTTTACAGGCAGGGAAAAACAGATGTTGAAAAAGAGCTGAGGACTTTTCAAAGAGAGCTAAAACAGATATCCAAAGAGTTCTGCAAAAACCTTACCCCTTGGGATAGGGTAAGCATAGCAAGGCACAACGAAAGACCACAGACGCTTGATTACATAAAAGCCATATTCAAAGATTTTGTAGAGCTTCATGGCGATAGATGTTACGGTGATGACCCAGCCATAGTAGCTGGTTTTGCAAAGTTTTACAACAAAAGCGTATGCGTGATAGGTCATCAAAAAGGAAGGGATACAAAGGACAAGATATACAGAAACTTCGGTATGGCACATCCAGAAGGCTATAGAAAAGCCCAGAGGATAATGAAGCTGGCAGAAAAATTCCAGATACCTGTTATCACGTTTGTGGATACAGCTGGTGCTTACCCTGGTATAGGAGCGGAAGAAAGGGGACAGGCTCAGGCCATAGCCACCAGCATAGAGCTAATGGGTAGCTTAAAAACCCACATAGTAACCGTGATAATAGGAGAAGGAGGCTCTGGCGGGGCTTTGGCTCTGGCGGTGGCGGACAAGATCTTAATGCTTGAAAACGCCTGGTATTCTGTAATATCACCAGAAGGCTGCGCTGCCATATTATACAAAGACCAGTCAAAGGTCCAGGAAGCATCAAAATCCCTAAAGATAACAGCTCAGGACCTATACGAGCTCGGCGTTATAGACTGCATAATCCCAGAACCTTACTGCGGAGCCCATCTTTCCCACAGGCTGACATTTTTAAATGTAAAGTTTTTCCTGCGAAAAGCCCTAAACGATATACTGAAATACGACGTAAATGAAATACTCCAGAAAAGACACGAGCGCTATCTAAATATAGGCTTTTACGAAGGAGCTTAATCCCTTTGCCACTTTACTCTCAAAAAGTGAGAACCTTCCTGATAATGAAGCTCTAATTTACCTTTATAAGCTCTATGAACAGCCTCACCTATGCGTCTTGCTATATGCTCATACGTGGTTTTTATTACTATGCCGTTTTCAGTCTCTTCTATCAAAGCTATCCTTTCTAAAGGCCTTAGATTTTTCTCTTTTTCCTCTTCATTTTTTATCAAATTCAAAATCTCTTCTTTGTGTGATTTTAAAAACTCGCCGCTTAGCTCCACTATTCCACCGTAATACTTATCCTGAATCCTTCTGCAAGCTGGACATATCATCTTCTTTGCGTCTTTTGGTGGCGTTTCCCACTTGAAAACACCATCGTGAAACACAACCCCGCATACTTCACACACCGATGGCTCTTCGTACTTTTGCTTGGTAAAATAAGGATCGTGAATGTACTCTTCTAACATCCTGTCTTTTCTGTTGTTCATATATAATACCTCCTTAACATATTATCTCTCTTCTCTTGCTACGCCACGTTTTGAGCTTTTAATAAAATCCACAAACATAAGAGCGTACCTGTTATCACCATAAAGGTTCAGGACTTCTTCTATAGCGTCTTTTTTAAGCTTTCCACTTCTAAAGATTATCCTGTAAACATGTTTTATAATCTCTATATCCTCTTTTGAAAAGCCCCTTCTTTCAAGACCTATGGTGTTTATACCAAAAAGCTTTGCATGAGGACCAGAAGCCTTCACAAAAGGTGGAATATCCAAAGACACACCGCTTAAGCCTCCCACCATCGCATAAGCACCTATTTTTGTATGCTGATGAGCTGCTGAAAGACCGCCTACAAAAGCGTACTCTCCCACTTCCACATGTCCCCCAAGCGTAGCGCAGTTTGCCATGATAACACCATCTTTTACCACACAATCGTGAGCTATGTGAACATAGGCCATCAAAAAGACGTTTGAACCTATGACGGTTTTTCTCTTATCGAATGTAGTGCCCCTGTGAATGGTAACATACTCCCTTATTATAGTGTTCTCTCCTATTTCCACAGTAGAACCTTCACCATCGTCCCTAAGATGCTGGGGATCTTCCCCTATTATGGCCCCGTCGTATATCTTTACGTTGTCTTTTATAATGGTGCCTTTTCTTATGAGCACCTTGTTTTTAATCTTTACGTTGTTTCCTATCTTCACATCATCTTCTATGATGCAAAACTCGCCTATCTCAACGTTTTGCCCTATCTCTGCCTTTGGGCTTATTATGGATGTCTTCATAAGTTTATAATTTTACCATACATTTAAAGAAGGATATAAAACTTTGGATAAATTTCTTATCTTTGACTTCACCTCTTCGGTATCTTTACCCACAACATTTATATGACCAATCTTTCTTCCATCTCTCGGTGTTTTCCTGTACCAGTATAGCTTTGTCCCCTCTAAAGAGCATACAGCATCCATTAAATCCTTTGTGAGATGTATATCGCCTATTATATTAATCATACCACCCTGGGTTTTAAGAGAAGGTGAGTATACGGGTATATCTAAAATTGTTCTTAAAAGCAGTTCAAACTGGGAAAATTCTGTATCATCCAGCGTATGATGACCGGTGTTATGAACCCTTGGTGCAAACTCGTTTATATAAACGTCTTTAGCTTTTACAAAAAACTCCACCGCCAATACACCCTTTTTAACGTCAAGGGCCTTCAGAAGCCTTGTGGTGATAGCCTTTGCTTTCTCCTGAACCTCTATGCTAAAACAATCTGTATGATTGTAAAGCAAGATACCGTTTTTATGGACATTTTTTGTCATGGGCATAAAAGCTATCCTGTCCTCTGAAACCCCAGCTATCAAAGACATTTCAAAGTCAAAATAGCAAAACTCCTCTATCAAAAAAGCATCTTTAGAATTCTCAAGCATCTTCTTTAGAGCATCTACGTCCTCTTTTTTTCTTACCACATACTGACCTTTACCATCATAACCGTTTGATATGGTTTTTATAATAACTTCCTTGTTCAGTTCTTTGAGTATATCAAAAAGCTCATCCTTGTTCTTGGCCTCATAAAAGGGTACCGTGAGAAAGTTGTGAGAGGCTAAAAACCTCTTTTCCAAGAGTCTGTTTTGTTTTAACTCTATAGGTTTTGTGCCAGGATATAGCTTATCCACAAGCTTGTGATTGTCAAAAATACTTCTATCAAAGTGTTCAAACTCGTAAGTTATAACGTCGCTAAAAGCCACAAACTCTTCCAGCTGGTCTTTCTTAAAGACATGCTTTGTAACATAAGATGCTGGAGAATCACCCTCAAAGGACAGCACTGCAAAATCTATGTTCATCTTGAGGCCTTCTAATATACTCATCATCGCAAGCTGTCCATCGCCTATTATGCCAACTTTCATAACATAATATTATACCATTACAGGAGAAAGCCAAAACAACGGGGTATAAAACTCAAAATAAAACTATTTTGTCCGATGTATTATAATATTAGCTATGAAAAGGTTTATAGGAATTTTAACGGGGTTGATAGGGGTTTTTTATTTAGCTTTTGGTGGTGAAAAAGATGTTCACCAGATAATATATCAAACCATATATCAGAAAAAGGTGGTACCAAAAAGCACACCAAATATCCTTCAAACAAATCAACCCGCCTATATACAGCAATCCTACAACAGAGAGTATTATTACAAATCCTGTATGATGAACCACCAAGAACCAATCACAAGCGTATACGCCATGGCTAAAGAGATAGCAAATCAGCTTGTATGCAGCGAGCTCACCCCCATAAGAGCACCGATAGGCGTATCTGTCATAGTGGATTTAAACAGACTACATGAGACCACAGACTTTGGAAGACTCTTATCCGAAGACCTTATATCAGAGCTTCAAAGAAAGAATATGGCAGTTATAGATATAAGATCACAAACATTTATGCTTATAAACCCGGCAGGAGAGTTTTATCTATCAAGAAACATAAACAATATAAGAAAAGCCTACAAGATAGGTTATGTTTTGGTGGGGACATATTCTGTAGGAGATTACTCTACATCTGTAAATGCAAGGATAATAGACGCCTCAAATGGCCTGGTGGTAGCCACAGCACACGCCTCTATTCCAACCCAGATTATAAGCGATTTACTGTACAATTCAAATCAATCTGTGCCAGAGTTAGAGATAAGGGGCTCTTCAATGGTCCCCTCTTATCAGAATGTGGCTCAGGCTACAGTTCAGCCACCAGCTCCACCAGCAGAAAAATCTGCTCCAAGTGCGTCAACCCAATCTAAGAGATAATCTTAGCCGGTGTAGCTCAGTCGGCAGAGCGAGGCATTCGTAATGCCTAGGTCGTGGGTTCGAGTCCCATCGCCGGCTTTTTGTTGATTTTAAAATATAAAAATGCTATAATAGTAAAAACTTTTAAAAGGTGGAAGGTATGAAAGAAGGCAAAGTGGTACAGGTTATAGGAGCGGTGTTAGACGTAGAGTTTGATACAGAAGAACTACCCCCTATAAGACATGGGCTTGTAATGGAAAGAAGGTTCATGGGAGACAACGACGAGTGGCTCACCGAGAAACTGTACTTGGAAGTGGCCCAGCATATTGGAGAAAGAAGAGTAAGAGCTATCGCCATGGGTCCCACAGACGGTATTCAAAGAGGAGCAAAGGTAGAGTACTTGGGTGGTCCTATAAAAGTGCCTGTTGGTGATGGAATATTAGGAAGAGTGTTCAACGTCGTGGGACAGCCCATAGATGAAGCTGGTGATGTAAAAGCCACCGAGTACTGGCCCATGTTCAGAGACCCACCACCTCTCACAGAACAATCCACAAAGGTTGAAATCCTTGAAACCGGTATAAAGGTTATAGACCTCTTAGAACCATACGTAAAAGGTGGTAAGGTAGGGCTATTTGGCGGTGCAGGGGTTGGTAAGACCGTTTTGATGCAGGAGTTGATACACAACATAGCAAAGTTCCACAAAGGATACTCTGTGGTCATAGGCGTTGGTGAGCGTACCCGTGAAGGTAACGACCTGTGGCATGAAATGAAAGACTCCGGCGTTTTACCCTATACCGTGATGGTTTATGGTCAGATGAACGAACCTCCAGGTGTGAGATTCAGAGTAGCCCAGACCGGTATCACAATGGCAGAGTATTTTAGAGACGTTCAGGGTCAGGACGTTTTGACATTCATAGACAACATATTTAGATTTGTGCAAGCAGGTTCTGAAGTTTCTACGCTTTTAGGAAGACTGCCTTCTGCGGTTGGATATCAGCCTACCCTGAACACCGACGTTGGTGAAGTCCAGGAGCGTATCACCTCCACCAAGAAAGGTTCTATAACCTCTGTGCAGGCAGTCTACGTGCCAGCGGACGACATCACAGACCCGGCTCCATACTCCATATTTGCACACCTTGACGCTACAACGGTTCTAGCTCGTAGATTAACAGAGCTTGGTATATACCCTGCTATAGACCCTCTTGAATCCACATCCAAATACTTGGCCCCAGAGTTTGTAGGTCAGGAACACTACAGCGTAGCTATGGAAGTAAAGCGTATACTCCAAAGATACAAAGAGCTACAAGAGATAATAGCGATACTTGGTATGGAAGAGCTTTCAGACGAAGACAAAGCAATAGTAAACAGGGCCCGTCGTATTCAGAAGTTCCTATCTCAGCGCTTCCACGTGGCAGAACAGTTTACAGGTATGCCCGGTTCTTACGTAAAGCTGGAAGATACCATAAGAAGCTTCAAAGAGATACTTACCGGAAAATACGATGACTTACCAGAAAACGCCTTCTATATGGTAGGAAGCATAGACGAAGCCATAGAAAAAGCTAAAAAAATGTAATATATTATTAATATGAAGAACTTGGCTTTTGCACTGGGACTTTTGGGACTGGTAAGCTTTGGGGCTTTTGCCGTAAGCCCGCAAAAAGTGTTTGAAATGCACTGTATGCAGTGCCACAACGGCAAGAGAGCCCCCTCTGCAAAAGAGCTACATACAAAGTTTGCAGGCAAGAAGAAAGAGCTAGTAGCTGCCATATCAAAATGCAGACCAGCTATGGCACTACCAGCAGCAGAAAGAGAGGCTATTATAAACTGGCTATCTTCTAAATGATTATAAAGGCGGTATAGCTCAGGGGCTAGAGCGGAGATCTCATAAGTCTTAGGTCGGAGGTTCGAATCCTCCTACCGCCACTTTTAAAAATCTTCCACTATTTCAAAATCCAGCTTTCCTTTTTTATCATCTACCTTTATCACTTTCACCTTTACGCTGTCTCCGAGTCTATATGTCTTGTGGCTTTTAGTATCTATAAACCTGTGGTTTTCGGGATCATACAGAAAATCACCCTCCAGAGAACCAGCACTCACAAACCCTTCCGCCAGTATGGTTTTTATCTGGACGAATATACCGTTTTGAATAATACCTGTTATGATACCATCAAACACCTCCCCTATCTTATCCTTCATAAACCTTGCCCTTAGAAGGTCTATGGCCTCGTACTCGATTTTATCCGCCAGACGCTCTTTTTCAGAAAGATGCACCGCCGCCTCTTCAAGGTAGTTCATATTAAAAGCCAGAGACTTTTTCTTCAAAATAGATTTTACTATCCGATGCACTATGATGTCTGGGTATCTTCTGATGGGGGATGTGAAGTGGGTGTAATGCTCTGAAGCAAGGCCAAAATGCCCTATGTCTATGGGTGAGTATTTGGCTTTTTGCATACTTCTTAAGGTTAAAAATCTCACTAAGAATTCCTCTTCTTTACCCTCAAAGTGCTCCAGGATGCGCTGGAAGAATTTTGGCTCAAAATCATCTGGCATAACAGCCTTATAACCAAGCCCGGAGAGGATTTCCAGAAGATTTTGAACCTTTTCCCTGTTTGGTTTTTCGTGGACTCTGTAAAAACCAAGGCTTGATTTTTCATTCATGAAAGAAGCCACTACTTCGTTGGCAGATACCATAAACTCCTCTATTATCCTGTGGGCTATATGACGCTCGTACGGGACTATGGCGCTTGGCTCGCCCGCTTCATCTATGATTATCTCAGCCTCCGGCAGGTCAAAATCGATGCTTCCCAAATCCCATCTTATCTTATGCCTTTTTCTGTAAAGGTTTTCCATCTCAATGAGGGTTTCTCTGATACCTGGAACAGGTGGTTCTATCTTGCCGGTAATGATGTCTAAAGCCTCATCGTAGGTGAGCCTTGCTTTTGAGTTTATAACACTTTCATATATCTCATAATGCTTTAGTTTTGCGCTTTTATCAAAAACCATCTCAACACTAAGACAAAACCTGTCCTGATGTGGCACCAGACTGCAAAGATCAGAAGAGAGCTCTTCTGGAAGCATGTGTATGGCTTCCCCGGGAAGGTAAACGGTGGTACCCCTCTCGTATGCCTCTTTATCAAGAGCTCCTCCAAACTTCACAAACAAAGACACATCCGCTATGTGGACAAAAAGCCTGTAATCATCCCCTATCTTCTCAAGATAGACAGCGTCATCGAAGTCTTTGGCTTTTACCGGGTCTATGGTAAAACAGGGCTGGTCTCTTAAATCTTTTCTTTTTGATATCTCTTTCTCAAAATCAAACTTGTCTAAAAACGCTTTTAGCTCCTTTATAGCCTCTTTGGGATACTGGTTTGTGAGACTGTATTTTCTTTTTAAAAGCTCCAAAGACAAGAAGCTCTCAGAGGGATTTCCTATTACCTCAACAATCTTACCTTCAGCCTTCTGGGTTTTGGTGGGATACTTTGTTATCTTGACAAGCACAAGCTGATCCGGTTTTATGTTTTTGCACTGGTTTCTGGAGAGTTTTATATCGTGAAAATGATTCTCATCTATAGGGTTTGCTATGCACTTTTTAAAGTTTGATATACTGCATACAAACTCTTTTCTGGCGCGTTTTAAAACCCTTTCTATCCTGAACTCTTTTTTGCCTTTATAAAGGACTACGTAGCCCTCCACCTCATCCTTATCAAAGACCTTTTGCATCTCAAAAAATGGTATATAAATATCCTCAGATCCATCTTTTGGTATCAGAAATCCAAAACCAGCCGGGTTTGCCTCCACAGTTCCCACAAGTCTTGGCAAGGCATCCTCGTTTATACTAAAATGCCCTTTGGTGGTGATGATCTTATTTTGCTTTATAAGCTCCCTTAAAACCTTCCTCAGTATCTTCTTATCTACAGGTATATTTTTAGAAATCTCTCCAAAGGATACTGGTTTTTTCTTGGAAGACAAAAAGGTCTCTATGGCCAGCGCTATATCTTCTTTCTCCATCAGAGCTTAACTCTCCCTTTAAATTCTCTTTGAATTTCCCTTCTCATATCCTTTTCTTTGAGCTCCCTTCTCTTATCGTAAATCTTTTTACCCTTTACCAATGCGATATCCACCTTCACCTTGCCGTTTTTAAAGTAAAGACTCACCGGTATTATGGTGTATCCTTTTTCTTTTGATTTTCCTAAAAGCCTCAAAATCTCTCTCTTGTGAAGAAGGAGCTTTCTCTTCCTTAAAGGGTCTGGTGGTTTTATGGTGGCATACTTGTAAGGGGCTATGTATAAATTGTGCAGAAAAGCCTCGCCGTTTTCTATCCTCACAAAAGAGTCTTTAAAAGATACCGTCTGTTTGTTTCTTATAGATTTTATCTCTGGTCCTAAAAGCTCAATACCCGCCTGATAAGTCTCTACCACCTCATTTTCATGTAAACCTTCTTTATTTACATACCTTGGTGTGTTATTTTGTTCATGTGTTTTCATATATATAATATACTATATTTACACCAAAAGGTGTATCGCTTGGAATAAACATCTATCTACTCAAGCTCTCCTGTTATCTCCTCTAAGCCTTTGTTGGCGGTTTCTTTGGCGAATAAGATGGTGATGATGGCCCCAAGAATGGATACTGCGCCCATGAAATAGTAAGCTGACTCTGCGGTGGAAGATAGCATTTTAGGAAGTAAAAATGTAGAGACCAAAACCCCCAGTCTCCCACCGATGGTGTTTATAGCCCCAGATATGCCCCTTATTTTGGTGGGTACAAGCTCTACCCCGTAAGCACCCACCGCCACCACAGAACCGGGTCCTATCTGGCTAAAGTATTTGGCAAGACTAAAAAGGAGTATTCCAAAAATAGCGTTTATGAGATTCAACCTTACAAGGATGGCAAAAACAAAAAACGTAAGACCCATACCCAAAAACCCAATCGCCTGCATAAGTTTTGAACCGAGCCTTGGTTGAAGATACCAGAAATGAATGGCTCCTACAAACACAAACAGTATGCTTATAGCCTGCAAAAGGGGTGGGTTGTTAAAATGAATTATATCAGATATATACGATATGAAAAAGCTCTGACCGTAAGCTGGTATATCAAACAAAAACCACAGAAGAGCCCCAAGTATTATATATTTCCAATAAGCTCTTAAAAGCTCAAAAACGCTTCTTGTCTCCTTTGTTATAGACTGTTGTATCTGGCTTTTAGAAATATGAAACACAACATTTTTAAACTCCTCCTCATCCCCCACTATACGGGCTATAAACCTTGGGGTTTCCGGAAACCTCCTTCTAAAATAAAAAACAGCCACAGGCGGTAGCGCCCCAAGGCCAAGCACAAGCCTCCAGTAAGTATCTGTGGATATCAGATGGGTGTTTACAAGATCTTTAAACAAGATAGCCACAAGACTGCTAACAAGCGAGCCAAGCACCCAGAAACCACCAAACCCTATCCCCAAAAGCCTTCCTCTATCTTTTGCCGTAGCGTTTTCAGAGAGTATCATAGGAGACATCACATAATCACCACCAAGCCCTATCCCCATTATAAACCTGTAAAAAGCCAGTTCATACAAAGAGCTTGAAAACACCTGCATAAGAGCTCCGATGCTCATAAGAAGAACATCAAACCCGTACAACCTTTTTCTTCCTTTGTTTGATAAAAGCCCGAAAACCGGAGCTCCTATAAAAAATCCAAATATAGGTAGAGCGTTTAGCCACGTAGCCCAGAATATACCCTCTTTTGACGTGATAGAATCTATGTGAAAGCTTGACAACACAAAAGGTAGCACAAGCCCAAGAGCTGTGAGGTCATACCCATCCGTAAAAGTCCCGATGGCAGATATTATGAGGCTTTTAACATGAAACGTATTTAGCTTAGTTTTGTCTAT
>CAYFGH010000022.1:0-14383 GCA_964342735.1 uncultured Aquificaceae bacterium
TTTTGTTAAAATAAGCCCATGGATCTGACAAAAGATACTCTTGAGGGGAGTATAGATGTATCAGCTTTTATAAAGGATGATGCTATAGATATAAGCCACGTAGACAGGATAGATACTTTTGGGGCGATATTTGTGCTGGATATGTTGGAAAAGTATAAAGATAAAAAGCTTGTGGGTAAAAAAGAGCATGTTGATTTTATACAAAACATTAAAAATCTCATGAGTTATGAAGAAAAGCCCGTCAAAAGGAGTTTTAAAACCGGCTTATCTTTCAGCTTTTTGGAGTATATAGGAGGGCTTTTGTATCAGGCTTTTAGCAATATAAAAGATGTGGAGTTTGGGTCGTTTTTGAAAGAGATAGAAAGCTCTGGGGTTGGTTCTTTGTTTATACTGGGGGTGCTTTCGTTTCTGGTGGGGGTGGTGATAGCCTATCAGAGCGCCAGCGAGCTTATAAGCTTTGGAGCAAACATATTTATAGTAAATCTTATAGGGATATCCGCTTTCAGGGAGCTTGGGCCTCTTATTACAGGCATCATACTGGCGGGCAGGGTAAGCAGTGGATACACCGCCAATATAGGCATAAGAAACGTTTATGAGGAGCTTGACGCCCTTGAGGTGATGGGTATATCGCCCTTTGTGGTCTTTGGAATACCAAGGATTCTTACCTTAAGCCTTATAACGCCTATACTGGTGCTTTTTTCAAGCAACCTCATGGTCTTAGGAGGTGCCATCATAGCAAAGACTTATCTTGATATACCCTTTAACATGTTCTTTGATAGATTAAGGGATGTGGTGGGTTTTAATCAGGTGCTGGCGGGTCTTTTAAAAGCGCCGTTTTTTGGAGCTTATATTGGGTTTATAGGGACGTATTTTGGCTTTTACGCTGGTAAAAAACCAGAGGATGTGACGTTAAACGTTATGAAGAGTGTGGTGATGAGCATATCTGGTATCATCGTAATAGATGCTCTTTTTTCAATACTCTTTGCAAAAATCGGTATATGATAGAGTTTAAAAACGTGTATTCAGCTTACGGAGATTATTATGTCCATGAGGGGATAAGCTTTAAGATAGAAAAATCAAACATCGTTGCTATAGTGGGTGGAAGTGGGGCTGGTAAAAGCACACTTTTAAAACTCATGCTTTTTCTGTTAAAACCAAAATCTGGTGAGATATACTTTGATGGTAAAAAAATAGAATATAACGATGAGAAAAACATTCAAAAGATAAGGGACAGGATAGGTGTGGTGTTTCAATTTAATGCCCTTTTTAACTCCATCACAAGCCTTGAAAATGTGATGTATCCGGTATTAAAAAAGACATCGCTATCAAAAGATATGGCTTTCAAAAACGCTTTGGTAAAGCTAAACATGGTAGGATTCAAAAACGTGTGGGCTTATCCCGGAGAGCTTTCTGGGGGTATGAAAAAGAAGGTGGCTCTGGCAAGGGCACTGGCTCTTGAGCCTGATATCCTTATACTGGATGAGCCTACCTCTGGTTTAGACCCCATATCCGCCGATGAGTTTGACAGTCTTATCCTCTCTATAAGAGATACCCTTGGTACAACCGTTGTTATGGTAACCCATGATATAGCCTCTTTGAAGATAGTGGATAAGGTGCTGGTGCTTTATGATAAAAAAATCATCTTTGATGGTCATCCTTCTTTGTTAAAAGCCCAAGACCATCCATTCATAAAATCTTTTATAAAAGGCCAAAGGGGGCACTGTTATGATTGAAGGAAAGACAAGATACACCCTTGTGGGATTTTTTGTGGTCTTTGGAATTCTTATCGTGATAGCCACCATTTATTTTTCTACAAGTTTTTTTAAAGACAGGGATTTGGGTACATACTATGTTCTTACGAGATACTCGGTGAACGGTCTTTCGGTGGGCTCTCCGGTAAAGTATAAAGGTGTTGATGTGGGAAAGGTAAGCGATATAAAGATAGCAAAAGACCAGGAGACTGTTGAGATAAAGATATCTGTGGACAAAAACCTTGATTTGAGAAAACATGTGATAGCAAGCCTTGGAATAGCGGGTATAACAGGGCTCTCCTACATAGATTTAGAAAGAGACAACAGGGTAAAGGCTTTTTATGATAAAGATTTAGATGCTTACGTAATTCCTATGAAACCCTCTGAGCTTCAGCAGATAACAAATTATATTCCCCAGATACTTGATTCTGCCAATGCTCTTATAAAAAACCTCAACAGCCTTCTATCTTCCAAAAACACCAAAAAGATAGATATTTTGCTTGACAACATCAACGATACCATTAAAAATCTAAACAGCCTTATCACAGCTTCCAAGAGTTCTTTATCAAACACAAACAGCGTTTTGTCGGCTTTTAATAAAAAGATAAATGAGTTAAACGTAAAAGACATAAACGATACTGTACAAAAGTATAATCTCTTGGCACAGAGATTAAACGATGAGACCAAGGAGCTTGATACTCTTCTTAAAAGCCTTAAAACCAATTCAGATACACTGACCACCGATGTATATCCCAAGATAAATCAAACTCTACAGAGCATACAAAACACTTCAAAAGAGATGAAGGTTCTAATAAAGCATATAAAGAATCATCCAGACGCATTTTTTATCATTCACTCTTCTAAAGCTTTTCCACTGGAGGAGAAAAGATGAAGAAACTTATATTGATAGGTTTTATGATGATACTTTCTTCCTGTGCTTTTGTTAAAAAACCAAAGTCCATAGAGCTTTTAAAACCTCAAAAGGTGTATAATGACAACGTACTGGTATATCTATCAGATGTAAGCTCTCCAAGATATTTAGATACCGATGATATGGCATACATTTATAAAAACAGTTTGAGATACTTTGCAAAGCACCGTTTTCCCTGCAGTTTAAACTGCACTATCAAAAACTACCTTCTGGAGGCTTTGCCTTATCTCACCCAAAAAGATATATCTTCTTATAAGCTTTCAATATATATTTATGAGTTTGAGCCAGAGTTTTATACCGTTCACAGGGGAAGGATGCTTTTAAAAGCTAGATTTTATTTAAAGCATAAAAACACATACAAGATAAAGGATTTTAACTATAATAAAGATTTTTATGCAAAGGATTTTAATGCTCTTATGAATGAGGAAAACAAGGCTCTTGATGATATGGTAAATAAGCTAAATCATTTTATAAGAAAAAGCGTTATAATGGATGTAAAGGAGGGCAAAGATGGGTGAAATAGTTATACCAGCAAACGTATCCAATGAAGAGGAGTTTGTAAAGAATTTCAACGAAGCCACAAAATCTACAGGTAATCTTATGCTTTTTGCCGGAGACCAGAAGATAGAGCATCTAAACAAAGATTTTTACGGAGAGGGGATAGCCAGAGATGATGCAAATCCAGAGCATCTTTTTAAGATAGCATCAAAGGGCGAAATCGGTGTTTTTGCCACACAGCTTGGGCTCATAACAAGGTATGCTAAAAAATATCCTGACATACCTTACCTTGTAAAGGTAAACTCAAAGACAAACCTTGTGCCTTTTGACCAGAGAGACCCCATAAGCATAGGTCTTCATGCTTTTGAGAAGATACTGGATTTAAAGCAAAAGGGTGTCAAGATACTTGGTATAGGTTATACGGTTTATCTTGGTAGCGAGTTTGAGCATATCATGATGAAAGAAGCCTCTGAGCTTACGTATGAAGCTCATAAAAACAACATGATAGCGGTTTTATGGATGTATCCGAAGGGAAAGGCTATAAAAAATGAGCATGACCCGGAGCTTATAGCGGGCGCTGCTGGTGTGGCAGCTTGCCTGGGGGCTGATTTTGCCAAGATAAAAGTGCCAAAGCAAGAGGGCAAAGATGTGAAAGAACTCCTTCACATAGCGGTGGAAGCGGCTGGCAATACTGGTCTTATATGTGAAGGTGGCTCAAAAGAAGGGGTTTTTGAGTTTTTAAAAGAACTATATACTTACAAACAGGCCGGCGTGAGAGGAAACGGCACCGGAAGAAACATACACCAGAGACCTCTAAAAGAGGCTATAGCCATGACAAAGGCTATATCTGCGGTGGTGCTTCATAATATGAGTCCTGAGGATGCTTACAAAGTCTTTGAGGATAATGTATGATATATACTATAACGCTTAACCCTGCTTTGGATAGAACTATCTGGCTTGAAGAGTTAAAACCAGATGATACAAACAGGATAATAAAAGAGGAGAAGTATGCAGGTGGAAAGGGTATAGATGTTTCAAGGGTTTTGTTCAACTTCGGTGTGCCAAACGTTGCTCTTGGTTTTGTAGGTGGGTTTGCAGGGCTTGAGATAGAGGGTCTTCTCATCAACGAGGGGGTGAATTTTGATTTTGTAAAGATATCGGATGAGACGAGGACAAACATCGTCATAAACACCATAAACACAAAAAATCAAATAATAATAAGCGCAAAGGGACCGCATATACCACCTTTTGAACTTACAAAGCTTATTGAAAAGATAAACAATTTAGATAATCCATCTTACGTTGTGATATCTGGTTCTCTGCCGGAAGGCTTAAAACCTGCTATTTATGCAAAAATCATAGATATTGCAAAATCAAAATCCGCTACGGTGGTCCTTGATACCGATGGAGATGTTTTAAAGTTTAACATAAGCCACAGACCTGATATTATAAAACCAAACAGGCACGAGCTTTCAAGGGTGGTAGGAAGAGAGGTAAAGACTATAGATGATGCTGTTATAGCTGCAAAAGAGATAAACAAGATGGGGGTGAAGATAGTGCTGGTGTCTCTTGGCAAAGACGGCATCGTTTACGTGAGTCAAAATGCGGTGATGCATGCAGTCCCACCTGAGGTAGAGGTGGTAAATACCATAGGAGCTGGTGACTCAGCTGTGGCAGGGTTTTTGTATGCAAAGTATATGGGTTTAGAGGAAGAAGAAGCCCTCATCTGGGCGGTGGCCACAGGCACAGCCACCACTTTAAAACCCGGCACCGCTTTAGCAACGCTGGAAGATGCTTTAAAGATAAAGGATAAGGTAAAGTTGAGATATCTTTAAAGATTGGCCAGCGTTTTTACGCGCTCTTCTTTTTCTATAATTTCAGATATCCTTATACCGAAATTTTCCCCTACCACTACAAGTTCTGCTTTTGCTATGAGTTTTCCGTTGGCATAGACAGATACAAAGCTGTTTATGGACTCGTCCAGAGCTACCACGGATCCTGGTCTTAAATTGAGTAGCTCTTTTATGGTAATAACGGTTGTGCCTATTACCACAGTAATAGAAAGAGGTATGTCTAATATCCGCTGTAGTTCTTTTGATATATCCGCTTCCTGAGTGCTGGTTTGACTCTCTTGCTGGCTTTCCTCACTGGCTTTAGCCTGGCTCTGGGCTTGCATGGCCTCTTCCCAGAGCTTCATCAGGTCTTCATCGGTCTGCCCTTGATTTGTTTGCTCGGTATTTGTGGCATCTTCTTGTTTTATTTCGTCTTCCGCCATCATTCGCTCTCCTTATCGTCTAACCATTTTAATATTTTAACAGCTTTTTTAGAGTTGGAGCGCCCTAAGATGCCAAGCATTTTTAATATATTTTCTATGTTTATATACACTGGCTGATTGGCGGGATGTTTTAGCGTTATTTGATCTCCAACTTCCCAGTTTAATATATCTTTTACAAGAAAGTTCCCTCCTTCTACTGTTACAGACAATTTCACCTTTATAGTTTTTATAAGCTCTTTAAGAATCTTGTCGTAATCCAAAAGCTCTGATACCTCTGATACGTTTCTCAACCTGTCCACAACGGGATCTAAAGAGGATTTTTGTATGGCTAAAAGCACCGGATACTCTATACCATCTATTTCAACGTTTATATGAGCCTGGATGAAGAGCTCTTTCTTAGAGTTCATGGGAGCGATGAGGGCTGGGTTAACCTCTGTTTCAAGATACATTACCTCTCCGGATAGTATGCTGTTCCAGCTTTCTTGAAAGGCACCAAGAAGCATGTCCACCACTTTTCTTATGATTCTTAGCTCTAGTTTTGTAAACTCTTTACCTTCTACCTTATAGGGTTTTGCTGTGCCGCCAAATATTACACTTACTATGCTATATATCATTCTAGGGTCCAATATTAAGAAGTGTGTGCCTTTTAATCCGGTTATATTGAACATGTTTATACAGGAAGGAACCGGTAGTTTGGCCAGCAAATCTTCAAACCTTACGAGGGTGGTCTCTGCTTTATAAACGTTGTTTATAGAAACTACAAGACTGGACAGTTTAGCCCTTGCTAACCTGCTCCATTTTTCTATGATTATCTCAAGACCCGCTATCGTTCCAAGAGAAATATGCTCTAAATCATCTACATTAAACTTTTTGTATCCTAATGTTTTCTCTTCTGTTTCTTCTTCTTTACCTAAGGATTTTAAAAGAAGGTCTACCTCGTCTTGACCTAAAATCTGTTCAGCCATATATCAAACCGCCTAAGCCTTCTTCACAGTTAACCAGTGTTTTATAATTTTTGCCACCTTGTCTGGATTCTCTTTTGTAATCTTTATCATCTTATCAACGGTTACAAGCTCTTTGGCCTTTTCTCTTAACTCTTCGGTTTCAAGAGATTCCAGAGCTTCCATTGCAGCGCTAACAGCTGGTAGCTCCTGCACCTCTGGTTTTTTCCTCAGTTTTAGCAATACAAACAGCAATATTCCAAGCAGTAAAAGCGTTAAAACCCCAGCTATACCGTATTTTGCATATACCAGGTATATGGGTGGCTTTGGCACCACGGGTTTGTAAAAGGGCACAGCTATGACAGATACCGTGTCGCCTCTTTTTGGGTCTACTCCGGCGGCGGCTACCACCAGCTGTCTTATGCTGTTTAAATTTATATTCTTAAGGTCTGCGTTTACTATTACGCCCACGCTCATACGTTTTATGCGTATGGTTTTATCCACCACGTGGGTTTTTTCAACGCTAACATCGTAGTTTGTGGTAACCTCTTTTTTTGTGGATTGGAAGTTGGCATTTGGTCTTAGACCGCTCATGGGTGGTATGTTTGAAGCGGTACCCGGCACTCCTGAGACACTTGTGCCTGTGGTGGTCTCCTGTTTTTTCTGCTGGCTTACTATAGCGGTGGTATTTGGGTTATAGTTCTTCGACTGGGTTTCTACCTGAGAAAAATCTGGCTCTACATCCACCGCGACCCTTACGTTGTTGTAGCCTAAAGCCTGACCCAGCACCTGTTCAAGATGCTTGGTGATGGAATTTTCAAGCTCCGTTTTTACCCTTAGCTGTTCGTTGGTAAGGTAAGAGGACGGATTGTTGAGCTCCTCTGTTAGGTCTACACCGTTGCTATCTACTACTGTAACTCTGTCGGGTGTGAGATCCGGTACGCTGGCGGCCACCAGGTTCCTTATGGCTATCACCTGGCGCCTTGTGATGGAAGCTCCCGGTTTTAGTTCTATAAACACAGAGGCTGAAGGTTTTTGATTTTCTGTGATAAAGATGCTTGGTTTTGGCATCGCCAGATTTACTTTGGCTTTTTCTATGTTGCTAAATCCCAGGATTGTGTTTGCAAGCTCTTGCTCTAGAGCTCTTTGGTATTCTACATGTTGCATGAAGTCTGTGATACCAAGGGGCATTTTGTCTAAAAGCTTGAAACCGGGATATCCTTTGGTGGGAAGCCCCATCGCAGCAAGCTTTAATCTCAGTTGCCTTGCTTCGCCTTCCGGTACTAATATAGTTCTACCATCCTGAGTTATCTTGTATTTTACGTTGTCTTTTTCAAGCTGTTCTACTATGGCAGCCATATCTCTGTTGTTTAAATCTCCAAATAGCACCGTGTAGTGCACCCTTGAGGTTAGATAAAATATGATTCCAGCTATGAGTGCCAGCGCTATGGGTATTGATACGACCAGTATCTGCTGGGTTTTGTTTAAAGCTTGGAAGCGCTCTTTTAAGTTGTTTAATATCTCTTTAAAATCCATAAAACGTTAAACTTGGGTATTTATGAGCGTCTGATAGGCATCTAAGAGCTTGTTTCTTACCTGTACCAGTAGATTTAGCACCACTCCTGCTTTGTCAAACTGTACCACCGCATCGTGAAGGGGTATATCAGCTCCTTCTAATATGGCTTTTTTTGTGGCCTCTGCGTTTTGCTGGACCTCGTTTGTGTAGTCTAAAAATTTTGAGAGCACGTCAAAAAACGTTTCTGGCTGGTTGTTTTTATGGTTTTTGGGCTTTTCTAATGAGGAGTTTCCAAATAAATCAGGTATACTTTTTATTATGTTGTCCATAATCAGCTCCAGCTATTTATCGTAAATTGAGCTATATTTTTTGTCATGTTAAAAGCGCTGAGGTTCGCCTGATAGCTCTCGGTGGCTGTTATCATATCTACCATCTCGGTGGTGACGTTTATGTTGGGCTCTTCTACGTACCCCTGGGCGTTGGCATGAGGGTTTGAAGGGTCGTATATGAGCTTAAAGCCGTTTGACTGTCTTATCTCGCTTACGTTTACCGGCACAAGACCATCAGATAACATATGATTATCATACACTGCCTGAAACACCGGTTCTAGTTTTTGATAGGGGGTGCCGTCCGTTTTATAAGATTCGTAGTTGGCGAGGTTTGAAGCGATGGTGTTCATTCTGATGCGCTCCGCATACATACCAGATGCGGATACATCAAAAGCGTTAAATATATCAAGCATAATCTACCTCCTTACTGCCCTTTTATGGCTGTGTTTAGTTCGTTTATGTTGTCTGTTATCATCTTCATATAGGTTTCATAAGCTATGTAGTTGGCGTTGGCCTGAGCCATCTCTTTTTCTACGCTGACGTTGTTTCTGTCGTTGCCTATAAGTCCTGACTCGTTCTCTATTATATCAAAATGTGGTCCTGTCTGGACAGGCTGTATCTGTCTTGGGTTTGTTATCTTAAGGGGTAATTCCTCTTCAAAGGGTACAAACTTTACATCCAGCTCTTTGTAATTAGGGGTGTCTGCGTTTGCTAAGTTGCTCAGTATAATCTTGTGTTTTAACCACGTATAATCTAAATAGGGTAATACTTCGTTTACGCCTTTAAAAAGCCCCATATCATTCACCCCACAGTACCATTGTAGCCTTTGCCCAAATATTCTGGCTATTTTTAGCCAAGCCCAATAAATATTTTAACTCATTTTTATCTTTTAGCAAGTAGCTAATATAAGCCGCTTTATATAAAGCCCACCAGTACGTATCATCTTTTTCTTTGTTGTAGGTATCTATATAGGTTTTAAAGTATTTTAGAGCATCCTGATAGTCTTTTTTGTTTAATTTAAGTAACCCATCTTCTAAAAGGGCAAGCTTCGCATAGTCTTTTAATCTGTCTGATGTGTATACGTTTTTATGAGCTAAAAACCTATCAAGCATCGTATCATCTTGGGTATAATAGCCTATTAAAAACTCTGCCTCTTCTTTGTCCTCGCCTTTTAGGTTGTTTAAAACGGAGTTTAAAGCGGATACGCCGTCTTTTATATTGCCCTGTTCTATATAAAACTCTCCCTGTAAAAACGTTCTTATGTTGGGGTCTTCTATGCCGTTTGTAAACCCAAGGCCTTTGGTATCTCCTAAATATACAAAGACCCTCGATATATTTTCATAGGTGTTATTTTGTAAAAACTTTGAAAACAAGGAAGGGTCTTCCTGATAAAGGCTGTAAAGTCTGTAAGCGAAGGTTTCGTTGTAGGGGTTTTCTTTAGAGATTTGACTGGCTATATAGTTTATGGGCTTTTCAAAAGATATATTTATATCATCAAAGTTTATATTTGACTGTGGAAGCTCTATATTTAAAAAGCCTGTAAACATATCCTGAATTTCAGAAGGTGTAAGACCCCCATCAAGGTAGTAGCTTAAAAGCCCAAAATCTGGATAGAGCGATAAGACGCTTGGAAAATGAAGCCAGAGGAGTTTATCAAGGGTTTTTCTGTAAAAGGGTATTTTGTAGGTTTTAAGATAATCAGGATGCATCCACAAAGAGCTGAAGGATATGTAGGCCACGGGGTTGTAAAAAAGCCCATCGTGCTTTAAGAACTCTTTTAAAATCCTGTGGGCGTCAAGATAGTCTTTTGTGGTAAGGTATATGTGCATGAGGATGAAGTTGACCTTGTTTGTATACTTTTGATATATGTCTCTTCTTTTTGATAGTTCAAGATGAAACATAGCATTTTGCCAGTCTGAGAGCTTGTAAAAAGCGTATCCGTATAAAAATTCAAAGTAAGGGTCATAGGATAAAAAGCTATCGTAATCAGAAGCCTGATGAAGCATAAATATGGTTTCTTTGTAGTTGCCTGTGAGAAAGTAGTATATCGCATAATCAAGATAATAAAGGGCTGTGTCCTTTGCGGTCTTTATGTCTTTGTTTTGTATGTTTTGAATGTAGTTTATGCCGTTCTGGTCGTGGTTTCTTAGAATAGCGTAGGCCAGTTTTATCTTGTATTTGTTTTTGTCTGGATATTCGCTGGAAAGGGCCATAAAAACACCCGCAGCCTTGTTGAAATCCCCGAGCATCAGGTATATATCTCCAAGGATCTCTCTTTGAAGGGCTATATAGGAGGGCACCTTGTAGTAGAAAGGATACATATTTAGCATCACTATAGCGTTTTGAACCCCTTCTATGTTGCCAGTGTTGTAGTTTTCGTAGGCGTAAGCCTTGGCAATGTATAGATAAGAGAGCTCCCCGTATTTGCTCTTTGGTGCCATTGAGTATACATTCATGAGCTCTGATACAGCGTCTTGATAGTCTCTTAGATGAATTAGTTCTATGGCGTGGTCTAGTTTTTTCTTTAAATATTCGTTTAAATTTGGCCCCACTCCAAAGGATTTTATACCAGAGGCTGCCAGCAAAACGAGGATAAAGGCGATAAGTATAAAAAGCTTCTTTATAAAAAGCTTCATGAAACTATTTTAAGGCTTTATACTTTGATACGTTTATCATATTTTTAATCCAAAGAATTAGATATTCTAAAAAGCTCAAAACCACAAAAAGATACGCCACATTATAAAGCTCATTTATAAAATCAAGCTCTTTGTTTTCTAGATTTTCATAAAAAAGAGCATAAAATACCAAAATCAGGATAAAGGTAGTTGCTTTTCCAAGTATAGATGGCTTTGGAACGATGCCAGAGTAAAGGAGCGCTATGCTACCAAGTATTATAAAACCCTCTCTTATCAAAATGAGTTTTACAAGCATGAGAGGGATATGGTATCTGGCTTTTATAAAAGAGAAAGCCAAAGAGATTATAAGCACCTTATCCGCAACAGGGTCAAGTATCTTTCCCAGAAAGCTTATGCTGTTGGTGAGCCTTGCTATAAGCCCATCAAGAGCATCTGTGAGGCTTACTATTACAAATATAAAAAATGCAAGTTTTATATTGGCTTTTAGTATGAAAAATATAACAGGTGATAGTAAAAGCCTTAAAAAGGAGAGGATGTTTGGTATTGTGATAACGCTTTTTGAGTTCAATTTATACCGGACCTCAGTATATCGTGAAGGTGTATGATACCTATTGGCTTTTTGTTTTCTTCCACTATGAGTACCGTGATTTTGTACTTTTCCATCAAAGATAGGGCTTTTCCAAGCAGATCTGTTTTTGATATGGTTTTTGGGTTTCTGGTACATACTTCGTATACGCTGGTGTTGTTTATGTCTATCTTGTTCTCTAAAATCCTTCTTATGTCGCCGTCTGTGAGTATGCCCACTAAAAATCCCTCTTCATCTACTACAGCGGTAGCTCCAAAACCCTTCTTTGTTATCTCTATGATGGCTTCGTATATCTTTGCATCTTTTTTCACCATTGGAAGCTCATCCTCAAAGTGCCCTACGTCTTTTACCTGTTTTAACTTTTTACCCAGAAAACCAGCCGGATGCAACAGGGCAAAATCCTCTTCTTTGAAACCAGAGAGCTTTAGAAGGCTCATGGCCATCGCATCCCCAAGCACCAGCATCGCGGTGGTAGAAGATGTGGGGGCTAAGTTTAAAGGGCAGGCCTCTTTTTCTATGTTTAAAACAAGGGCTATATCGCTTTGTTTTGCAAGCGTTGAATTCTTTTTGTTTGTAATGGATATCAAAAAAGAGCCCACCATTTTTATATAGGGTATCATAGATAGTATCTCAACGGACTCTCCGCTGTTTGAAAGAGCAAGCACCACATCCTCTTTTGTGATAATACCTAAATCTCCATGGAGGGCTTCGTTTGGGTGTAAAAACACAGAAGGGGTGCCGACGCTTGACATGGTAGATGCTATTTTTCTGGCTATATGGCCAGATTTTCCCACCCCTGTGGTTATAAGCTTCCCATTGGATTTGTGTATGATATTTATAGCTTTCTCAAAATCTTCGTTTATTAAAAGCTTCAAACTTTCAACGGCCTCTATCTCCTTTGAGATAGTCTCTAAGGCCGTATCTTTTATGAGGCTCATTTGTTGAAGCGTTCTATGGCTTTTTTGAGCTCCTCCGAAGCTTTATCTTTCGATATGAAGTTTTTAACCTTTACCCATTTGCCCTGCTCTAGTTCTTTGTAGTGTTCAAAGAAGTGTTTTATCTTGTCTTTTATATGCTGGGGTAGATCGCTTACATCCTGTATGTGAGAAAATGACGGGTCTACTTTCTTATGGGGTACCGCTAAAAATTTTGTATCCACACCAGCCTCATCCTCCATCTCAAGCATGCCTATCAAAGAGCATCTTATCACGGAACCAGGAATAGCGGAAAACTCCGATATGACAAGTATATCAGCGGGGTCTCCATCTTCGGCCAGCGTGTTTGGAATAAAGCCGTAGTTGAAAGGATAGTACATGGCGGTAAACAGCACTCTGTCCACAAAAACCACACCGCTTTCTTTATCAAGCTCATACTTTATGTTGCTGTCTTTTGGTATTTCTATAAAGGCGTAGATGTCCTCTGGTGGATTCTTGCTTACTATCTTGCTTAAATCCATAACACTTCCTCCTTTCAGGTTTTCAATTATTATAAACTATCTACCAAAAAATGTAATGGGGTCTATAGGCGTTCCGTCTTTACTCCTTAATTCAAAATGAAGCTCACAGGTGGAAGTGCCAGGTTTTTTACCCACAAGACCGATGGTCTGTCCTTTGGTTACCATCTGACCTTTCTTCACAAAGAGCTTTTCATTGTAAGCGTAAACGGTTATTATGCCTCCACCATCCACAATAGCCATGTTGCCATAAGCCGCCAGGTCATCTCCACTGTAAACTACTATGCCTGAGTTTATGGTTTTAACAGGTTTGCCACAAGCGGTGATTATATTTATGCCTCTCTGGGTTCTCTGGATCTGTCCTTCTACTGGTAGTGGTATTTTTGCTTTGGGTGCTTTGGATGGTTTTGGGCTTTCGGATGTTTCGTAAGGCTTTTCGTTTAACTCCTGTCTTGTGAGTTCCTTCAAATTGCTGGGGGCCTGTCTTTTGATTTTTTTATGTTCTTTTGTTTCTGCGGGATACGTTTCTTTGTATCGCCTTTTTGCCCTTGATATGAGCCTTTCGTAGGTGATTTTCTTTTTGCCAAGTTTTACCACAACGCCTTTGTTTAAATATTTACCCACCAGATCAGGGTTTAACCTCTCAAGTACCCTCAAAGGTACCCCTGTGACATCGGCGACATCTTTTAAAGTACCTCCATTTTTGATGACATAGAGCTTATATTTTCTGCCTTCATATCTTTCTATGTACCTTGTATTGTAAGGTACTTTTATGGTTTCCCCTACTCTTAAATAATTTCTGTGAAGGTCGTTTAGCTCTTTTAACTCTCTTACAGTGGTGCCGAATCGCTCTGCCAGCACCGATAGCGTATCACCGCTTTTTACTCTATAGCTCATTGTAGGGATTTTGGGTTTTTTAGGTTTGTAGGGGATGCAGAGCTTTTGACCTATGGATAAGAATTTATGCTTTTTAAGAGATGGGTTTGCCTCTTTTATGGATTTTGTATAAACGTGAAACTTCGAAGCTATACCGTCTATCGTATCACCCTTTTTTACCTTGTAATAGTGGCATTCGTAAGCGCTGGCTTGCCATGTTAAAAGCCCTAAACTAATACAGAATATCAAAGCTTTTTGGATAATCTTCATCTTCAAAAACCTCCATTTTATATTTTATATCTGATACAAAAGCGTGTTTTGGTCCTTCTTTTAGCTTTTCTAAAAAGGCTTCCAAGAGTTCTTTTTCTCCTATGGCTTCAAACTCTACCGAACCGTCTTCTAAGTTTTTTACATACCCCTGTATGCCTAAACTGTCAGCTATATCTTTTGTAAAAGCCCTGAAACCTACTTTTTGAACTCTTCCAAAAACCTGTCCTTTTAGGATATACTTCATTGAAAAGACATTATAGCATACAAAATTTATCTTTATCAATGAGTATATATTTAAGGTAAAATATTATAAAGGAGGTT
>CAYFGH010000023.1:0-10394 GCA_964342735.1 uncultured Aquificaceae bacterium
AAAATGGCAAAGGATTATTTAGAAAACCCTTTCAAGCTTTTAACGCTTGAAGAATACGCCTATAGAGCCGCCAGAATCATAGAGATACTTCCTCAAAGCATGGTAATACACAGATTAACAGGTGAAGTGGAACCAGACAGACTCATAGCACCAGATTACTGTACGTTCTCAAGGAAGTTAGAAGTGAGGGAAAAGATAGAAAAAGAGTTAGAAAAAATGGACTCTTATCAAGGAAAAGTATGCCCTTTCAATAGATGAAAAAATATCACTGGAGCATAATATCCATATTTTTGATGCTACTTCTGGCTTTTATAAAGCTGGGGGTAGGTGTGCTTTCAAAAAGTATAGCTCTAAAAGCCGAAGGGATTCACTCGCTATCCGATAGTCTGGCCTCTTTTATAGGCTTTATATCTATTTATATTTCAGAGAAAAAGCACGAAAAGTTTCCATATGGGCTTTACAAGCTAGAAAACATCGGAGCCATGTTTATATCCTTCTTTTTATTTTTTGCAGCTTACGAAATGGCCACGGATGTGCTGTTTGGTCATTATAGGATAGATAAAGCTTATATATCCTGGGGTCTTGGAGTGGGGCTCGTATCTATGATAATCACCTTTGGATTTTCATTTTTAGAGAGGCTCGCCGCCAAAAAACACAACTCACCGGCCTTGATGGCGGACAGCGAGCACATGCTGGTGGATGGTTTTGGGGCTTTTGTGATAACGCTAAACTTCTTATCCTTAGAGTTTGGCATAAACCTTGACAAGATATTTGCCAGCATCATAATACTTCTTATCATATACACCGGTTTTCACATACTGAAAGAGCAGATATTTGTTATACTTGATGCCTCTGTGGATTCAAAGATGGTAGAACACATAAAGGAGATAATCCTTCAAGACCCGAGGGTAAAATCTGTAAAAAGACTCCTTGTTAGAAAATCCGGAGACAAAATCTTTATAGACGCTGCTATCTCTATAAAATCTCACAACTTCAACCAGTCCCATGCGGTGGTGGATGCCATAGAAGAGGCTATAACAAAGGTGTTTCCTCAAACCGAGATGGTGTTTATACACTATGAACCAGACGAAAGCCCAGAAAATACCAGAATAGCCGTTTTGACAAACAAAAATATGATATCCGATTTTCAAAGCGTGGATATGATTCATGTTTATGATAATTTTACATTGACTTTTGTATTAAAAGCCAAAGACGATTCAGAAAAAAAAGAGGATATTACCGCCAGCGATATAGCCCAGATAAAATCAGACTTTGTGATAGCGTCAAACCACCCCAAAAGCAACAGAGCCAAATGGACGCTTCACAAGTACGGAGTTTTCATATGGGAAACCGAAAACAGGGATATCCAAAAAGCCCTCGATGAGATAAAATCCTTTTCAAAGGATTAGTAAAACATCGCTAAAGCACTGTCTTGCTTTTCAAAAAATATCTTATGGTCCTCTTCTGACAGCTCATGATCGTATCCCATAAGATGAACGATACCATGCACCAAAAGCCTCGTCAACTCCTCTTCCAAAGAGACTCCGTACTCTAAGGCCTGCCTTTGGGCGGTTTCATAAGATATCACAACCTCACCAAGATAATAAACATCTCCTATAAACTCGTTTATATTAAAAGACAACACATCGGTGGGTTTATCTTTCTGCCTATAGTGTTTGTTTAACTCTTTTATTTCGTTATCATCCGTTATATAAATATCCAGTATTGAGCTTTTAAAATCAAAAAACTTTAGCGTATCTGAGGCTCTTTTTTTAATGAGGGATTTTATTTCTTTTGAGAGCTTAAGCTTCTTGTTTGTTTTGAGATTTATCCTGTTCATGAGATGCTTCGTAGGCTTCGTAAGCCTTTACAATTTTCTGAACTATTGGATGCCTTACCACATCTTTTTCATCAAAGAAAACAAAGTCTATACCCTTTATACCGTTTAATACATGTATGGCCTCTCTTAAACCCGATTGTTCTTTTCTTGGCAAATCCACCTGGGTCATGTCTCCGGTAATCACCACCTTTGAGCCAAAACCTATCCTCGTTAGAAACATCTTCATCTGTTCCTTGGTGGAGTTCTGAGCCTCATCAAGTATTATAAAAGCGTCGTTAAGGGTCCTTCCTCTCATAAAAGCAAGTGGAGCTATCTCTATGATGTTTTTCTCAAGAAGATAGGCAGATTTCTCATAATCTACCATATCAAAAAGGGCATCATAAAGAGGTCTCAGATAAGGGTCTACCTTCTCAGCGATAGAACCCGGCAAAAACCCAAGCTTTTCTCCAGCTTCCACAGCCGGTCTTGTGAGGATTATCTTGTTTATCTTCTGGGCTTTCAAATAAGCGATAGCCATTGCCATGGCAAGGTATGTTTTACCGGTACCAGCGGGACCTATACCAAAGACGATATCATTTTGTTTTATGGAGTTTATATATATGGACTGGTTTTTTGTTTTTGGCGTTATAGCTTTTTTTCTGTGGGTAATCAGGATGGTTTCGTATTCTACATCCTCTTGCTCATCGTAATCTTTCTCCTGATGGGTATAGGATATTGCCATATTGAGAACATCTTTTGAAGAAAGCGGGGATTTTGCATACTCTCTGGTGACATAATTTAAAAACTCTAAAAAGTTTTCAACACTCGAAGGCTCACCTTTTATATGAAGCTCCTGACCACGGGCCACTATCCTTACGTTAAAAAGCTCTGTAAACTTCTTGAGATTCTCGTCCGCCCTTCCTACGATGGCGTAAAACCTTTCGTCTATATCCCCTATGTCAAAGATTTCTTCTACTATATTGTTTTGCATTCGTATATGTACCAGCCCCTCGATACGATAGCTCTTTTTATCATCTCATCAAGCCTGTTAAACACGTAAACGCTAGAACCGCTTCCAGACATATAAGGTCTGTATCCAAAGTTTTCTAAAAACCTTATAACCTCTCCTATCTCTTTGTATATATCCATAGCGGTTTCCTGAAGATGATTCTGTATGATATTTTCTATGTCGCTTTCTTCTAAAAGCTTCAAAACACTATCAAGTGTTATATCTTCCTCTTCTTTTTTTACAAAAGCGCTGTAGACTCTTTTTGTAGAAGCCTCTACGTTTGGATACACTATAGTAAGCTCTTTTGAAATAGGCTCCAACGCTTTTATCTTATCACCAGCACCATACACAAGCGCACATCCACCTTTTAGGAAAAACGGAGCATCTTTGCTAAAAGAGGATAAAAACGCTGATAGTTCTTCATCGCTCAAAGGATTTTCAAGCTCCTGGTTTAGATATTTAATAACACAAGCCAAGTCAGAGCTTGCACCGCCAAGTCCGGCACCCACAGGTATATTCTTTTCAATGGTTATCTTGTAATCAAAGTTTTTACCGATGAGGTTTGCAAAGGCAAGCACCGCATCATAGACTATGTTGTTTTCTACGCTTTTAGAAAAAGGACCCACCGTTAAGACTTCCAGCGTATAATGAGGTTCTATGTATATCGTGTCATATAAATCTACGGTGTGAAGGATGCTGTATATATCGTGATAGCCATCCTCTCTTTTCCCCTTAACCCACAGGCCAAAGTTTACCTTTGCCGGAGCGTACAACACCACTATGCCACTATCCAAAATAGTTTTTTGTTTTTCGTTCATATTATCTCATATTATAACCCAAATTATATTTTTTCAATGATATAATGTATGTATGCGAATAGGTATTGCAGGTTATGGCACCGTAGGAACAGGAGTGGCAGAGCTTCTTATAACCCACAAAGACCTCATAAAGGAAAAAACCGGAATAGATTTAGAGCTTACAGCGGTTTTAGACAAGGACTGGAAAAGAGAAAGACCTTTTAAAATAGATGATAGCTTAAAAGTAAATTCACCGGAAGAGCTTATACAAAGATCAGACATAGTGGTAGAGCTGATAGGAGGCGTTGGCTTTGCAAAGGAACTCATAGAAAAAGCCATAAAACAAAGAAAGCATATAGTAAGCGCCAACAAGCACCTAATAGCGGTTCACGGCAAGGAGATATTTGAAAAGGCAAAAGAGTACAATGTCAGCATAGAGTTTGAAGCCTCCGTGGGAGGTGGCATACCCATCATAAAAGCTTTAAAAGAGGGACTCATAGCCAACAAGATAAATTATATCCACGGTATATTAAACGGCACCACCAACTACATACTCACCAGCATGCTGGATGAGGGAAAAAGCTTTAACGATGCTCTAAAAGAAGCACAGGAGTTAGGATATGCCGAACAAGACCCCACCTTTGATATAGAGGGTATAGACGCTGCCCACAAGATAGCCATATTAAGCTCCATAGCTTACGGAGGGTATATAGATTTTAACGATATATACGTAGAGGGTATATCAAATATAGACCTGCTGGACGTTGAGCTTGGAAAAGAGCTTGGATACACTATAAAGCTTTTAGCCATCGCAAAAACCACAGATGGAGAGTTAGAGGTAAGAGTGCATCCCACTTTCATAAACCATCAGGAGCAACTGGCAAAGGTATCCGGTGTTTACAACGCCATAATGATAGAGGGGGATTTTGTAGGAAAGAGCATGTTTTACGGTAAAGGAGCGGGCTCTAAGCCTACAGCCTCAGCGGTGGTATCTGATATCATAGACATTGCCAAAAGAGGAGATAAACCTTTTCAGGCTTTTAATACAAACAAAAGCCTGAAACTCAACAAAAACTTCTATACAAGATACTATGTGAGGTTTGAAGTGGAGGACAAAACCGGTGTGCTGGCATCCATTGCAAACGTATTTGCCCAGTGTGGTATAAGCATCGCCTCTGTGTTACAAAAAGAGATGGTGTGCAAGATGGCTAAAAAAGAAAACAGCCCCGTGGTACCCCTTGTAATACTTACCCACAAAGCTTACGAACAGCAGATAAAAAAGGCTCTTAAAGACATAGAAAGTCTTTCTGTGGTAAAAGAAAGACCAATTTTAATAAGGCTTGAAGAAGAATGATTGAATATGCACAGCATAATTTTTCTTGTATAATATTTATATGGAAAGAAAAATATCTAAGAGGATAAGAACGTGAAGTCTATAGTAGGGCTTGATATAGGTACAAACAAAATTGTGGCTCTGGTGGCCGAGATAGATAACTACGGGGATACGCATATAGTAGGCATAGGCGAAGCAAAGTCTCAAGGCATAGACAAAGGGGCTGTGACAAAGTTAGATCTGGCATCAAAGGCTATACAAAAAGCCTTAAAAGAAGCCGAAGAGATGTCGGGTCACAGGATAGACAGCGTTTTTATATCTGTATCTGGTGTTCATATAAAAAGCCAGAACGAGAGGGATACCATAAGCATATCCCCACAACCTTCGGATGTGGACGAGCAAATAGTAGATAGACTTTTAGAAAGGGCTGTAGCAAAAGCCAAAGAAGAGTCTTATGATATACTTCATACTATTCCGAGAAACTTCATCCTGGACGATCAGGAAGGTATACTGGATCCCATAGGGCTTACTGGTTCTAGATTAGAATGTGAGGTTCACATCATAAAAGCTGGTATATCGCTTCTTAGAAACGTAGAAAGAACTGTAAGCGTTGCAGGATACAAACTTCACGGCAAAGTGTTTGCTGGTCTTGCATCTGCAGAAGCGGTCCTTACGGAAGAGGAAAAGCTTGAAGGAGTACTGCTTATAGATATAGGACACTCTCTTACAAACTTTGTTTTATACATGAATGGCCAGCCGATACTATCAGGTACGGTACCGATAGGAGGGTACAACATCACAAGAGATATAGCACATTATATTAAAATATCCACCGAAGAGGCAGAACGCATAAAACTAGAAAGTGGAGTAGCTTACATAGGGCTTGTGGATGAGATGGAGAAGATAAAGATAAAACCCCGCGGTGAAGATAAAGAAGCCTCAACCTCAAGGAAAAGCTTAGCCGAGGTTATCCAGATAAGGCTTGAAGAGATAATGGATAAAATAGTAGAAAAGATAAAAGCTTCCAACTTAAGGTTGGAGAACATAAATGCCGGTGTTGTCATAACAGGGGGTACAGCCAAGTTATACGGTATAAAAGATTTTGCAGAACACTATTTTGAGATGGCGGTAAGGATTGGATATCCTCTAAATATAACAGGCCTTAAAGAAAAGCTCCAGGACCCATCTTATGCCTGTGTTTGTGGTGTTATAAAATTAGCTCAAACGATGAAAGATATAAGCTACAATGTTCCTCAAAGACCCATCCAAAGACAGCTTCCCTCTAGAAATAACGCTGGAATATTACAAAGGATTATAAACTTCTTTAAGGACTTGATATGAGAAAGAATATAGCTTATGTGCTGGCGATTGTGCTTCTTGCAGTGGCTGCTTATTATGGCTTTTACGATAAAGACTCTGCCCAGGCTATAACATATCAAAGGCCAAGCCCTATACCTAATTTCAGTGTAAGACTTTTATACGAAAATGGAAAACCGGTAAACAAGGTTGTAAATATAAACGATTTTAAGGGTCATTATACGCTGGTGAACTTCTTTGCATCCTGGTGTCCTCCCTGCAGAGCTGAACTGCCACTTTTTGAACAAGCCTATCAAAAATTCTCACCCTATGGTTTTAGAATCCTTGCCATAAGCATGGATGATAATGAAAACGCCTTGATGTCTTTTCTAAAAGACAAACACTTCACATTTGACATAGCCATGCACAGCCAAGGCCTTGGCTCCAAATTCAACATAACAGGGCTTCCTACCTCTTACCTTTTAGACCCTAAGGGTAATATCATAAAAGTAGTTTACGGAGAATATACCACCATAAACCAGGACCTTTCCAACATATACTTCAACATTAATGAGCCTCGTTAAAAAGGTAGCCATTTATATAAGCATAATATCGCTGATATCTTATTTAGCCGTTCTGGTAGGAAACAGGGTTATCACCAAGAAAGAGATAGATACGAGGGTTATGAAAGAATACGATGACACTTACAAGATATACAAGGCTATCGTTGACGAATATAAAGACATGCTTAGAAAAGGGGTTTTTAGCCCTGATATCATACTAAAAGCCCAAAACAGTAACTACTGTACTGAGAACTCTTCAGATGCCATAGTTGTAAAATACCTAAGCCTTGGGATATACAAAAACATAGGAAACGACTGTGATTATGTGGGTGTCTACGCTTACAAGCCCCTTGAATCGTTATCAAAGTTAGAAGACTTAAGCTGGGTGGTGGTGCTTCATACTGATATTATAAAAAGACTCTATCCACAACAGAGCTTCTGGGACAACTACGTAGGCGGAAAGATAATCACCAAAAGCTACATTGTAGATTCTTACAAAGACAACAACGCTCTTAGCATCTTTTTATATTCAAGAAAAACAGATATAATCTCTTACAAAGTGGAGAACTTAGGAGAAGATTATTACCTTATAATGGAAATTCCTGTGGTAAATGCATCGGGTATAGAGCTTGGCAACATCTATCTCATTAAAAATATATCCTGGATATACAAACAAGAACACAGGCAATTTCTAGTGCTTACGATATATGGAATCACCTTTACATCTATCCTACTTATAACAATCATATTTATTATATCAAGCATCATAAAAGATATAAACAACCTTTTAAGAGTGGCTTTAAAACTAAAAGAGAAAGACTTTCTCCATTTAGAAGAGGTGGAAAAAGACCCTATTTTAGAAAAAGATATCTCTAAGCTAAACGAGATTTCAAAGCTTAAAAAGATAACCTATCTTATGGCTATAGAGATAAAAAATCTGGTAAACGAGCTTCAAAAAGACAAGGAAAAGTTTCAGGATATGGCTTACAAAGATGCTCTTACCGGCATATACAACAGAAGGTTTTTCTTTGAACAGGTTAGCATACTCTTAGAACAGGCCAAACGCTCAAATACACCAATATGCATAGCTATGTATGATATAGACAACTTTAAAAAGGTAAACGACACCTACGGACACGACATGGGGGATGTGGTTATAAAAGACTTTGCACGTACGATAGTAAGCTCTATAAGAAAATCCGATATACCTGCAAGGCTTGGCGGTGAGGAGTTTGCGGTTTGCTTTTACAATACAAACATAGAAAACGCTTTTAAAGTAGCCGACAGGATCAGACAAAACTTTGAAAACTCAACACATACTTTAGGAGATATTACTATAAAATGCACCTGTAGCGGTGGGATTTATCAGGTCAGCGAAGAGGATGATCTTGATAGCGCCATCAAAAAAGCGGATGAAGCCCTTTATGTGGCAAAACGCACCACAAAAAACAGAGTTGTAATATACAAAGAAGGTATAGAAAATGAGTTACAAAATCCTTAACGTAAGCCTCTGTCAGATAAACACCACAGTAGGAGATTTTGAGAAAAACTTTGAAAAGATAACAGGTTTTATATCAAAAGCCCAAAACTCACACATCATAGTTTTTCCAGAGTTATCGCTTTGTGGCTATATGCCTCAAGATATGATATACAGCCAGAAGTTTATAGAACTAAACAGAGTTTACTTTGAAAAGCTAAAAAACTATTCCAAAAACATAGAAAGTGTCATAGTGATAGGTTTTATAAGAGAGGATAAAGCTCTTTACAACTCTTTAGGAGTTTTATTTAAAGGTGAGGTATTGGGCTTTTACGATAAAAGATTTTTACCAAACTACAACGTATTTGATGAAAAAAGGTACTTTAAAAGCGGGAGCGATGATTTAATCATAGATATAAACGGTATAAGGTGTGGTTTTTCCATATGTGAGGATATATGGTATCCAGATGGTACTGAAAGAGAAGATGCTTTAAAAGGAGCGGAGGTGATTGTAAATATAAACGCATCTCCATACTCCTTGAATAAGCAAACCTTTAAAGAAAACTTTCTAAAATCAAGGGCATCTGATAACCTCTGTTTTATAGTCTATACAAACCTGGTAGGTGCAAACGATGAGCTTGTGTTTAACGGCGAAAGTCTTGTGATAAATCCAAAAGGCGAGATAATAGCAAAAGCAAAAGCCTTTGAAGAGGATATTTTAAACGTAAGCTTGGATATAAAAGAGGTTTATGCAAAAAGGCGCTCTGATTTAAGATGGCAAGAGCTATGTAAGCCCATTAAGCCAGATGTAAGTGTGAATATATCAAAAGATATCTTTTATGAAAAGAGCATTTCTAAAAGCCTGAAAAAAGAGGAAGAGCTCATAAAAGCCATCACGCTATCCATAAGAGACTTTTTTGAAAAGCAGGGGTTTTCAAAGGCGGTGCTTGGACTGTCAGGGGGTATAGACTCGGCTCTGGTGCTTTATCTTGGGGTTTTAGCCCTTGGGAAAGACAATATAAAAGCTATATATATGCCAACGACATTCAACAGGGAAGAGTCTTACACAGATTCAAAAGCGCTCTGCGAACGTTTGGGTGTGGAGTTAAAAGTGATACCGATAGAAAACATAAGAAACGTTTATGAAGAGGTGCTCAATTATAAGTATTTTGATGTGGCGGATGAAAACCTTCAGGCAAGGATAAGAGCAAATATATTATTTTATATATCAAACAAAGAAAACAGAATCGTACTATCCACTTCCAACAAATCAGAATCAGCGGTAGGATACACTACCATATACGGGGATATGGCAGGCGGGTTCGCTCCCATAAAAGACCTCTATAAAACAGAGGTGTATGAGTTAGCCTATTTCATAAACAAAGACGAAGAGATAATACCAGAAAACATACTCAAAAAACCACCTTCAGCGGAGTTAAGACCAGACCAGAAAGACCAGGATTCTTTGCCTCCTTACGATATACTTGATAAGATTTTATGGCTTTTGATAGAAGAGTATAAAGATAAAGAGGATATAAAAGATTTTGATAAAAATTTAGTAGATAAAGTCTATGAGATGCTCATAAAAGCCGAATACAAAAGAAAGCAAGCCCCCATAGGGCCAAAGCTTCACGAGAGGGCCTTTGGAATAGGCTGGAGATATCCGATTGTAAGAAACAAAAATATTTAGCGCATCCTTCCAGGAGGTACATGATTTTGAGGGTTTTGAGGTGTGCAGTTTTCTGTTAAACCCTTTTTAGCAAGGCCAGGGGGTAAGCCGTTTTGAAATCCCACTTTTTTGCCTCTTTGCCATCCCGGCGGTACGTTGCATTGATTTGAATAAGTATTAGAATAAGCTCCACCGTTTAAAGCGTTACCTAAGTTTGATATGGCGTTTCCTATGTTTTGAATCTCATCACCTATCGTAATAGCAAAGCTCATGTTTATCAGAAGCATCGTAGCACCTAAAAACTTTTTCATAACCTTTACCTCCTTCAAATAAAATATACATTTTTAAATATGAAAAACAGATGAAACTTACTGACAAATCTCTTCTTTACAACAAGAACAAAAGAATATATTTAAATTATGAAAACTTTG
>CAYFGH010000023.1:10494-14216 GCA_964342735.1 uncultured Aquificaceae bacterium
AAATCTCTTCTTTACAACAAGAACAAAAGAATATATTTAAATTATGAAAACTTTGGATGTTGAAAAGAGAATAGATGAGCAAACGGCCAAAGAGCTCTTTGAAGAGCTTGATCTAAACACGCTTGGTTTTCTAGCGGATAAAAAAAGAAGGGAAATCCACAAAGATAACATCGTCACCTTTGTGGTGGATAGAAACGTAAACTATTCAAACGCCTGCGTTGCTTCTTGCAAGTTTTGCGCTTTTTACAGAAAACCAAACGATGAAGAAGCTTACCTTTTGCCAAAGGATGAGATATTAAACAAGGTAAGGGAGCTAAAGGAAAGGGGTGGTACCACCCTTCTTATGCAGGGGGGATTAAACCCAGAGCTTGGTCTTGATTATTTTAAAGACCTCATAAGCACCATACATCAGGAGTTCCCCGATATAGACATACACTCTTTGTCCGCCCCAGAGATAGTATATCTTGCCAAGATAGAAAAGATGTCTGTAAAAGATGTGATAAAAGAGCTAAAAGAGGCTGGTCTAAAATCAATCCCCGGTGGTGGTGCAGAAGTGCTCTCTCCCAGGGTAAGGGGTGTTATAAGCAAGGGTAAATGTAGCACTGAAGAGTGGATAGAGGTGCACAAAAGCGCCCACGAACTTGGTATGACCAGCACCGCCACCATGATGTTTGGACATATAGAAACAATAGATGATATCATATACCATCTTTCTTTAATAAGGGATTTGCAGGATAAAACCGGTGGTTTTACAGCCTTTATACCGTGGACATTCCAGAAGGGAAACACGGAGCTCGATTACGTAGAACCCGCTTCAAGCGTATACTATCTAAAGGTTTTAGCCCTGAGCAGGATATTTCTTGATAACTTTAAAAATATCCAGGCTTCTCATGTGACCCAGACCATGCAGATAGGCACCGTTGCGCTTCATTTTGGAGCCAACGACCTTGGCAGTGTAATGCTTGAAGAAAACGTGATATCTTCCACAGAGTTTAAGGTAAGAATACCGGCCATAGAAGATATGATTAAAAATATCAAAAAGGCAGGATTTATCCCCGCCAAAAGAGATACATATTATAATATATTGGAGATATACAACTAAAGGAGGTCTTATGGAAAAAGCACCGGATTTCTGTCTTCCAGGTATAGACGAAGAGGGAAACGAAAAGGAGTTTTGTTTAAAGGATTTTAGAGGTAAAAAGGTAGTGCTTTACTTTTATCCAAAAGATGATACGCCAGGATGCACAAAAGAAGCCTGCGGATTTCAGGAAAATCTAAATCCCATAAAAGCTTTAGGCGTTGAGGTGATAGGGGTTAGCCCGGACAGTATAAGCTCTCACAAAAAGTTCAAAGAAAAGTACGGACTTAAGTTCATCCTGCTATCAGACCCGGATAAGAAGGTGGCTGAAGCCTACGGAGCTTACGGTGAGAAGAAGATGTATGGTAAAATCACAAAGGGTATCATAAGATCAACGTTTATAATCAACGAAAACGGTGAGATAGAAAAAGCCTGGAGAAATGTAAAAGTAGATGGTCACGTTCAGGCAGTTATAGATTATCTTAAAAGCTCTAAAACCAGTTAGGTTATATACTTTATAGCCTCTTCTATCGGCATAGGTTTTGCAAAGAGATACCCTTGAGCTATATCACACCCTACTTCTTTCAGCAAATTATACTGCTCCTGGTTTTCCACGCCTTCTGCTATAGTCTTAGCATTTAGCTCTTTAGCAAGATTTACTATAGCTTTTACCACCGCTAAGCTTCTCTTGTCGATAGTTATGTCCCTTACAAAGGATATATCTATCTTTATGATGTCCAAATCAATATTTTTTATGTATGATAGCGATGAATAGTATGTACCAAAATCATCTAAGGCTACCTTGGTCCCAAAACTCCTTATATTAGATATAATTTCTTTTGCCCTTTGAAAATCCTGCAAAACTGTCCTTTCGGTAATTTCAATCACAATGTTATCACCATAACGCTGAGATAGACCCATTATCTTTGACATAAATATATCATCTTTAAAGCTATTGGCGGATATATTAAAAGCAGCACTAAACCTACAATTTGATTTAGATAACAAAAACTCCATATCTTTGGCTATAAGCTCTAAAAATATATCCTGAAAATCCTTCAATAAAGAAGAAGATTCTAAAAAGTCTATAAATTTATAAGGGGATATAACAGTGCCGTCTTCATCTATTATCCTTATTAGAGCTTCAAACCCTACAAGCTCTTTTGTTTTAATATCAAAATAAGGTTGATAGAAAAATCTAAACAGCTTTTTGTTTATAGCCTTCTCCACAAGCTCTTGAACTTCCACGTATCTTTTTGCAACAGTATCTATATCCTTTGAGAAAAATCTATATTTACCAGCACCATCCTTTTTAGCATGCTGTAAAGCTAAACTTGCCTTTTCATAAAGCTTTTCAAAGCTATTACCATCTTCATCATAAATAGAAATCCCCATATTTATATAAAGTTTATCAATCTTTTTAGCGTTTTCTAGCTCTATATCTATGCCACTTTCAAAAATACTGTTTATTTTCTCTATCACCGCAAACAAATCTTCTTCTTTACCAATATCTACAAAAACTCCAAATTCATCTGGGCCAACTTTAGCCATTATAGCATCTTCAAATTTTAAAGCCTCTTCTAGCGTTTTTGCTATTCTCTTAACAACATCATCAGCTTTACTAAAACCATATATTTGATTCAGTATTGAAAACCCATATATATCAAGGAGTATCATAGCCCCCTTCTTTGATTGATTTCTGATATACTCTAACCTGTCGTTTACAGCTTTTGAAAAACCTTTTATATTAAGAAGCCCGGTGAATTCATCCATCAGACTTATACGCTCTAGCCTTTCCTCAAGCTCTACTTCCTGGGTTATATCCCTTGCTATAGTTATGTATCTTACAGTACCATCTTTTAACGTTACCGGGATGATAGTTTCATCTAAGATAAAGATTTCTCCATTTTTCTTCTTGTTGTAAAAGATACTTTCAAACGTATTACCGGACCTTATAGTTTGCCATAAACGTTTATAAAACTCATCATCATGATAGCCTGATTTAAATATGTTTGGTTTTTTACCAACAAGCTCTTCACAGGAGTAAAGAGATATCCTGCATACCGTCTGATTTGCGTATAAAATATATCCATTTTCATCTGTTATAAGCACCCAGCCCTTTGAGTTTTCCATAGCTTTTCTTAATATGAAATTGTTCTGTTCTTCCAAGATTTTCTTGAGTGCAAAGGATATATCTTTTTTAAGCTCTTCCAGTATGCTAAAAATATGATGGTTATCGAAAAACTGGACTTCCTTTTTATATATGCTAAACACATACAAAACTTTATCGTTATCTACATAAACAGGTATAGAAGCTTTAGAAAAAATAAGGGTTGATTTGATGTTTATAGATTTTGTGAGAATTGCCTTTCTCTCATCTTCTAAATTATCGTTTTTATCTTTTATGGTAGTATCGCCATAAGTTAAAACGAGTTCAAGCTCATCCTGTTGATTGACCTTAAAAACTTCAACATAATCAAAATCAAACATCACAATGGTATGAGCCACCTTTTCTATAAGCTCACTTTCTAAATCTATTGTTATAAGTATCTTATTTATCTCTTTTAGCATATCAAAAAGCTTAGAAAGCAATACTTTTTCAGAGATATCAATTACAGTGTATAGAATATATACCCTATTCTCC
>CAYFGH010000024.1:0-13971 GCA_964342735.1 uncultured Aquificaceae bacterium
CTTTGCGAGGTAAAAGATAAAACCCTTACATACTACGAGGTGTTCTTTGATGAGGATGAGCTTACACAAAAACTAAACACCTTAGAGGGGGATATACTTTTTGATATAGAGGACATAGATATAAAGAGCTTAAAAATACTGCCGATGCTTTATGTTAAAAAAGGGGAGCTTTTGGCCTTTGGCGGGGCTTTAAAAAAGATAAGGGATAGATTTTATAAAAAAGATATTATCTCTTTAAAAAAGCTTAAAAAAGAGCTTGTAAACGTGGGAGTTTTGAGCTTTGCTATCTTGTTTTGCTATATAGTCTCTGGCTTTTTGATAGATTATCAGATAAAGATCGTAAAGCAAAAAGAGAATGAGGTCTTTGAAAAGGCTTTTCCAAACACACCTGTTGTGGATATAAATGAGCAGGTGAGGGCTCTCATGATACCAAAAGACAGCTTTAGGGTTTCAAAGCTTTTATTAAAAGCCTATCAAAACCTGCCTTCCGATGCGAAGGTGTATGAGCTCTTTTATAAAAATAACGCCCTCACAGTAAAATCCCAGGTGAGCGCCTATGAGGTAAAATCTTTAAAAAATATAACCTATTCAAGAGCTTTGCCATCAAACGAGGAAGAGATAACCCAAACATGGATTTTAGCAAAATAGATTTAGAAAGATATAAAATATTTTTATACAGGATAAGGTATATCCTTTATACGCTCTTTTTTGTAAGCCTTCTGTTTTTTGTTTTTAAAAGCGTATCAGGTAAAAAAGAAGCCCTTTACAACAAGATAGGAGAGTATGAACACATCAGCTTTCTTATAAAAAACGGCAAACCAAAGACCAAAACCCTTAACGAGGCTTATGTAAGGGCTCTTTTTTCAAATACAAAGTTAGATTATATAAAGTATGTAAACGGAGCTTACAGTGTAAAAGCTTCAAACGTCAGCGCAAGCGCCCTTGCAAACATCGTTTATCAGATAGAAAACGACGGGTTTAAAATAAACTTTTTAAAGGCTACGGATTATACGGGAAATCAGGATTTTACAATCCATATGGAGATAGGTCAGTGATTATGCCACGGTTTATGAAAAAGCTATATGTAAACCCGCTTATTTTAATACTTAGCATCAGCCTGATAATTCTGAGTTTTATATCCTTTTATTTTAATTTTAAAAGCTTAAAATACATATTAAACCAAGATATCCCTGTTTTGCCAAGCTCTTTTGATAAAAACGCTTTGATGAGCGCTGTTGGTAAGTTTACACCAAAACAAGAAAATGTAAAAAAAGAACAGGTAAGCTCAAACATGTTTGTTCTGGCCATAGCTTACAGTCAGAACCCGGCTTATTCTATGGTGCTTGTGAGCTCTAGCTGTGGTAAGAAGGTGCTTATGGTGGGGGATAGTTTTTGCGGTTTTACGGTAGAAGAAATAAAACCCTTTTATATAATAGCCAGTAAAGACGGTAAAAGCCTGACGTTAAAGCTTTCAAAAGGACAAATGCAAGGCTCAAATACTCATTCAAACACCCCAGCCGGGCTTCCATCTTTGAAAGAGCTTTTGAAAGGAAGCGATAATACAAACGCCCATACCATACAAAGAAACAAGCTTCTTGAGATAACCTCAAACCCTTATAAGATGTTTAGCGATATAGACCTTGTACCAACCCCAAAAGGTTTCATGTTTAAAAGCGTAAAACCAGGCTCTTTGTTTTATGAGATGGGTATAAGACCGGGCGATGTGCTTGTCTCTATCAACAATCAAACCCTTAGCTCTCCGGAGGATGCTTTTAGAATTCTTGGCACTCTTAGAAACAGCGATAGTTTCAGCGTAAAAATCCTAAGAGACGGAAAACCCATGACATTAAACTACAATGTAGATTAAAGGAAATACCTTATAGAGGCTATGCCGTAAACTCCTGTTTTCAACACTTCATCGACGTTTTCTTTTGTGATACCACCAAGGGCAAAGACAGGCTTATCGGTGGAGCTTACCACGTCTTTTAGATAATGAAGTCCAAGAGCTTTTGCGTTTTCATGGCTTTTGGTAGGGAAAATTGGACTGAGCGTCACATAATCAGCACCTTTTTTAAAAGCCTCGAGAGCATCCTCTTTTGAATGGGCGGAATACCCTATTATCATATCCCTGCATATATTTTTTACAACAGATACATCAAGAGCGTTTGAAGGAAGGTGTACCCCATCAGCTTTTACCGCCAGTGCAATATCAAAGCGCTCGTTTATGATAAAAGATACTTTGTAATCATTTGTCAGTTTTCTTAACTCAAGAGCGTACTCATAAAAATACTTTCCTTTTAGATGTTTAGCTCTCAGCATGATATCAGGTTTATAACGCTCTATTACGTTTTTGGCTTTTTCTAAAATGTTATCTTTGTAAACATCAACATCCACTATGGCAATGTATTTTGACAGCATCATATAGCGAATACACTCATTACGACGCCCGCCATAAAAACCCCTATATATAAAAACATGAGGGCGTTGAAAAGTCCAACATCTTTTATGTCTTTATCGTAGGCTTTGGGAAACTCTTTATCTCCTTTTGCTCCTAAAATCACAAAAACCTGGAAAAGAAGGAGCATAAACATAAAAAGGCTTCCAAATATGAAATTCCTGTCTGCTAAGAACCCCATCGCCATGACAGATAAACCAAAAGACGTTGTAAGGATGGTAAGCTCAATAATATAACGTTTTAAAAAATCCATAACACCTCCTCATTTAATTATATACCACCTTGTTCTTGCCAAGCTCTTTTGCTTTGTAGAGCCTCATATCAGCTATCTTCATAAGCTCTTCTAGTGTTTTGGCATCATCATCAAACGTAGCTACTCCAAAAGATGCTGTTATTACATATCTATATGCCGTGCTATCTGGACTGTCATGTAAATCAGCGTAAAATATTCTATTAGAAAGTGTTTCTCTTAATCTTTCAGCTATTTCAATGGCATTGTTTTTTGCTGTGTCTGGAAGCACTATTACAAACTCCTCACCGCCGTATCTGGCAAAGATATCAGAGGCTCTTATGTTTTCCTGTATTATTTTTGAAAGGTGCAACAGCGCCATATCGCCAGCTCTGTGCCCATAAGTATCGTTAAACTTTTTAAAGTTATCAATATCAAGCATGATGATTGAAAGTTTGGACTGATGCCTCTCGGCTTTTTTAAATTCTTTTATGAGAATCTCATCTAAAAACCTTCTGTTGTAAGCGTTTGTTAGCGGGTCTCTTATGGATAGTTCTCTGTTTATCTCTATAAGCCTTAGATTGCTTACAACTGGAATAAGGGCTTCTACATATTTGTTTATTTTTCTTTTCATATCTTCGTTAAAGAATCCTTTCCTGGAGGACATCAATGTGAATATAGCAGTAGCGTTTGTTATGTAAGCGCCTCCTACAAATATTGGCACGCACATATAAGATTTAATATTACTACCCAGATGAGCTGAGGGGCAACCATATTCTAGCTCTGTATTTTCAACAGATAAGGCAACACCGGATTTTATCACCTTGCACAGGGAAGGGTTATCTTCGAGACAGTCTTTTATCCACGCATCGTTTCCGTTGCTTGGTTGATATACGTTTTGGGCTTTTAACAGATAAGAGGATACTATCTTGTTTAGAGATGGATTTAACTTGTACATGTGTATATGCTCTACTCCCAACCTTTTAAGATAGTGGATGAATATCTCGTAAGCCTCATCCTCTTTGTGGGCCTTGGAAAGGTCTGTAATGAAAGAGTAAAGTGTGTTTAGCTCTCTGTTTGTATTTTTTAGCTTTTCTTCTATGATTAGCTCTTTTGATATATCCCTTGCTACCACCAGTATATGCTCTTTGGTGGTGTGATTTTCAAATTCTACTTTTGTAGCTACTACGTGTACGGGTAAAAACGTTCCATCTTTTTTTATATATACCCTTCTTCCCACCACTTTTTTGTTTTCTTTTAGTATGCGCTCTATAAAATGCTTTATCACATTTTCAGAGTTAAGTATTATGTCAAAGAAATTTTTATTTAGTAGCTCTTCTTCGTCATACCCAAGGTGCTCTATAACAGATTTATTTGCAAATTTTATCTTGTAGTTGTAAGCGTCGTATATTATTACCATATCATCCATCGCATCCAGAATGCTCTTGTATTGTTTGCTTATCTTCTTTAGCTCTATCTCTGATGTGTAGTTTTTTGTGATATCTTTAAACAGCATTTTTATTCTGCCATCTATTATCTTGTACTCATCTTCAACGTATATACAGGATATATGATATACGCTATTGTTTATAAAGATGGGTTCGTAATTTATGCTTTTATCCTTTCTAAGAGCCTCATATATATATTTCCACGTATAATTATCTATGATTTCGTTTATTTTTTTACCTATGAGATTTCCAAAGATATTTTTAGAGCTTTCGTTCTGCCATATTATTAAACCAGAGGATGGGTCGAAAACCCCGGCATCCATTATCTCTAAAACCGGGTCTTGCATTATATTTAGCATCAATCTTATATGTTTTAGTTTGTTTTCTATATAATCTTCGTAGCTTCCCTCAAGATTTCTTACGATATCCCCCTGGGTTATAACACCCACAGGCCTTTCTTCGTCATCTACCACCACAAGCCTTCTGATGTTTAGCCTGGCCATTATTTCTGAAGCTTCTATAAGTGGAGTATCTAGTGTACATGTAACTACCGGTTTTTTCATGTAATCTTTTACAAAATTTTTCTCTAAATCTACGCCCGAGGCTATAAGTCTGGTCAAATCTTTTTGTGTTAATATACCAGCTGCTTTATCGTTTTCTACTATTACCACCGCTCTTATTTTGTTTTTAGCCAGTGTGCTTATAGCCTTATCTAAAGTATCTGATGGAAGTAGGCTTATAAGCTTTTTTTGTTTTACAACATCTTTTACAAACTTATGGCGTTTTAACATCTCTTGGTCTATGGTGGCTATAAGCGTTCTTTGAGAGAGTACCCCTATTGGATAGTCATTCTCATCTACTATAACAAGCTTTGAAATATCGTTTTCAACCATCAGATTTATAGCTTCAAAAAGACCGTAGGAAGTTTTTATGGTGATAACCGGTTTTGAGGCGTATTCTATAACGCTCTTATTTAAATCTTTATCCTCATACTTTAACTTTATAACATCGGATTCTGAAAATATACCAGCAGCCTTGTTTTCTTCAACTACCAAAGCAAAATCTTTATTGTTATCGGCCATCAACTTTATAACGTCTTTTGTGGGTGTGTCAGCATCTACTTTTAAAAAATCTACAACCTCTTTGTTTTTTAAAGCTAAAGAAATGCTATAATTCATATTAGTTTGAAAGCCAGAAGCAAAACAGCTCCCAACAACCCGGCCGCTATATCATCAAGCATTACACCAACTCCATCGGGAGTTTCTAACTTTCTTATACCAAAAGGCTTTAATATGTCTAAAAGCCTGAAAACTATAAAACCAAGAACTATCCACCAGAATGTATGGGGTACAAACAGCATTGTGATAAAATACCCCACAAGCTCATCCACCACCACTTCATCAGGGTCAGGATTCTGAGTAGTATCTATGATATACTGAGATGCAACAACGCCAAGGGGTATAAAAACAATCAAAAATATAAGCTTTTCAAAAAAACTGTTACCAAATATATATATAAAAGGGATTGCGCTGAGGCTTCCCACCGTCCCGGGGGCTACAGGAGATTTGCCAAGCCCAAAGCCGGTGGCTATGATTTTAAGGAATATATCTTTGTAGTTCATAAGGGCAGTTCCACCGGTGGCAAGCTCTTGTCCTTGCAAAGTCCTCTTGGGTCTTCTAAAAGCTTTTCTATGAGTCTTATCTCATCTTCTTTGGTATTCAAAGGTATACCGTATATTTTAGCAAGGTCTGAAAGCTCTGGCGTCGGACAGCCTATGTTTGATAGCTTGTGAGGTATTACATAAGCTATGCTGTCTATGGCTGGATAGACATCCTTTAAATATGTTAAGACAGCGCTCTGGTATATGATGACCCTTTGATAGCCTGGAAGTTCTTTTGTTAGCTTTTCAACGCTTAGCTGGTCGAAGGTTTTTATATCGCTATCGTTTTTGGCTTTTAAAAGAAGGATAAGCCTGTTTCCATCAAAATCGGAGTGTAAGATGGCGATATTTTGTGGATACTCTTCAAAGCCAAGCTCATAAGCAAAGCTTCTAAAAGCTCCCATCGCCTCGTCTTTTGTTTCAAAGATGCCAACAGCTTTTTCAAAATCATCATCGTTGGTTTTTACATAAACCACGTTTACAGAATCATCGCCCACTTTTATGGATTTGACTGTAAGCTCATAAGATATCTCAGGCCACGCTTCAAAAAGCTTTTTTACATCGCTTTCTATGGTTTCATCGTATATTTTCTGTAAAATCATAACACTCTCCTTTTAAAGTTCGTCGGTAAATATAACATCTGGTATATCGGCTTTTATGATGCCTTTTTCCTTGCCAAGCCTGTATAAAAGCCTCACCGCCTCTTTGCCATCTTCACCGTAATCTATCGTTCTGTTGTTTACATACATGCTTACAAATTTAAAAGCCCTCTCTTCGTCGTTTTCTAAATCCCTTGCATAGTTTTTAGCATAATCTAGGGCTTCTTTTCTTAGCTCAAGAGCTTTTTTCACGCTTTCTCTCATGATATTCTCAAGCTTTTTTATAGTATCTAAACCAAGGTCTTTTCTTACGATGTTACATCCTAGGGGAAGCGGTAAATTGTATTTCTCTTTCCAGTGTTCTCCAAGGTCCACAAACTTGTAAAGCCCTCTGTCTTTGTAGGTGAGCTGTCCTTCGTGGATTACAAGACCAGCATCCACCGTGCCTTTTTCCACTTCATCAAGTATTTTGTCAAAAGCCATCACAACAGGTTCAAACTCTTCTTCAAAAAGCCTCAAAACCAGATAAGCTGTCGTGAGCTCTCCCGGAATGGCTATCTTTTTACCTTTTATGCTATCAACCGGCTCTCTTGTGACCACGATAGGACCGTATCCATCTCCTACGCTTCCACCACTTGGTAAAACATAGTATTTGTCAGCTACATAAGGATAGGCGTGGAAGGATATGGCAGATAGCTCATAGGTGCCTTTTTTTGCATCTTCGTTGAGGCTCTCTATGTCCTTCAAAACATGCTCTATCTTAAACCCATATGTGTCTATTAGCCCTTTTACCATCGGATAAAACATGAAAGCGTCGTCTGAATCAGGGCTGTGAGCTACTCTAATTACCTTTTCCATAGCATCTCCTTAAAAATTACTAATATAAACATTATAAACCAAATGAAAATGACTTAAATATTTCTTTTACAGGCTTAATCTTCGAGCCTGTTTGCTATAAAATCCGCTATATGCATAACCTCCTGATTGTTTTTAAACTTCAGATTTCCATCTTTTAGCTGCAATACGCATCCGGGACAGGCGCTCAGTATATACTGGGCGTTTGTGGATTTAAAATCCTCCATCTTCTCCTTTTGTATGGCTGTGGATAGCTCTGGGTTTTTCATGGAAAAAAGTCCGGCAAAACCACAGCAGCTCTGAGCTTTAGATGCTTTTTTGTAATCCACATTCTCCACTTTTTTTATGGCGTTTTCAAAATCAGACAAAGGCGTTTTCATGGCGCTGTAGGAATGACAGGGCACATGGAATGTGACGCTTTCTTTTTCTTTGGATTTTAATATAAGGTCGTTTGAGGAGGCCACTATGCTTGCAAAGTCTATTACGTTTTCATATCCATAATCCTCCTGCAAGGCCCCGCCGCAGGTAGGACACACCACCACTATACCATCAAACGTATATTTTGATATCTCCTCCTGGTTTTTGGCTTTTAGATGCTTGAAAGCCTCAATGTTTCCAGAGTATAGGTGAGGAGCTCCGCAACACTTTATATCTTTTGGCACTATCACATCATAACCTGCTTTGTTCAAGACTTTTATAGCGTTTTTACCGGTGGTGGTATAAAAAGCATCCACCATACACCCGGTGAAAAATAGCAAAGTGCCTTTTGAGGGGGTTTTATCTGTTTTAAAAGTCTGTCCCCTTATACTAAAAGCATCTTTTGCGGGTTTTGGCATAAACTTCACAGCACCGCTTATGCCTGATGGTATATAGGTTTTTAGCTCCTGTTTTGGTATCAAAGATAATACTGATCCTACCATTTTTACTATGGTTCTACCGGCGTTTGTCTGCATGAGCTCTAAAGCATTAAGGGCTGTATGTTTAAACGGGTCTTTGCCAAGCTCTTTTGACTGGAGCTCTTTTGCCTTTGACATGATCTCTTTGTACTCTACGTTGTTGGGACAGATCCACTCGCATCTTCTGCACATAGCGCACTCGTCCCACTGTTTTGCCACATCTTTTGTAAGGGGGAGTTCGCCGGACAACACCATCTGGGCCAGGGCGAGCCTTCCTCTGGCGAAGCTTCTTTCTTCTTCGTTTACTCTATACGTGGGGCATACGGATTTGCAAAGGCCACATCGTACGCATTTTTGAAGCAAATCTATGGGTATTTCAAAGTGTTTTTCCATAATTAAAATATAATTTTTCTTTGTTTTTAAGCTTTTAGTAAAATCATAAAACGTTTATATCTATGTAAACAGTATCTGGTCTAAGAACTCCTCTACGCTCTCTTTTAGAATCATATCCTCAAACAGGTGTGGATAAAGTTTTTTAATTAAAAAAAGCGGTGGGTATCCAACTCCTACCACAGGTCTTGGTTTCAGATGCTGTTCAGAGGATTTTGCTATCTCAAATATAATATCATAACCTGTCTTGATAGCCTCTTCTATGTCAAAAAATCTCTGTATGGGGTCTCCGTATTCAAGAAGGTATATGTTTCCAACGGATGTGCTAAAATTATCCCAGTCCAGTATGTTTGATATTAGTTTGGAACCGTAGAAATCTGTAATTTCCACACAGTCTAAATCAACCAGTTTAAAGGATATCATGTAAAAGTTTATAAGATATTCTCCTACGTAAGTATCCAGGTAAAAATAAAGCTCCATCAGAATATCTCGTAAGAGAGCATCCCTTCAAAGACCTTCGTGGTGGGGCCTTCTAAGAATACCTTGTCGTTTTCTATGGTGATTTTAAGAAGCTCTCCGGATTTTGTAATGATATCTACTATGTTAGAAGCCGAAAAACCAAGAAGGTATGCGTTTATTCCGCAAGCTGCACTTCCGGTACCGCAGGCAAGCGTTTCACCTTCAACGCCTCTTTCGTAGGTCCTCACTTTAAAATGTCCGTCTTTTGTCTTTGCTACAAAATTGACATTTGTGCCCTTTGGTGCAAAATATTCATGGTATCTTATGGCTCTGCCAATCTTTTCTACGTCCAGTTTTTCAAGTTCATCTTCTTCTACAAACACTACAAAATGAGGAACACCCGTGTTTACAAAATGCCCTTTGAACGTGCCGTACTCTGTTTTTATTTCAATGTCCTTTTGATATGAATGATAGGGTGTAAGCTGGACTTTCACCCTCCTTGAGTCTATTATATGAGCCTCTATCTCACCGGCTAGGGTTTCAAACACCATGTCCTTTGGAGCTATACCTTTCTCATAGCAAAACCTTGCAGCACAGCGAGAACCGTTTCCGCACATCTCGGCCACAGAACCATCCGCATTGAAAAACGCCCAGCTAAAATGATTTTTGGGGTTTCTGGCTTTTTCTATGAGTATGACTCCATCAGCACCCACTGAAACATGTTGCTCGCAAAGTTTCTTTACAAACTCTTGAATACCAAGCCCCAGAGCTTCTATCTCTTTGTATACAAAATTATCTCTGTTGTCTATCAGTATAAAATCGTTCCCAGAACCCTGATATTTAGATATCAGCATATTATTTCAATCTTACCGTTACAAATATGTTTTGACCGTTTCTGTCTATCAGGAAGGTGGCGGTTTCTTTGTGCTCGGCGATGAGCTGTTCTAGTATTTCATTCATCTGGGCTTTAGTGTAAACTCTGTGTAGGTTTATGCTCAGTATGATATCGCCAGGTCTTATGCCAGCTTCGTAGGCTGGAGAACCCATCAGGACATCTTCCACCAGAAGGCCACCTTTTACCTCGTAACGTGTTTGCTCTTGAGGATTTAGAGGTCTTACTATGAGACCCAGGTCTTTCGTTTCTGTGGCAACGTTGCTTATACTATTGGGGTTTTCTGGCATCTTTGCGGTTTTGACTTTCAGAGTGATGAGCTTATGATCTCTTATGATACCAAGAGTAAGGGTTGTGCCTGGTGGTGATTCCATTGTTTTAAACTGGAGCTGATCTATGCTTTCTAGGGGTTTTCCGTCCACCGATACTATGATATCCCCTACTTTCAGACCGTATTTTTGAGCAGGAGAACCCGGGAATACCTGAGCTACTATGGCTCCGTATTTTACACCCAAGGATGATGCCATGCTTGGGGTTATTTCCTGTATAGATACACCAAGCCAGCCTCTTATAACTTTCCCGTGTTCCATTATCTGGTGGTAGACCCATTTGGCCAGGTTTATTGGTATTGCAAATCCAAGCCCCTGACCGCCTTTTACCATCGCGGTGTTTATACCTATCACCTTACCCTCTATGTTTATAAGAGGTCCTCCGCTGTTGCCCGGGTTTATAGCGGCATCGGTTTGGATGTAATCCTCATACTGGGATAGCCCAAGCCTTCTATTCAAAGCGGATACAACACCCATTGTGACGGTTCTGCTAAAACCATATGGATTTCCTATGGCTATCACCAGCTGTCCTATTCTTACATGAGATGAATCGCCAAGCTCTGCTACTTTTGATTCAGGGTTTTGTATTCCTTTAGCGCTCACTTCCAGTACTGCTAAATCTGTTTTGGGGTCTCTGCCCAGGACTTTGGCTTTTCTTTCTATTGTTCTTGAGAGTTTTACCATTACATCTTTAGAATTTCCTACGACGTGATTGTTTGTCAAGATTATAAAAGCATTTTTAGATTGGATGTATTTAATTATTATACCAGAACCTAAATCCTTTTCTTTTTCAGGGATTTCTGGTGTTGGAATACCTGGCATCATAAATGGTGGAAATCCCGGGAATATTTGAGTGTTTAGTGGGGCTTTTACTATCTGTGTGGCATATATAGTTACCACAGATGGAGATACCTTGTCTACTATCTGTTCTACTTCTTTTTGGAACTGCTCCAGTATAGGAGTAGATGTAGCTGTATAAGTAGAACCCAAAACAGATAAAGCTAATATACCAATTATAAGATTTTTCTTCATTGTATCACCTCTTAATAAAACATACAACCCTCCCGTGACGGGAAGGTAAGCGGTATGCTAAATTAACCTTTTTTCTCTGCCTTCTTTTCTTCTTTTTTGTTGTTGTTTTGTTCTTTTGATGAAGAAGCGTTAGAATTTGAGCTTGATCTGCTTGAACTTGAGTTCTTGTTGTATAGAGCCAATACCATCTGAGCTAGTTGTTTGGCTTCAGCATCGGTTAAAGATGTTTGAGCTGGCATTGGTACTGAGCCCCATATACCTTGGTTACCGTTCTTTATAGCTTTAGCCAACTCGTCTACTGCTTTTGGATTACCGGCATATTTTTTGGCTACGTCTATCCATGCTGGACCTACCACTTGCTTGTCTACAGCGTGGCAAGCCAAGCATCCTTTTTGACCGGCCATAGCTACCAGCTTCTTAGCATCATCCTGGTTTATAGATGATGCGCTAGCACAAACTTGTTGAGCACCGGTGCCAGAGCATATTTGACCAGATGAAGAAGAAGCTGATGAAGATGATGAAGATGAAGTTGAAGAAGATGAGGTTGATGAAGTTGAGCTGGAAGCTGAAGATGATGGTGTAGAAGAGGTTGTAGCGGCTGATTGCTCCTCTGATGAAGCGGATGAAGATTCGCTGGATTGTTGGTGGCTACATGCCACAAGTCCCAGTGCTAAAACTGCAGCACCTAAAAGTGTCTTCTTCATTTTTAAAACCTCCTAAAAATAAATTATCTATTATAATAACTTATTTTGGAACTGAAAAGCTATGATGTAAAGCATTTTAATACATATAAAAAAACCATAAAATATAAAAATCTTATAAAATTTAATTTAACAGTTTAAAAGTATAGTTATACCCTATCTCGTACAGCTCATCAAACTTCTTGTAGTTTATGAAGCTAATATGATGTACCGGAAGTTCTAAATAAATATCGCACATGCTCTTTTGAAGGTCCATGTTTCTCCTTGCTATTAGAAACGTAGATCTTAAGAAATTTCCAAATATTCCAAGGTTTTCTTTCACCAGCACGTTTGGCATTATATCAGAGCAAACTATTTTTATATTTGGATATCTGGCTTTTAATGGGCTAACCGGAAGGTTGTCCGTAAGACCGCCATCCACCAGAAGCATATCTTTGTAAGACACGGGTTCAAACACAAAAGGTAACGCACAAGAACCAAGCGCCACAGAAGCTGGGTCACCTTCATCTAAATATAGTGTATTTCCAGAGAACAAATCCAAAACGCTGGCAGCATAATAAATGGGTAAGTCTTTTATGTCTTTTTGAGGGATATAGCTTCTTATAATCTTAAAGGCTTTTTTAAAGCCTAAAATCCCGCCTTTTCCTATGGTAAATGTCGTATACCAGTTTATGGATTTTAAGATAGATAACATCTCATGGGGTCTGTACCCGCTTGCAAAGAAAAGACCCACCAGCGCTCCAGCGCTTGCACCAGAAATGGCTTTTATGTTAAAACCTTTTTCCAGAAGCGCTTGCAATACTCCTATGTGGGCAGCTCCTCTTGCTACTCCACCGGATAGGCAAAGCGCTATATCATTTTCTGTAAAAGCACTATGCATATGACCTCTAGGCTGTCTTCTTTGTTGTAGCCCTCTTTGGTTTTGGCTTTTATGGATATGTTTGCTTTTGGTAAGCTTAAAAGCCTGGATAAACTTTCGATGATTTTATCTCTTATGCTTGAAATATTTGGTCTGTCTGCTATTATATTGCAGTCCAGGTTAACAATACTATAATCCATATCATACATTATCTCAAGGGCTTTGTTTAGAAAATCTACACTATTTCTATTCTTGTTTTCTTTGCTTTTATCTGGAAACAGCGTTCCTATATCTGTTTGAGCCAGAGCGCCCAGTATTGCATCTGTAATTGCATGCAAAAGTGCATCCCCATCCGAATGACCTTTTAAACCATAGCCTATGTCAAACTCTTCGCCACCAAGATATAGCTTTCTCCCCTCTTCAAAGTAGTGGGCGTCCTGGCCTATACCTATCCTGTACATGTATAAGATTATAACACTTTTAAAAGCCCAGTCTTAAGGGGTTGATAGGCCTAAATGTCGTTGCCTCTTGTGTATTTTTTGGTTTTACGTAAGGGTGGGTCGCCAGGTATCTCTTGTCGTAGTTAGAAAGGGTGACAACTGCATATTTATACAAAAGCCCGTAGAGTATTCTGGCTTTTGATATGGGAAGCTCTACACATCCGGCGGATTGAGGGTATCCATATCTTCTTCTTGGAAAACCATGAAGAGCCTCGCCTCTGTAGAAGTAGTTTACCCATGGAACATCTGGATCATCATAGGTTTTGTTGGTGCCTGGGAAAGTACCTTTCATCTCGGTTTTTCTTAACCTAAGATAAACCATATAAGTACCTGTGTTTGTGGTGCCCATTACACCTGTGTTTACCGGGCTTTCAAATATGTATTTGCCATCTCTCCATACGTAAACCCTCTGAGGTATATGCTGATCCACATAAACCCATACGAAGGGTTTTCTGGCTTTAAAACCAGACTCGTAAGCTTTTTTCAATACTATGCTGGCTAGAGCCGTATTCATAGGGCTCAACCTTGCCCTGTAATCCCTTATAAACCTCAATATGGCGCTTCTATAAAGTATGCTATATTTGCTGGTTATGCTTAAATTAACAAGTTTGGGTGGAACTGTTTTAGCATCCCACACTAAAGTGACTTTATACGTATTTTTATCCTT
>CAYFGH010000025.1:0-13658 GCA_964342735.1 uncultured Aquificaceae bacterium
AGGGGGCTTTAAGAGATTAAGCGTTTAATGCTTCGTATACTTTTCCTACAAGGGCTTCAGAGGGTTTTAGTGTCTTGGCACCTTCTTGCCATTTGGCAGGACAGGCTTCATCTGGATGGCTCATGAGGTATATGTTTGCCTTTATCTTTCTTAAAAGCTCATCTGCGTTTCTTCCTACGTTGTAGAAGTTTACCTCAGATGCCACAAGCTTGCCTTCCGGGTTTATTATAAACGTACCTCTCAATGCCAGACCTGTATTTTCATCGTATACTGCGAAAAGCCTTGAAACTTTGCCGGTAGGATCTGCTCCCATTTGAAACTTTATACCTTCTAAAAGCTTCTCATCTCTTGCCCAGGCAAGGTGTACATATTTTGTGTCTGTGCTGACAGAAACAAGCTCTACACCGTTTTTCTCAAGCTCATCCTGTATGTTTTTGAGGTCTGCCAGCTCAGTGGGGCATACAAACGTATAGTCGGCCGGATAGAAGAAAAGCACGGTCCATTTCTTGTTAGCTTTAGCCTCTGCCAGGCTAAACTTTCCAAAAGACCCTGTTTTTGGATTGTAGGTCTCCATTTCAAAATCCGGTACCATCATGCCTACGTGAACGTGTTCTGCCATGTTTGTTACCTCCTAAATAAGATTTATTTTTAATTTAAAATTATTCTAAATTAGATTCAATGATATTAGTCAAATTCATCTTTCTTTTCTATTTTTTCTTTTTTTAGGCTTTTAACAAAAACAAACCCCATTATACCAACGAATAGCATTATAGCCCAGACTATGTTGATAAGAAAAAGCTTAGAACTGCCGGATAGGTCTTGCACCATTTAAGTTATACCCTGCATCTTCAAAGACATATCTTGAGGTTTTGAAGCGTTTAACAGGGCTGTTTCTTTTGATATCAGTCCTCTGTTGTATAGTTCCAAAAGATGTGTATCAAAGTCTTGAGTGCCATAAGCGGCTTTGTTTCTTCTTAAAAGCTCAGGTATTTCATCTAGTCTTGTGGGGTCTAAGAGTATGTCTTTTACAGCACCTACATTGAGAAGTATCTCTATAGCTGGGATTACACCTGGTTTATCAGCTCTTGGTAACAGCCTCTGGCTAAATATTGCTACAAGAGCGCTGGCCAGCATTAGCTTTATCTGTTCTCTCATCTCTAACGGGAACATGCCTATAAATCTGTTTATCGTTTCTTTAGCATCTATGGTATGAAGCGTAGAAAATACCAGATGCCCTGTTTCTGCCGCCTGAAGGGCTATGAGGGCTGTTTCGGTGTCTCTTATCTCACCTACCAGTATTACATCTGGGTCTTCTCTTAGGGCTGCCCTTAAACCAGTTTGAAAAGATACCGTATCAAGTCCTACCTCTCTTTGAACTATGTAGGATTTTTTATCTTTGTAAACGTACTCTATCGGGTCTTCTATTGTAATTATAGTTCTATCGTAAGTTTCGTTTATCCTATCTATCAAAGAAGCCAGCGTTGTGGATTTACCGCTACCTGTTGGTCCTGTCACAAGAATGAGGCCTTTTGTGTATTTTAAGACGGTATCTGGCATAACCTTGGGCAGGTTTATCTCTTCGGGATGTGGTATAAAGTTTGATAACACTCTTAAGGCTATGGCTGTATGTCCTTTTTGCTTGTATATGTTTACCCTGTACCTTGAAAACTCTGTTTCATATGAGATGTCTATCTCACCCTTTTCTTGAAATTCGTTTAGCTTGTTTGGATATTTTTGTGTTAGCTCTTTTACGATGTTTTCCATGTCAGCTTCTGTGATGACGGGCAAAGATTCCTCTTTGTAAAGATGCTTGTGGGCTCTAAAAAACGGGCTTGTACCCACTTTTAAATGTATGTCTGAAACACTGTTTTCTTTTGCTTTTGATAGTATATCTAAAAGCATAAAAACATTATATCATATTCTTAGCGTTGAAAAGTTTATCTATTAGATTTTGAGCTCTTGTCTGGGAGAACTTGTAGTAAGTGTCTATGGTTGTTTTAATATCTGAGTGTCCCACAAATTCCTTTACTATCTCGGCGGAAAACCCGTAGTTTACCAGGTTTGTTATATAGGTGTGTCTGAAGCTGTGAATGCTGAAAGCTATATTAAGACGCTTGGACAGTCTATCGGTGTATACCTGTAAAACCCCTCTTTTTATTCTAAAATTCCTTTCAAAATCGTTTGCCCATTCGTATATTTGAAGCCCTATCTCTATCGTTTTTTCTCTGTTGAAACTTATAACCGGTGTTATACGGGGTTTGTTTCTCTTGGTCATACTGGCATCTAGCCTTATCCAAAGTATGTTTGATTTGTCTAGAAAAAAGTTTTCTGGTTTTAACCTTTCAAACTCTATCAGCCTTATACCGCTGTTTAAGAAGAGGTTGTAAATCTTATAATATTTTGTATGTTTTACGGCTTTTAATATGCGCTCTACTTCTTGCTCTGACAGGGCTTTTGGTGGGTGTTTCTGTTTTTTCATGTTGAGATCTTCTCTTACCTCTTCTATGGCTTTCAGGATATCGTTGTAGATATTTTCGTTTAATATCTTTCTTCGGTGGGAAAACTTTATGTAGTGTTTTAGGGCGCTCAATATTGCAAGTATCGTTTGAACCGAAAGGGATGAGTTGTCCACAAATCTGTAGATGTCCTGAGATGACAGCGTATTTAAATCTTGTTCTGTTTCCAAGCTTTTAGAAATTGAATGAGAAAACGTTTTTATATTGTTTACGTAGGAGTTTTTGGTAAATGTGCTCCTTGTTTTCTCTAAATGTTTAATCCAGGCGTCTATTATCATATATATTTGTTCACAAACTCGTCAGCTATTGCTATATTCTTTTTAACGGATGCCACCGATTTTCTCCAGAGCTCTCTTTCGTAATCTGTCATGGGTACTTTTACTATCTTTTCAACCCCTTCTTCACCGAGTTTTACCGGAACGCCCACGCAGAGATCTTTGGCCTCATAGTAAGAAGAAGCCTCGTCATCAAGAAGCACAGAGCAGGTGAGCACCCTTCTGGCGTTTAAAGCCACCGATTCTATCATCTCCACCACTGAAGCAGCTGGAGCGTGATAAGCGGATGTTCCCATGTAATCTACTATCTCACCACCACCAAACCTTGTTCTTTCCACTATCTCTTTTATCTTCTTTTCGTCTATAAGTGTTGAGATTGGTATCCCGCCTACGTTGGATACGCTTACCAGTGGCACCATCTCATCGCCATGACCGCCTATCACATATGCGTGTACATCCTTTGGAGATACGTTTAGCTCAAGGGATACAAACGTTCTAAACCTGGAAGAGTCCAGCACCCCCGCCATCCCTATAACTTTTTTCCTGTCAAACCCGAGCAACTTGTAAACCGCATACGTCATGATATCCACTGGATTCGTTACAACTATCACTATAGCATTCTGTGCATACTTTTTAATCTGTTTTGATATAGTGTTCATGATGGAGATGTTTATGCCAAGAAGATCATCCCTTGACATCCCAGGTTTTCTTGGGAAACCCGCTGTGATTACAACTATATCAGAGCCCTCAAGGGCTTCATAGCCATTTCCCTCCTGATCTACCACAAACCCTTTTACGTCTGTGTCTATACCAAGGGCGCAGGCCATCTGTAGCATGTCTAAAGCTTTACCTTTTACGTGGGCATATAGCTTTTCCCCGTCTTTGCGGGGCAGATCAAACATCCTTATGTTTACTGCCCCCTTTAATACCAGAAGCGAAGCTATGTGCTCTCCTACGTTTCCAGCCCCTATTATGGATACGGTTTTCTTATGCCCCATATTTATCTCCTGTTTTTTGATTTTATATATCTTAAAAGCCCACCACCTAATAACACTTCTTTTTGTTTTGGAGTAAGGTTGTAAGTTACCTCTATTTCTTCGCCAGTGGTAACGTTTCTTACTTTTACAGGTTCACCTTTTTCTATCGATTCTCTTATGTTTATTATCTCTACCTCATCGTTTAGAGAAAACTTGTCGTAATCGTTTTTGTTGATAAACTCCAGTGGAGCTATGCCAAAGTTTACAAGGTTTGCATGGTGTATCCTGGCAAAAGATTTTGCTATGACTGCCCTTACTCCCAGAAATCTTGGCGCTAAAGCAGCGTGTTCTCTGGAAGACCCCTGGCCGTAATTCTCACCACCTATTATAACGCTGTCATAACCCTCTTCTTTGTTTTGTTTTGTGCGTTTAACAAAATCTGGATCTACTAAGTGATATACATACTCTGATATGGCATAGATGTTTGAGCGAAGGGGTAGTATTTGAGCACCCGCTGGCATTATGTGGTCTGTGGTGATGTTGTCTGTGACTTTTATGGCTACCTTTGCTTTTATATTGTTGTCAAATGGGTCAAAATCTGGTAGTGGTTTTATGTTTGGACCTCTATAAACTTCTACTTTTTTAGCCTCTTCTTCTGGAAGAGGTGGTATTATAGCTTCGTCTCCGTAGGGGAATCTTTCTGGCATTTCTACTTTTTGATAGGGTATGTTTCTTTCTTTTGCCAGCTTTCTGGGATCTTTTATGACACCTGCTATAGCTGATGCTGTGCATACTTCTGGAGAAGCAAGGTAAACTTGAGCATCTTTGGTGCCGGAGCGTCCTTCAAAGTTTCTGTTGAAACTTCTAACAGATACACCTTTTGAAGGTGGTGCATATCCCATACCTATGCAGGGTCCACATCCGCTTTCCAATATTCTAGCACCAGCTTTTAGAAAATCTAACAGTATACCAGTTTGAGTAGCATACTCTAAAGCTTGCTTTGAGCCTGGGGCTACTGCAAATATGGTTTCATCATGCACCTTCTGACCTCTTAAGAGCATAGCAGCTCTTGTTAGATCCGCAAAAGATGAGTTTGTGCAGGAGCCTATTGCCACCTGGTCTACCGGTATGCCCTCTACTTCGCTTACTTTTTTGACGTTGTCGGGAGAATGCGGGCAGGCTATTAGAGGTTCTAACTCTGAAAGGTTTATAGTGATAACTTCGTCGTATTCAGCATCTTCATCTTTTGTAAGCTCGATAAAATCATGTTCTCTTCCCTGGGCTTTCAGGAAAAGTCTTGTCTGTTCGTCGGATGGGAATATGGAGGTGGTGGCTCCAAGCTCAGCGCCCATGTTGGTGATGGTGGCTCTTTCTGGTACGGTGAGCGTTTTTACGCCTTCTCCGAAGTATTCAAATATCTTTCCTACTCCACCTTTTACCGTAAGTCTTCTTAAAAGCTCTAAAATTATATCCTTTGCACTTACCCATTCTGGTAAAGACCCTACAAGCTCTACACCCACTATCTTTGGCATTTTAAGAGTAAAAGGCTCGCCAGCAATGGCTGCTGCTACATCAAGCCCTCCAGCACCTATGGCTATCATACCCACAGCACCGCTGGTGGGTGTGTGAGAGTCAGACCCTATAAGGGTTTTGCCGGGTTTGGCAAATCTTTCTAGGTGTACTTGGTGACATATACCGTTTCCAGGTTTTGATAAGTATAAACCGTATCTTTTTGCCACGCTTATAAGATACTTGTGATCATCTGGGTTTTTAAAGTCTGTTTGAAGCATGTTATGGTCTATGTAGCTCACCGATAGCTCTGTTTTTGCTCTATCTACGCCCATCGCTTCAAACTGAAGGTAGGCCATAGTGCCGGTGGCATCCTGAGTAAGAGTCTGGTCTATCTTTATAGCTATCTCTTCACCGGGAATTAACTTTCCGCTCACCAGATGATTTTCTAATATTTTGTATGCTACTGTACCTTTAGCCATATTGTATGATATCCTCCTTAATCCATATCTTCTTTGGTTAACATTTTTGATTTATCAGAGCTTGCGCCATTATCCATATCGAAAAATCTTGAACTGAGCTTTTCTATAACCTTTGGTAGAGTGGTGTATTCCATCTCTTCGCTGGGCAATCTGTGGGGTTCAAATATACCCTGTCTTCTTAGGATATTGGCTATATCAGAGGCTACTTTTCTAGCATGATCAAAGGCTTTGTCCTTAAACATATCTCTTGGACCTATAAGCATGCCGTTGGCTATTTGAAAACCTGCTGCTATAACCCTTGGTGGACCATCAAACCTTGACGGTGTAGCATCTTCAAAACCCACCGGCATAATCGGTCCGTTGTGAGAACCCCTCATCCATCCTTCCACTATCCAGGGTCTTGCAAAGGGTTCTAAGGCTTCTCCTACAGCCGGGAAACCGCTCTGGGTTCTTACTATCATAACAGGGTCATCTTTTCCTACGTATTGACCAGCTATCAAAGATAGTTTCTGTATGGAGGCTACAGCACCTATCTCACCGTCTATATTTCTGTGTACCTCTTTCACCACGTATTTTGATGCTGAGCTTATAAGCGCCAGAAGGTCATAAAGCTCTGCCGGCGTGCTTAGTTTTACGGCTTTTCCAGTATAAACATCAAGCACTGTAAAAGTAAAGCCTTCATGCATCTTAGGGTCTATCACCAAGCCAGCGGTGTTCATAGGGCTTGCAAACATCTCATACAGTGCCAGATTCCAGGCGCTGGGAGAAGTTTTGTCAGCAAAGTATACTATGACAGGTTCAGAGGGTCTTTCTTCAAACTCCATCTCCGCCACACCAGGACCCAAGCCTTTTATATTTCCGCTAAAAGCATCTGTTAAAAGGTCCTGACCAGCCCCGTAGAGTTTCAGTTTTTTGGCTACTTCTGTGCCTGCGCTGAAGGCATCCCATGCTAGCTTGTGGACTTTTTCGCTGTCAACGCCATGCTGGTGTGTCATTACAAGGGCTATATCATCCCCGCAGGTTAGCACTTTGCAATCTATTATGAGGCTTCCCACAAACTTTTTCACATAATCTTCTGTGGCTTTTACCACATCAGGATGGGTGCAAGAATGACCCACAAATCCTCCGATATCCGCTTTGATAACACTCAATGTTATTTTCATGACTTTTCCTCCTTAAAGGTTTGCTAGATATATTTTAATATATTTTTCTAAATAGTTTATATGATTTGATTATCTTTTGGTTTATAATAGTCTTATGAAAAGCTTAAAACCAGTTTACAGAGCTTACAAATCTCTGCTGGAACCCCATAAGTTACACGATAAGCTGGGTGATCTGTTTGAGTTTTTTGAAGACGCTATAATAGTGTCTCTTACGTTGCTGTTATTTTATTTGAGCACCCTTGCCATAATAGATATAGCAAAAGATATGATATATGATAAGTATTCATTTTCCAGAATACTTCCTAAGTTTACATATCTTTTTATACTGGCAGAGCTTTTTAGACTCATGATAGTGTATCTTAAAGAGAGGCGTCTTGATACAGCCCTTATTATTAAAACCACCATTATAGCGGTTTTAAGAGAGCTTCTCATAAGAGCCCCATATATGCATATAGATGATTACATAGGTATCAGTATTTTACTGGCTGTATTAGCTCTCATGTATTATGTACCTAAATATTTCTTCGTGAAAGACATGAGAAAAGGCTACTATAGACGTCTTAAAGTTTATAAAAAAGGTAAAGGTTATGTTATAAAGCCACAACCTTTAGAAGAAGGGTAGTTAAAAATCAGATTTAGAAAATTCGGCTTTATAAATATGGTCATTTTTGTCTACCCAGAAGTTTGCATAGAATTTTCTTTCTTCCACTTCCGGTGGAAAGCAATCCACTGCACCAAAGTAATATGAGTATCCGGTGCAGGTGGAAGGATATACGTATCTTCTTACAAAGATATAGCTAAATATCCTAGAACCATCTTTTAGTTTAACGACGCTTGAAGGTGGCCCAAACTCCTGTATTAGGTTGCTGAGATTGGACCCCACCAGTGAGCTAACCTTTGACGACATATAATAGCTGTAGTTTTCCGTAGCGCTGGAACAAGCGTATAAAAATGCTGAAAATAATATCAGTAAAGCCCAGGCGGTTCTATAAATTCCTCGTCTAACTCTTTTGAGCTTCTTGGTATTTTTATGGAGTTTAACCATATGTAAGTTAATATAAGCCAAATTACACCTATTACAATGTCTACGATAGGCATTGTTTTTGGGCTTTTAAGAAAGATACCACCAAACACTCCACCTAAAAAGGCACCCACAAATTGATTCATATTGTAAAAGCCCATAGACAAACCCCTTAAATCTTTATGGGTTAATTTTGTTAAAAGTGATGGCATGATGGGTTCTAACAAGAAAAAGCCTATGAAGAAGAAAAGTATGAGAAGAACACCAGCTATTATGCCTCTAAATAAGAGGAACGAAAGAAATCCGAGTATAAGCATGAAGATGGCGCTTAAAAACACCTCTTTCATCTTTGCTTTTCTTTCTGCTATTATGGTGGCGGGCACCATTATAACAAGAGCCACAAACACTGTGGGTAAATACACTATCCAGTGGTGGGATTTTGGGAAGTTATGCTCTATAAAGTAAATTGGCACCACCGTAAAAACAGACACCAGAAAGTAATGGGCTATTGTTACAGATGTGTTTAGCATTATTTGATTTTTATCCTTCATAAGGGTCAGGATGTTTTTCAAAGAAGGGTGAATCTCTCTATCTTTGGCATGGACTTTTGGTTCTTTTATAAAAAGCAGAATATAAACCATGGCTATGAAAGACAGAATACCCGTGATATAAAACATCATGGGAACGCCAATATAATGAGCCATGATGGGTGCTACCACTATAGAAAAGGCAAACACCATACCTATGGCTGCTCCTATATGGGCAAAAGCCTGAGTTCTTACCTCTTCTCTGGTGAGGTCTGCCGCTAAAGATGACAGCGCTGATGATACTGCTCCAAAGCCCTGGACAAATCTGGCCAGCACCAGCTCTATGGCGGTATGGGCAAATCCAGCCCAGAAACTACCTAGCACGTACGTTAACATACCTATGGTGATGATGGGTTTTCTACCGTATTTGTCTGATAGATATCCAAAGGGTATCTGTAAGAAAGCCTGAGCAAAACCATATGTTCCAAATGCAAGACCCACAAGCATAGGGGTAGAGCCGGGCAAACTCTTAGCGTAAGGGGACAATACAGGTAAAAGCAGGAAAAGTCCAAGCATCCTGACGGCTATGGCAAAGGTAATACCTAAGACAGATTTCTTCTCTTCTTTTGTAAAGCCTTTCATACAAATAATTATATATTTAGAATATAAAAACTTTATAATAAGTGATAGGTATCATGTACTTATAAAATCATGCAAAAGTTTTTATTTTATGTTATTATAAATAGTATATTAAGGTGAGTAGCTCAGTGGGAGAGCGACGCCCTTACAAGGCGTAGGTCGCAGGTTCGACCCCTGTCTCACCTATTATTAACTAAAATACAAAAGGGGTATCCTATGGAAGTAAGAAAAGCTGTGATTCCAGCTGCTGGGTGGGGCACAAGATTTTTACCTGCTACTAAAGCAATGCCCAAAGAGATGTTTCCTATCATAGACAAGCCGGTTATCCAGTTTATAGTGGAAGAGCTTTTAATGAGCGATATAGAAAACATAATATTTGTGACCGGAAGACACAAAAGGCCTCTAGAGCACCATTTTGATGTAAATACAGATTTAGAGATTTTTTTAGAGAAAAACAACAAAAAAGAGCTTCTAGATAATATAAAAACCGTGTCTCACCTTATAAACCCCATATACATAAGACAGAAAGAACAGCTTGGGCTTGGCCATGCGGTGTTGACAGCTGAGCCGGTGGTAGGAGCAGAGCCCTTTGTGGTATCCCTTGGGGATATAGTCATTCAAACGGATGTCAATATTATCTCAGAAATGAAAAATTTGTATAAGAAATTTGGTAAGAGTATAGTGGCAGTTTATGAAGTGCCAAAAGATGAGGTTAGTAAGTACGGGGTTGTGGCTGGTAAAGAAATTGAAGATGATGTGTTTTTGATAGAGGATATGGTAGAAAAACCTGATATAGAATCAGCTCCCTCAAACTTGGCGATACTTGGAAGATACCTATTTACACCATCTATATTTGAAAAGCTAAAAAACACAAAACCCGGCAAAGGTGGAGAGATACAGCTCACAGATGCCATGAAAATGCTTTTGGAAGAGGAGGCGGTTTACGCTTACAAAGTAAAAGCAAAGGTATACGATACAGGCAATAAGCTTGATTACCTTAAAACGATAGTGGAGTTTGCTCTTCAAAGGGACGATTTAAAAGAGGAGTTTTTCAGCTTTTTACAAGAAGTAGTAAAAAATGGCTTATTATAAGTACAACTACGATGTAAGTCTTCTCACCGAAGAAGATTTATACCTTTTTAACGAAGGCACACATTATCATCTTTATGAAAAATTAGGGGCTCATGTGTTAAAAGACGGGGTTTATTTTGCTGTGTGGGCTCCAAACGCCAAAGAAGTCTATGTGGAGGGAAGCTTTAACTTCTGGAACAAGAAAGAATATCCCTTAAGACCAAGGGGAAGTTCCGGGATATGGGAGATTTTTATAGAGGGATTAAAACCTTTTGAACTTTACAAGTATTTTATAGTCTCAAACTTTGGCCATGAGTTAGAAAAGATAGATCCTTTTGCCTTTTATACAGAAGTCCCGCCAAGGAGTGCCGGTATAATCTATGATTTATCAGATTATCACTGGAATGATAGTAATTGGCTTTTAAAAAGAAGAAATAAAAACCACTATCAGGAGCCCATAAGCATATACGAGGTGCATCTTGGCTCATGGCGAAGGACGCTGGAGAACGGATGGCTATCTTATAAAGATATAGCCCATCAGCTTGTGGATTATGTAAAACATATGGGTTTTACGCATGTAGAGTTTTTACCTGTGATGGGACATCCTTTTTACGGTTCTTGGGGCTATCAGACGGTTTCTTACTTTGCACCGGATTCCAGATATGGTGAGCCAAAAGATTTTATGTATCTTATAGATTTGCTCCATCAAAACGATATAGGTGTTATACTTGACTGGGTGCCGTCACATTTTGCTACAGATGAGTATGGACTTTCATTTTTTGATGGAACGCATCTTTACGAACACATGGACAGAAGAAAGGGCTATCATCCGGACTGGGGAAGCTACATATTCAACTACGGAAGGCACGAGGTAAGGTCGTTTTTGATAAGCAGTGCAAACTTCTGGTTTGAAAAATACCATGCGGACGGCATAAGGGTAGATGCTGTGGCTTCAATGCTTTACCTTGATTATTCCAGAAAAGAAGGTGAATGGGAACCAAATATATACGGGGGTAAAGAAAATCTAGAAGCCATAGATTTTATAAGAAGGTTAAACGAGGCGGTTTATAAGTTCAATCCCGGTATATTTACGGTGGCAGAAGAGTCCACCGCCTGGCCTATGGTGACAAAACCCACATATTTGGGCGGGCTTGGTTTTGGATTCAAGTGGGATATGGGCTGGATGCACGACACCCTTAGGTATTTTTCCAAAGACCCCATATATAGAAAATATCACCAGCAGGACATCACCTTCAGGATGCTTTACGCTTTTAATGAAAATTTCATACTGCCCCTTTCTCACGATGAAGTTGTGCATGGTAAAGGCTCTTTGCTAAACAAGATGCCCGGGGATTACTGGCAGAAGTTTGCAAATTTAAGACTCTTGTTCTCTTACATGTACGCCAGCTCCGGTAAGAAGTTGCTTTTTATGGGCGGGGAGTTTGGACAGTTTGATGAGTGGAATCACGATAAGAGTCTGGACTGGCATCTCTTGCAGTTTGACTCTCACAAAGGCATTCAAAACCTGGTAAAGGATTTAAACAGAATCTATAAAGAAGAAAAAGCTCTGCACGAACTGGATCATGACCCTCTTGGTTTTGAGTGGATAGATTTTCAGGATGTGGAGCAGTCTGTTTTTTCTTTTTTAAGAAAAGCCAGAAACGGTGATTTCATAGTGTGTATATTTAACGCTACACCTGTGGTAAGACAGAGTTATAAAGTGGGTGTGCCAAAAGAAGGCCTTTACAGAGAGCTTTTTAACTCAGACTCCAGTTATTACTGGGGTTCAAACGTAGGAAACGGACATATCATAGAAGCCAAAAGAGAGCGCTGGCACAAGTTTGATTTTTGTATAGAGATAACGCTACCACCTCTGGGAGCTCTGTTTCTAAAGCCAGTGTGATTTTATACAAATTTTATAATGATATTGTAATATATTCTGGTGGGAAATTTAGGCTTTCTTCACTTTGAGGGGCTTGGGGCTGTGATACTTGTGGTGATAGTGGTGGCTATCACCGGAGCTCTTGTGCTGGCTCAAAAACTTGATAAAAACGAGGAAGAGGATTTAGAATAATCAGCCAAGCAGAGCATCCACAAAGGTCTCTGGGTCAAAGGGGTCTAAATCTTCCATCCTCTCACCATCAGCAGTCATATATATCGGAAGTCCAAGGTCTTTGCATATGGATACGACGCTACCGCCTTTTGATGTGCCGTCTAGCTTTGTGATGATGATACCGTTTATATCAACCGCTTCTTTAAATATCTTTGCCTGAGATATGGAGTTTTGGCCTATGGTGGAATCCAGTACCAGCATAACCTTGTGAGGTGCTTTTTCATAGGCTTTTTGGATGGATTTTTTGATTTTTCTTAATTCGTTTATAAGGGGTTCTTTGGTGTGAAGTCTTCCAGCCGTATCTATGATGACCACATCGTAGTTTTCTTCTTTGCCTTTTTTTACAGCTTCAAAAGCCACAGATGCCGGGTCAGCTCCTTCATGTTTTTTAACTATATCAACACCAGCCCTTTGAGCCCATACCTCTAACTGCTCTATGGCAGCTGCTCTAAAGGTATCTGCTGCTCCTAAAAGCACTTTTTTCCCTTGAGCTTTGTATATGCTCGCCAGTTTTCCTATGGTGGTGGTTTTACCAGAGCCGTTTACCCCTAAAAACAGTATCACAAAAGGTTTTTCTTTTTCGTTTAAAAGCTCAAAAAAGAGCTCTTTGTTTCCGCAGTTTTTAATAATATTTAAAAGCTCCTGTTTGAGGATAGGCTTTAGCTGTTCTGCGCTTTGCAGGTTTTTCTTTATGGCTTCTTTTTTGAGATTTTCTATTATGTTTAAAGTGAGCTTTACGTTTATATCCGCTCTTATGAGCTTTTCTTCAAGCTCTTCAAAAAGCTCCTCATCTATTTTCCTGTTTATGAAAATCGTGTTTAAGAGTATTGCGTCTTTTGTTTTTTGAAGGGTTTTGCTGATTTTCTCAAGAAAACTCTCTTTTGGAATATCCACTATACCAAGTATCTTTTTTAAATCAAAGATTATATCTTCCACTTCCCTCTTCTTGTCGTAAGGGACTATCTGATAGGCTCTATTTATAATCTCTAAGGCTTTTTGATAATCTCCAATATGTTTATAAAGAAGCCCTGCTCTGTAAAGGCTGTTGAAATCCCCGATCTTTAGATACTCTTCTATAGCTTTTGTGATGTATCCAGATTCCTCGTAAACCAGTGCTCTTTCTGGGGCTGTGCCCACGTCTTTGTATCTGTCTAAAAGCGTATAGGCTTTGTAGTACTCGTTTTGCTTCAGATAAAGGTCAAATAATATCTTTCTTAGCTCTTCGTTGTCTTTAAACTTCTCTAATATACTTTCGGCTTTTGATAGCTTATTTTCTCTTATAAGCTCTAATATAGCCTCTTTAGAACCCTCTTCTGCTTTTTTCTCAGTATCTGATTTTCTCCAGAAAAACATAATATTATTATA
>CAYFGH010000026.1:0-13217 GCA_964342735.1 uncultured Aquificaceae bacterium
ATAGGCCTATTATGATGAAGGATAAGAGTGGGAAGAGGAGGATGAGTGCTGGCATCAGTCCCTTAACTCCCTTAGTTCTTCAGAAGCTTCGTAACCTTTTAATCTGAAGATAGAAACCACCAAACCAAGACCTATGGCCACTTCAGAAGCAGCTACAGTAAGCACTATAATACTCATCACCTGAGCATCTACCTTGCCAAGATAGTGTGAAGCTGCTACCAGCGATATATTTACGCCGTTTAGCATTATCTCAGTTGCTACAAGCATGGTAATGAGGTTTTTTCTTATTATAATGCCAAATATTCCAATGAAAACAAGGATCACTCCAAGCATCATGTAGTATTTATCCATTGGCTTTCTCCTTGCCAAATATTATAGCACCTATCATAGCTATTAAAAGGATAAAAGAAGCAAGTTCAAAAGGCACTATATATTTAGTAAAAAGTACGGTTCCAAGAGCGCTGACATTGTCTTTAGGTAAAACCTCTTTTATATTTGAAAGTCTTGCATTGAATATCAAGTATATGGCAGAACCTATTACCAAAAACAAAGCTGGTAAAGCACCTATAAATTCCTTTTTATAAAAGCCTTCAAACATCTTTATCTTTTCCCAGGGTATAGTGGTTATAACAAGCACATAGAATACCACTATGGCAACAGCGTATATGACAAGCTGAAGCCCCGCCAACAAATCTGCTTTAAGAGCGAAAAAAGATGCTGCTACAGATAAGATAAATCCCAAAAACCATACCATCACATGTATTGGGCTTTTGACAAGAATAGCACCTAAAGCGCTTATGATTGCAATAGTCCCTATAATCACTAAGGCTAAAAGTTCCATTTCACCTTACCCCAGAGCGTTTCTCTTTCTTTATCATCTCTCCATATTCTGTCTGGAAGCTCTCTTACGGCTTTTGCATTTGTAGCACCTATCTTTTCCATATCATCCATATGTATCACCGCCTGAGATCTTCTATATACCGCCATCTCATGGATATCGCTCATCGTTAGGCATTCTACTGGACAGGCATCCACGCAAAGACCACAGAAAAGGCAATTTAAAAGGTTCATATCAAATCTTACTACCTTTTTTGTGCCATCGGGCATCTGTACCGCTTCTATCCTGAATAAAGTAGGCATGGGGCAGGCGGTTTGACACATGTAGCAGGCCACACACCTCGATTTCCCCTTTTCAAAGGACATAAAACCCTGTATGGCTTTTAAAGATGGTGGCTCCTCACCATCGTAAACAAAATGTCCATGCTTTCCTCTAAACCTTTTTGGCGGTGTCAGTTTCTCTTTTGGGTACTGGGTAGTGATTGGTTTTCTCAAGAGATTTTTCATAGTTATGGTAAGTCCCTTTATAAAATCAAGAAACAAAACACTCTCTATAGGTCCTAAGCTATCATCCCTTCTTAGTTTTTTAAGCTTTATCATAAACCTTACCTCATCCTTTGAAATAAATAAAGAAAGCAGTACCCACCAAATTTATTATGGATATCGGTAAAAGGTACTTCCAGGCAAACTCCACCACATCCTTTGCTTGATATCTTGGTAGTGTCCAGTGCACCCATAAAACGAAGAACAGTAATCCAAAAGTTTTTAAAAGCATCCAGACAAAACCGGAAAAAGGTCCAAATATATGAGGACCAGACCATCCACCAAAGTAAAGCACCGATGCGATGGCGCAGAGTGCCAGTACATTTAAATACCACTCTGCCAGTGGAAATATACCAAATTTCATACCACCGTACTCAACGTTGTAACCGGTAACAAGCTCAGCTTCAGCTTCTTGTATATCAAAAGGAACACGCCCAGATTCCGCCAAAAGACAGAATAAAAATAATACAAAACTAACAGGCTGATAAACTATATACCAGACACCGCTTTTAATCTGAGCATCCACTATATCAAAAACGTTCATGCTTCCAGCCAGAAGTATTACACTCAAAGCGGCAAAACCAAGCACCACTTCATAGCTCACTATAAGAGCAGCTTTTCTTAAAGAACCTATAAAAGCGTACTTACTGTTTGAAGCCCATCCCGCAAAAAGTGTTCCGTAAGCTGCCATAGAGCCCATTGCAAATATGTAAAGGATTGCTATGTTTAAGTTTGCAACTATCGGTTTTATCTCGTGTCCCATGATTTTAAAAGAAGGACCAAAAGGAACAACCGCAAAGAGCATAACGGCAGGCACCAAAGCCATCATGATAGCCATGTAATAGAGTTTTGTATCTATGCCTCTTGGAAGTATTGGAGCTTTTGTCATCAGTTTAAGACCATCTGCCAGAGGCTGTAAAAGTCCAAAAGGACCAACTACCGTAGGACCTCTTCTGGCCTGAAGGTGTCCAGCAAACTTTCTCTCATACCAGGTAAGATAAGCCCCAAGTCCCAGAGTCACCGCCAGAACCACCAAAATCTTTATAGCTATCACGATAGCGTCAAACAACATCTCGTTCATCTGTCGGTCTCTCCTACTACAGGATCTATGCTACCAAGAAGAGCTACAGCATCCGATATCGTATGCTTTTGTATGACCTTTGGAAATACAGATAAGTTATAAAACGAACATGACCTTATCCTGAGTCTATAGGGAGAAGATTTGCCTATGGAGTATATATAAAAACCAAGCTCACCCCTTGGATTCTCCCCAGAAGAGTAAACCTCACCTTTTGGTATGTTCTCACCGTGTACCACTATTCTGAAGGATTTCACCATATCCTCTAAATCGTTAAATACGTCCTCTTTTGGTGGTATTACCGCTGGATGCTGTTTGTTTACATAAGGCTCGTTCTTTGGCATCTTCTCTAAGGCATCTATACACTGTTCTACTATGCGAGCGCTCTGATACATCTCTTCCATCCTGACGAGATATCTATCGTACACATCACCGATATCGCCAACAGGTATATCAAAATCCACAAGATCGTAAGCAGCGTATGGATCTATCTTTCTCATATCGTAAGGTACTCCAGACCCTCTTGCCACAGGGCCGGTAAGACCGTATTGATAAACATCTTCCTGGGTTATAATTCCTACATCCTTAGTACGCTTTAACCATATTCTGTTTCTCGTTAAAAGCCCATGATACTCTTTCAGCTTTGAATAAAAATCTTTCACAAAATATTTGGTCACTTCCAGTGTGCCCTCTGCTAAATCATAATGCACTCCACCTATCCTGAGAAAAGCTGAGGTCAATCTAAAACCAGCGTTTCCCTCTATGATATCCATTATTTTTTCTCTTTCTCTAAAAGCGTACAAAAATACCGTCAAAGCTCCCAAGTCAAGTGCTCCGGTACCAAGCCACAGAAGATGAGAGTTGATACGCTGAAGCTCCGCAAACATTGTCCTTATGTATCTGGCTTTTAAAGGCACCTCTATATTGGCTAACTTTTCTACAGCCTGTACGTAAGATAGCTCGTTGCAAACTGCCGAAAGATAATCCATCCTGTCGGTATATGGTAAAAATTGAAAATAATGGAGATTCTCTGCTATCTTCTCCATTCCTCTGTGAAGCTGTCCTAATATAATATCTGTCTGTATGATATGCTCCCCTTCCAAATCAAACAGAAACCACATGGTGCCATGGGTACCCGGATGAAGCGGACCCCAGTTAAGGACTAGCTGTCCTCTTTTCGTTATTCTTGATTTCTCTGTTTTTTCTATATCCTTGATGGTGGGAACATAGGTATGCATTATTTCATAATCATGGGATGGGGGTTCTGTGTTGCCTTCCAAAACTTCCGTTAAAGATGGAAGCTTTTGTTCTGGTATGCCGCCTAATGGGAAATCTTTTCTTAAAGGAAAATATTTGTAATCTTCCCACATGAACATCCTTTTTACATCTTCATGGCCTTCAAACTCTACTCCAAACATATCATAGGCTTCTCTTTCTGCCCATTTGGCACCAGCAAAAATCTCTTTGGCTGTGGGAAGCTTGTTGTTTTTAAACCAGACTTTTACCGCTAACCTCTCAAAAGTATATGGGTTAACAAGTATATACTGGCCCAAAAATCTATCCTTTTCTTTGGGAAAATCTATAACATGGAAATCTATAAAGTATCTAAAATCCTCAACATCTTTTAAATGCTTTAGTATATTTGTTATCTCCTGTGTATCTTCTACATTTATACAGGCAAAGTGAGGCTGTATATCTATGCTTATCTTTCTGAAGCTATGCTTTATCCGTTCAAGCGTCTCTCTTGATGCCCAGGGCATTATCAGACTCCAATACCGCTTAATAGTTCTGGTGATAAATCTTTCTTAAACTCTTCAAAAGCCTTTTCGTATCTTGTAACCTTCTTTTCTCTAATCTTCCTCTGAAGCTCCAGAAGTCCAAATATGAGACCCTGTGGTGTTGGAGGACAACCCGGGATATAAACATCTACAGGTATTATTCTGTCAACGCCCTGTAATGTAGAGTATGTCGGGAAAGGACCACCTGCTGAAGCACATCCTCCCATAGATATACACCACTTTGGCTCTGGCATCTGATCCCATATCAGCTTAAGCATCGGGGCTACCTTGTTTACCACAGTACCTGCTACTATAAGAACATCTGCTTGCCTTGGAGACGCTCTAAATATCATCCCAAGTCTATCTATATCAAACCTTGAGGCTGCCGCATGCATCATCTCTATAGCACAGCAGGCAAGACCTATTGTAACAGGCCAGAGGGCGTTGCGTCTGCCCCAAGAAAGCAACTCATCCACCGTAGTGGTGATAAAACCGTTGCCATTTATGCTGGAAGCCATAGCTCACCTCACAAAAAGTTTTTCAGATCTGCCACTTCAAAGCACCCTTCTTAAGGGCATACAAAAATCCTATAATAAGTACTCCTAAAAATACAACAGCTTCTACGAGCCCATATACACCTATTTGCCTAAAAACCACAGCCCATGGGAAAAGGTAAGCAGCTTCGATATCAAACAGTATCAACAAAAGCCCAAAAAGGTAATATCCCTGCTTTAATATAGGCCTGGCAGATTCATCGTAAAGCGGTACTCCACATTCGTATGGATAGCTATTGGTTTTACGCTTTTTGAAGTTTAAAAGCTCATTTAAAAACGTCATTGCAAAGGCTATAACAAGCGCTATCAAAAGCAGCAAAACCAATCCTATCATAGTACCAGCCCCTAAAAATTTTTAAGCTACTGAAAACTTCTTCTCTAAAAATAGTTTCCAGGTATTGGGCATGTTATCAAGCTCTTCTCTGGCTATCCTTCTAACAGCTTCTTTGTCGTAGCTATTTGATTTTGCTCTCACTTTCACATCGCACACCTGAGGCATATTTATGGGTTTTCCTATCTGGGATACCATATAGCAGTATGCTTCCTCTACGCCTTCCACTTCTTCCACAACCCGTTTTGCTATTATGTTTGCAACAACGTTATAAGTTTTGCCTATGTGAGATACTGGGTTTTTACCTGCAGCAGCTTCCAAGGACATAGGTCTATAAGGGGTTATCAAGCCGTTCGCCCTGTTGCCCCTTCCCACCTGCCCATCGTCCCCTTGCTCTGATGATGTTCCGGTAACTGTTATGTATACAGATTCATTCTCTATATCATCTGCTGTGTTTACAAAAACGCTAACATTTTTATCGGTATACTTTCTGGCGTTTTCCAAAACTTTGTTTGTAATAGCTTCTTTTTGTTCTTTGTACTGATTGATGTTTTTTACGTATCTATCTACAAAAGCAGCAGAGACTGTAATCCTTATATTGTCTTTTATCCTTACGCCCATTACTTTTATATCTTCACCGACTTCTGGATGTTCTTTCTTTAACTCGTCTGAGTTTAAAAGTCTTTCGGTGTGAAATACTATATTCTCAAGCTCAGAAAACGGAGCAAAACCCACTCCAAAAGATGTATCGTTTGCCAGCGGTACTTCACCTTTTTTCTGAAATCTATCAAAAAGCTCCACCAGATCTTTACTACCTGGCTTTATACGGGTTTGAACTATTATATGCTTATTTACGTCTAAATTTCTTATATGGTCCTTTAACCATCTATGAGCTACTTCTATAGCAAGCTCATCTACTGGAAACTCTTTTTCGCCTATATCCCTTAACGCCCTTCCTACTAGGAAGATTTCTATAGGCGATATGACTTCACCACCCCCAAACCTAGCATGGGCTTTACCACCTACCAGAAGAGCTTTGTCAACGTTGTGATGCATTATAGCGCCAAGCTCTCTTATATACATTTTAGATAGCTCAACAGAAAGCTCTTCCGCCAAAGAATCGCATATGGTATCAGGATGGCCTATTCCTTTTCTTTCAACTATCTCAGCTTCCTGAGAAGAAACCCTATCAAAGGTTAAATCAGAAACTACTATGAAATCCATTTTACAAAGCCACCTTTTTCTTCTTCATAGCTTTTAAAAGTCTTTTCCTGGCAGCGCGTTCTTTACGCTTTCTTTTTTGACTTGGCTTTTCATAAAACTCGCGTCTTTTTAGCTCAGTCAAAATACCTTCTCTCTCTACCACCTTTTTAAACCTCTTCATGGCCTTTTCAAAAGATTCTGAATCGCCAACTATTACTGTAGCCAAGCTATCAACCTCCTTGGATAAAATTTTGGTTTAAACATTATATTAGCTCATAGAAGATTTGTCAAGCAAATTGTGAAAAACTGGTGAAAGCCTCACATACAAATCTTCCAAGCTCTGGGACAACACCTTTGTACCAAACACCACTGGCATAAAGTTCGTATCTCCGTTCCATCTTGGTACTATGTGTTGATGTATGTGTGTCTCCAAACCTGCTCCAGCGCTTCTTCCTAAGTTGTAACCTATGTTGAAACCATCTGGTCTTAGCACTTCCGTTAAAGCTTTGATAGATATCTTGGTAAGATAAAATATATCCTTAATGGTTTCTTCATCAAGCTCATCCAGGCTACTTGTATGTAAGTATGGTACCACCATTAGATGGCCGGAGTTGTAAGGGTACTTGTTCATTATTACAAAAGCTTTTTTGCTTTTAATAAGAACTAAATTATCTACGGAAGGCTCTTTTTTAGCAGCTTCGCACAGAAAACAACCGCTATCTTTACCAAGATTTTCTACATAAGAGCCTCTCCAGGGGGCCCAGAGGAGCTTCATCATCTTATCCTCAACATCCTGTTTATAGAAGCCTGCATCTGTTCATCTGTGGGTGGGTTTTCAAACCTGTCCATCTCCATAGTCTCCGCAAAACAAAGTATTGAAGGATAACCCCAAAGACCAAAATCCTGCTGAGAATCGTTTTTTGTAATATCAAGATAGTAAAAGCCTATCTTATCCCCATATAGCTTTATATATTTTGATATGGCATCATAAAACTCCTGATTTCTGGGATTATCAGGAGAAGTCACTATCAAAATAGCTGGTGTATCAGAAGCCATAACCTTCTGGTAAATATCCTTATCCGTTACCTCTATCATGTCCTTAAACATATAACAACCTCCATATTAAAATCCAAAAAACAAATCATTTTGGGGAGCCTCTATTAAACCAAGCGATATAAGCTTGTCTTCCATCCTCTTTATAAGCGCTTCTGGCATCACAAAAAGAGGACAGGCGTAATTGCAGTTTTTACAGTGGGTGCAGTGATTTATAACACCTTTCATGAGTTTAGCATAATCTTTATTCTGGTTTCTATCATCTTCTAAAAAGCCATAAATTCTTGCAAATGCAAAAGGACCTCCAAACTCCTTGTCTATCGCAAGCACCGGACATACGCTGTTACAGACAAAACAGGCGATACAGTTTTTGGCGTTTTCTATGCTTTTAAAATTAAAATTAGCATAATCTTTTGCTACAAAATCCACCTTAATATATTTATACCTTTCAAACCAGTATCCATGTTCTACCACCAGGTCTTTTACTACAGCCATATTATCAAGAGGCTCTATGGTAAAAGTGTCATCTTCAAAGCTGCTCAACCTTGTTTTACAGGCAAGAAGATTTTTACCGTTTACCTTAACAGCACAGGTGCCACATATACCAGCTCTGCACATGTGTCTGTAGCTGAGGGTTGGATCTATCTCTTTTATCCTGTGTAAAAGCTCTAAAACAGTTATACTTTTATCTACATTTATATCGTAAGATTGAAAATCCAGACCTCTTTTAATATTTACTATCATAGCACCTTCAAAAGGTTTTCAGCATCCTGGAGTTTATCCACGTTAAACACTCTGACTCTGCTATCTATTTGAGATATGAGCTTGGAAAGGACGTTTTTAGGACCTATCTCCACAAACGTATCTACGCCCTGGTCTATCATGTACTGTACAGACTGGTACCACTTTACAGGTGAGTATATTTGCTTGTGAAGATTGTCCCTTATCTCATGTGCCATTGTATGGGCTTTTGCATCATAGTTTGATACAAGTGGAATATTTATATTTTGAATAGGAGTTTGAGCTAATTTAAGTCTAAAGGCATCGGCTGCTGATTTCATCAACGAGCAGTGAGAGGGTACTGATACTTTTAGCATTATGGCTTTACCACCCATTGATTTGGCTATCTCAATAGCTTTTTCTACAGCATCTTTCTCACCAGATATTACAATCTGCTCCAAAGAGTTGTAATTTGCAGGTTCTACTACACCCACAGAGCTTGCTTCTTTACAGGCTTGTTCTACCTTTTCTGGAGGTAGTTTTAATATGGCAGCCATTGCCCCTTTGCCCTCTGGGACCGCTTCTTGCATGTACTTGCCCCGTAAAAATGTGAGTTTCGCAGCCTCATAAAGGTCTATTCCTTTTGCCACTAAAAGCGCAGTATACTCTCCCAGACTATGCCCTGCTACAAAATCTGGGTCTTTTAAACCCATCTTTTTTAAAGAAGCGTATATGGCATAGCTGGTGGCTAAAAGCGCTGGCTGAGTGTTTATAGTTTTTGATAGCTCTTCTTCGGTACCTCTAAACACTATATCCGTTATGTTTTTTCTAAGAGCTTCTTCTACGCTGTGAAACACATCAGAGGCTTCTGAGAACTCCTTGTAAAAATCGTATCCCATTCCTATATACTGAGAACCTTGTCCCGGAAATACATAAGCTAGCATGACAATATTATATTCTCTTTAATGCCTTTTGTCTATAAAATTTATTTATAATGCTGATGAACTGATGTATAATATCTTTATGGTTAGAGAAGAAGCTGTAGCGGGGTTGTTTTATCCGGAGGATAAAGATACACTTTTAAAAGCTATAAACTTGGTATGTGAAAACGAAGTCATTCAGGATGTGGATGCGAAAGGTGTTATAGTACCTCATGCCGGATATATATATTCTGGGCATACAGCCTGTAGCGTATATAAAAAGATAAAACCAAAGAAAAATGTGATAATGATGGGGCCAAACCACACCGGTCAGGGACCTGTCATATCTATAGATAGCGCTGATGCCTGGAAAACACCTCTTGGAGAGGTTAAGATAAACAAAGAACTGAGAGACAAGATAGCTTCTTTCGGTATAGAGATAGAGCATAAAGCCCATATTAAAGAACATGCCTTAGAGGTGCAGATTCCATTTTTACAGGTTTATTTTAAAGACTTTACAATAGTACCCATTGTATTGGGCTTTTTAGATTATGAAACGATAGTAAAATTTGGCAGGTTTTTGTCATCTTTCGTGGATGAAGACACCCTTATACTGGTAAGCTCTGACATGTCTCACTATATATCCCAGGAAGAGGCTCAAAAGAAGGATAGCTTTTTATACGATGCCATATCAAGGCTTGATTCAAAAGAGCTTTACAGAAGAGCTATCCAATACAACATAACGATGTGTGGTTTTATACCAGCAGCCGTTGCTATAGAAGCTTTAAAGGACAAGGTCAAGAAAGTATACGCCGTAGAATACACCAATTCCGGTATGGTAACAAAGGATTTTGAGAAGGTTGTGGCTTATCTTGGCGTTATCTTTGAATGAAGATAGCAACCATTGGCTTTTCCGGAAGCGGTAAATCTTACATAGCATCGATACTGCAAAACCTTGGATTTTACTGGATAAGGTCTGATGCTATTAGAAAATCTTTGTTTGGGAGCTTTTACGATGAAGAAACCACAAGGAAGGTTTACAGTGAACTTATAAACATGGCAAAATCTCACAAGGACGCTGTGCTGGACGCTGCTTTCCTTAAAAGATGGCAAAGGAAACTTGTGATTGACAACTTTCCTGATGAGTATTTTTTTCTCTGGGTAAAAGCCGATGAAAACCTAATAAAACAAAGGCTTCAAACGAGAAAAGATATATCAGATGCCGATTTTAACGTTTACCTTATGCAAAAATCCTCTTTTGAACCACCAGACGAGATTCCAGAAGACAGGTTGTTTGTATTAGTAAACAACAACGATGATACAATAGATATCCTGAAACAACTTATATCCAGTCTGAAGGCCAGAAACTTATAAATAAATTTTGCAAACCAACATAAAAAACGATTACCAGAATGATTGTTAACAAATGAATTGTTAACAAAATTGTTAACATATATACAAAATGTCGTGAGGTATTTCCCAGTATGCTCAGATTGTATATAGATAAAATATATGGCATATTATTTGCTATATCAAAAGTAAGAAACTTTTAAAGGAGGTAGCTTATGAAGAAGGTTGAAGCTATCATCAAGCCTTTCAAGCTTGATGAAGTCAAGGATGCACTGGTGGAAATAGGTGTCGGTGGTATGACCATCACCGAGGTAAAGGGCTTTGGCCAGCAAAAGGGCAGAACTGAAATCTATAGAGCCACCGAGTACGTCATAGACTTTCTACCAAAGATAAAGATAGAGACGGTGGTTAAGGACTCTGAAGTGGACAAAGTCGTAGAAACGATATTAAAGTCCGCCCAGACCGGTAAGGTGGGCGATGGAAAGATATTTATCTACAACGTGGAAGAAACGGTTAGGATAAGAACCGGTGAGAAAGGAGAGAGTGCCATATGAAAACTTTTAAAGGAGGTATAGATATGTTTAAGAAAGTCGGATTAGGGTTTTTGCTTCTTACCGGAAGCGCTTTTGCTGACACGGCACCAAAGCTAAACCACGGTGATACCGCATGGATGCTGGTAGCAAGCTCCTTTGTTATGCTCATGACAATACCTGGCTTAGCGTTTTTCTATGGTGGCATGGCCAAGAAAAAGGACTTACTAAACACTATAGCCCTTAGCTTTATGGCTTACGCTATTACAAGCGTTATATGGGTAGTATATGCTTATTCTCTTGCTTTTGGAACAGATGTTCACGGTATCATCGGTAATTTACAGTATCTTTTTATGAATGGCGTCACGTCAAATTCGCTTCACCCTTCTACTACTGTACCTGAGTTTATATACTGCGGATTTCAACTTACGTTTGCAGCTATTACTGTGGCTTTAGCCAGCGGTTCCATAATAGAAAGACTGAAGTTCAGTGCATGGCTTGTGATAGTGCCACTTTGGATAACGCTTATATATGCACCTATAGCCCACTGGGTATGGGGCAATGGATGGTTATCTCAGTTAGGGGCTCTTGATTTTGCAGGTGGTACCGTTGTCCATATAAACGCCGGTGTTGCTGGTCTTGCTGGTGCTCTCGTGCTTGGCAAACGGAGAAATACACAGCTTATACCAAACAACGTTGCTTATACGATACTTGGGGCTGGCCTTCTTTGGTTTGGATGGTTTGGCTTCAACGCAGGTTCTGAAGTGGCAGCTGATGGCATCGCTTCAAGCGCGTGGCTTGTAACAAACACAGCTACAGCTATGGCAGCTATAGCCTGGATGGTGACAGAGTGGATGCTACACGGAAAGCCAACAACACTAGGTATGGCATCTGGTGCTATAGCGGGTTTGGTAGCCATAACTCCTGCTTCAGGTTATGTAAACGTGATAGGTTCTATCGTAATAGGCATAGTGGCTGGCGTAGTACCGGTGTTTGCAGTATCCTGGCTAAAGCCAAAGCTCGGTTACGATGATGCTTTGGACGCTTTTGGAGTACACGGCGTAGCTGGTTTCTTGGGGGCTATCTTAACTGGTGTGTTTGCAGACCCTTCTATAAACCCAGCTGGAAAGGGACTTTTATATGGGAACCCTCATCAGGTGGTTATACAGCTAATAGCAGCTATGTCTACCATGACATACTCATTCGTAATGAGCCTTATAATCTTCAAAGTGGTTGATATAATAATGGGCATCAGAGTAAAAGAAGAAGAAGAAGTAGAAGGTCTTGACTCCGTGGCTCATGGTGAAACAGCCTACAATTAATTTTAGGAGGTTTATCGTATGAAAAGCTTTAAAACTTACAAACGTTTCTTCATGGCTCTGACTATCCTATCTTTGCCATTTGCCGGGGGTGCTTATGCCTTCCAACTTGACGAAGGTGCCTTTGGGAAGTTAAATATAGACGGTGCCGTAAGCGGATACTATCTATACTCAAACAACGTACCACCAGCTTCCAACGGATCTTCCACCAATGGAGATAAAAAGAACCGCTACGATATATCAAACGCCCTTGTCAACATATCAAAACCAAATGGAATTGTGAGGTTTACCATAGTAGCTGGTGCTTATGCTTTCCCTACAGTAGGTGAGACCACCGCCAAAACCACACAGAGTGGTTATAACACCGACCTTTTTTCCGCTTTGCCTATAGCTTATCTGGAGTTTGACCCAAATCAAAGTGTATCTATAAAAGTAGGTAAGCTTCCTACGATGATAGGATACGAATCAGCTTTTACATACCAAAATATTGATATCCAAAGAAGTATTCTCTGGGGTATGCAACCCGTGGTAAGTAGAGGTGTTAGATTTACCTATACAAAGGGGATTTTTACCGGTAATCTAGAACTAAACGACGGCTTTTACTCTGAGAAAAAACCAGCTTTAGAAGGCTCTTTTAGCCTGGCACCAAACCAAAACGCCTCTATAAGTTTTAACTTTATATACCCGGATAAAAACACAAAACCAAATCCAACTTCTACTCCCGCAAACAAACAAGAGTATGAGCTCACTGGTTCTTATACGCTGTCCAAATTTACGTTTGCCTTTGATTCTATGTATGTGCATGTGCCCACCAGCACAGAAGGTGAGACTATATCAAACCACGCCTTTGGTATAGCAGGATATGCCACTTACAACATAAACAACTCCTGGTCTTTAAACGCAAGAGCTGAGTATGACGAAGAGGGAAGCTCTGGCACCGATATAATGGGCTTTGGAACTGGTGCTCACGCTTACTCTATAACCATAACTCCAGAGTACAA
>CAYFGH010000027.1:0-13212 GCA_964342735.1 uncultured Aquificaceae bacterium
GGGTTTTATAAATATGAAAAAGTTTGAAGCTATCTTAGAAAATACATACTGTAGCTTAGAAGAAGCTATATCAAAGTATAAAGATTTTAGAAAAAAAGCTATCATCACCACAGAGTTTATAAAAAACCTCTATTATTACGCTGATTTGTTTTATAAGATACTTACAGCGGTTAAATATATAAATAAAGCTGATGAAGAGCCCATAAAAGATATGGCAAAGGCTCTTTGTTATATAAGCTCACCTCGCAAGAGATTTCCTCTTATTGGCTATATAGAAGATTACAGGCTTGTAAAGTATGTATTTAAAAAGCATAAGGATTTTATAGACTCTTATCTTGAAGAAAATAAAGTCTTATTAAGCGCCTTTTAAATAGCTATCTCTATCGCCTCTGAGATGTGGCTAACGCCAATGAGTTCAAGATTTGACTCTACGTCTTTTATTGAGCTTTTAGGAAGGATAACCCTTTTTATACCAAAGCGCTCAAGCTCTTTTAAGCGTGCTTCTACATGATGGACTGACCTTACCTCACCACCAAGACCAAGCTCACCAAAGATAGCGGTATCTTTTAAAACAGGCTTTTCTTTTTTGGAAGAGGCTATTGCAAGAGCTATAGCCAGATCGCAGGCTGGTTCTCTTATTTCAATACCACCCACCACATTTACATAGACATCAGAATCCCTTGTAAAAATCCTCGCCTCTTTTTCAAGAACCCCCAGTATGATAGAGAGCCTGTTTACGTCAAAGCCGTGGGTTTTGCGCTGGGGTGTGGTGTATAGGGCTTTTAAGACAAGAGCCTGTATTTCAACGAGTATCGGTTTTGTGCCCTCAGTATGTGGAAATATCACAGAGCCTATAGCGTCTTCTTTTCTTTCACTCAAAAAAAACAAAGAGGGTTCTAATACCTCCACAAGACCTCTATCTTCCATCTTAAATACCGCCATCTCAGAGCTTGCCCCGTATCTATTTTTTAAAATCATCAAAACCCTGTAGAGGTTAAACCTCTCTCCCTCAAACTGACACACCGCATCCACCATGTGCTCAAGCACCTTAGGACCTGCTATCATACCCTCTTTGTTTATGTGTCCTACTATAAAGCATGGTATATCTATGCTTTTACAGAAATCTATAATCTTGAAAGCGGATTCTCTTACCTGAGCCACAGAACCCGGCGATGAGTCTATGGTGTTTGTATACATCGTCTGGATTGAATCTATGATGAGGGCTCTTGTATCGTAGTCCTTTACACATGAGATTATATGCTCTATGTTTGTGGAGTTTAAGATGAAAAGGTTTGGAGAGTTTATACCCATCCTGCTTGCTCTTACTGATATCTGGGAAGAGGACTCCTCACCGGAGGCGTATATCACAGCCCCCTCTTTTGACATAAAATCCGCAATTTTAAGAAGAAGCGTTGATTTTCCAATACCCGGCTCTCCGCTTAAAAGTATCACCTGACCCTTTACAATCCCGCCTCCAAGGGCCATATCAAGGGTTTTGTAGCCTGTGGAAATCCTTTCCAAAGACTCTTGCTTTATTTCGGTGAGTTTTATGGGCTTTTCAAAAGAGCTTATCATATCTTTTGAAGAAACCACAAGCTTTTCCTCTACTATGGTGTTCCACTCACCGCAAGCACTACACCTTCCTGCCCATTTTATGTAGGTCTGCCCGCAGTTCTGACATACAAAAAGTGTTTTATCCTTTGCCATCAGATTACTCTTAAAAGCACAAAATAATACATTATACCTATATACTCTCTTATTGCTTTTGTGGAGTTTTCCAAATCAGACATGTTTGGTAAAAAGCTCCTAAGGTTGTATCTTAAATCCTCTTTGTAATCCACCGGATATGGTATCACGTTTTTAAAAAACCTATCAAAAAGCATCTTCGCCCTTGGCATGTGATAAGCAGAGGTTACAAGTATTATACTGCTACAGTCTTGGTTTATGTAGCGAGTGCATATCTTGTAGCTCTGGGCAGCGTTTTGGATGGTATCTTTGCTTTTAATATCCTCATATATATTGCCCAAATCTATCGCATCTATTATCTTTACTATGGGAGTATTTTTGGGAAGGTATTTGATATCCACCCCAGAAAGAATAAGAGGAATCTTTGTCTTGTAGGAAAGATAAACACCGGCTAAAAGCCTTTTCACAGTCTCACCGGAGAGGTTGCCGTTTTTGTAGTATCCTCCACCAAGCACCACTATGGCGTTGGCGTTCAAAAAGCCCTCTGGCTGTGAGTAAGTCCGTTCTAAAGGCGTTATAAGGGCATCTTTTACAGGGGTGATAGAAAGAAGGTAAAAAAGTATAGTGATACCAAAAGATATGGTCTTTAGTTTTTTGCTTTTAAGAAAAAAACTTAGTATAAAAAAAGCCAGTATAAAAATACCGGGCGGGATTATAAAAGCGGTGATGAGTTTTTTGAGGGTAAAAAGTATCATCTTTTCATACGAGTAGCTATCAGGATGTTTTTGATGCCATTTTGTTTGGCTACATCCATAAGAGCTACCACGTACTTTTCAAGGGTGTTTTCATCTGCTTCTATGATGAGGTCAGATATAGGCTGGTTGTTTACCTTGGTGTTCTGGATGGCATTTTGAATGTCCGTAAGGGTCACATACTGACCGTTCAGGATGTACTGACCGTTTGGAAGTATTTCAACCCTCATGGTTTGAACGACGGTTTTTTTACCGGTTTGAGCCTGAGGGAGCTTCACCGCCAGAAACACCATGGGAGATTGAAAAGCAAGGATTGCCAGAAACAAAAACACCGCTAAGAGTGTATCCACCAAAGGCACCACATCAACGTAGGTCCTTTCTTCTATAGACATACCCACCTTTGCTTTTTTTCTTAAGTTCATATCAGCCCTCCGATATGGCGTCTATTATGTCTTTTACCTCTGATTCTATCTTTGATACGATACGGTTTTCCACAGCTTTAAAAATCCAGTAAAAAAACAGTGCCGGTATAGCCACCGCAAGACCTGTGGCTGCTGCTGTGAGGGCTTCGCTTATGCCGTTTGCCAGAAGATACATAGCCGACTGGGTTTCAGAGGTGGAAAAAGCCGCAAACACCTTTATAAGACCTGTGATAGTCCCAAAAAGCCCCAGAAGCGGTGATACAGAAGCCACCGTTGATAGTATCACAAGGTTTTTATCCGCATCCGATACCACGTAAGAAAAAGCATCCTCAGCAATCCTGTTTAGCTGATAAGAGTCCCTTCTTCCTTTTAAATAGGCTCTTAAAAGCGCCATAAAAGCCTTTGAAGCGTTTGTATTCTGGGTTTCAAGCATTTTGATAGCTGCGTCTATGTTTCTTCCAAGTATGAGGGCTTTTATCTGAGGGTATCCCTTCGGCAAAAACCTGCTTACTCTAAGCGAAAAAGCTCTTTCTAATATGATAGCCCAGGATATAATTGACAGCACTAAAAGAGGGTATATTACTATACCGCCTCTTTGTATTATTATCATGATATCTTCCATTTTTAACCTCCGGTGTTTAGAAGATTTTTATTCTTACAGGCTGGTAAACGACGTTTCAGGCTTTTAACACGATAAAGCTCCTGATTTGATAAAGAGTTCATGTTCAGCTTATCAAGAAGGCAAGAAGCGTCTTCATAAGCGTGAAGGCTTATAAGTATTTTGGTAGCCTTAAATATAGAATCCTTGTATATGTCCTCTTGGTTTGGAGTAAGAAGCACCACGCTCACATACTCTTTAAGAGCTTTGTTCTTATCGCCATGAGACAGGTAGTAGTTTCCAAGCTCGTAGAAGGCTTTTGCCTTTATGGATGGGTCCTGTGAGTTTGAAGCAAATTTTAGAAGCTCTGGGTCTTTGAAGGTGTTAAAAGCCTCTAAAGCCAGAGCCCTTACCTTATCGTCCTGATATTGAGATATAAGTCTACTTAGTATCTCTTTTGCCTTGTTGAGCATATGATTTGATATGTATATCTCGTAAGCGTGTATCAAATCCTTCTCATCACCGGTGGAGTATATGGCAGCAGCTTTGTTTATGTGCCCTTCCTTAAGATAAAGATCAGCCAAAAGCTCTTTGGCTTTTTCTCTGGTCTGGCCTTGAGCGTTGTCTATCACACTTAAAAGAAGCTCTTCTTTTTTATGAGGGTCTGGTTCTAACATGGCCATTTTTAGCATGGCTCTATAACGGGGTCCTCCCACTATTGTAGATAAGAGGTTGTAAGCCTCATCTTTTTTACCCTGTTTTATATATATGTTTGCAAGCTGATACTTGAGGTCTTCAGAGAGGGGGTTGTCTTTGTATCTTTGTATAAACTGCTTTATAGCCACCTCTAAGTTTTTGGATGGGTTTTTGATGCGTGAGGATATGATATCGTAAGAGGCTTCCATGGCTTCTTTGGAGTTTGGATAGTTTTCCACCACCTTTTGATAATAGTAAACCGCCTTGTTGATATCACCCATGTTGTAATAAGCATCTCCAAGTTTTAAAAGCGCCTTTGCTCCAAAGTCTTTAGAAGATGCTACCTCTTTAAAGTATCTTATAGCGTTTTGATAATCGTTCTGGATAAAATATGAAAGCCCGTAAAGATATTTTGCCTCATCGGTGGTGGGTTTTAAAACCTCTCTCACTTTAGCCGGTTCATCTATTGAAAGGTAGGCTTTGGCAAGGAGTATTCTCTCATCGTAAGTAGATGGGTTTTCTAAAAGCCTAATAACATCTTTATAATCTCCCATGTTAAAGTAAACGATAGCCTTGTAATATCTGCTACTGAAGTACGTGAGGGCTTTTTGATAATCTCCCATCTTGAAGTAATACCAGCCTTTATAGTAGTTGTAAAGCTCTTTGTGAGCTTTAAAACCAGGGCTTCTTAGAAGGTCTCTCAGGGCTATAAGGTTGTCGGTATAGTAGTAAGACTCCGCAAGCCACTTGTAGTAAAACTCATCGTGGTCTGGCATCATCTGTAGGATGTTTATGGCATCTTTGTAGTCTCTTGCTTTTATTGCAGCATAAACGGCATCTTTGTAGTCTTTTATCTTCAAGAATAGGAGTTTTGCATAGGCATAATCACCGCTGTTGTAAGCCTGAACCGCCGCTAACTTTGTAAGGATGCTGTATTTGTTATCAGATAAAATGGATGCCACCGCTGCACCTTTTGGATTTTCCTCCCCTATAAGAGCGTAGAGATTAAGCGCCAGATCAGAACCCGGATATAAGTTTTCTATCATCACAGCCTTTTCTAAAGCCTTATCGTATTTTTTCTCTTTTAAGTCTATCAAAGCAAGGTAATAAAGGGCTTTGTATCTAAAATCATATGGCAGTGAATAGTTTGTATATACAGTTTCAAATATCTGTCTGGCGATGTCGTATTTTTGTGAAAAGTAGTTTATGATACCGGACCTGAAAAACAGGCTGTTTTGATAGTATCCCGGTATTATGATACCCTGTATGAAATCGTTTATGTAAGAGCAGTAGTTTTTAAATACAAACTCAGCGCAGTTTACAGTGGAGTATCTTCCGCCGTTTTTTATGGCAAACACCGTTTCCCAGAGTTTTTTGTGATAGGTGGGGGAGTTTATAAAGGTAGGGGTTTGATTTAGCTTCAGGCTAAGCGCATAGTATCCTTCGCAGGCGCTTTGCTGATACATGGAGGTGTATTTGCAGGAGTTATAAAACATATCCCTTGCGGAAGACTCGTTGTTCTCTTTCAGCCTCGTCATGCCCATCACGTAGTATCCCATAGGAAGATAAGGAGAGTATGGGTATTTTAAAAGCCTTTCAAAGTTTTTCTCAACACCTTTGTAATCCCCATTTAGATAATCAGATACCATGGAAGAGTAATCAGCCACATCATCGGGCTCACCACAGCTTATAAAAGAGGAGTTTTTTAAAGGCTTTACAGGAGTAAGCTCTAAATAAGCAGGGGGCTGTAATACCTCACCGCTCAAATCAAGCTCTTTAAAAGAGGGGGCTTTTAGCTTATCGGGAGGCATAAGAGGTGGTTTGTCTATGTTAAACTGGCTTATCACCTGCACATTCAGGCTTATCTGGTGGGGGATTCCGGTTTTGTTTTGAGGTTTTTCAGTGTCTTTTAGCTCTTTTATATTTATCTTTGTGGTATCTGTGGCAAAAGATGCTATTACAAAAAATACAAAAAGACTAAATAGCCCTATGCGCTTCAGCATAAAGTTCTCCTAAATGGCAGCTGATGTTGAGCTTCTGGATGATGTCCTGTTCTCCAAGCTGTAAGATAGAATAAGAGGCGTTGTCGCATCCAAAAGCCCAGAAATGCGATAAATCTACACCAAGCACCGCACAGTAAAACACCCTCATGGGCACCGAGTGAGACACCGCTATTACAGTTTTATCCCTGTATCTGGCTTTTAAAAAGCTTAAAAAATCCCTTACCCTGTCAGATACCTCTTTCAAAGACTCCCCGTTTGGAAACGTTATCTCGTGGGGGCGCTTCATCCAGGTTTCAAAGTCCTCTTTGTACTTTTTCTCAATCTCATCCACAAGCTCCCCGGACCAGTCTCCGTGGTTTATCTCAATAAGCCTTTCATCTATTATCACCTCTTTCCCTAGAAGCTCAGCTATGGCATAGGCCGTTTTTTTAGTCCTCGTAAGAGGAGATGAGTATATGGCTTCCACATGAGGAAAGTCTTTTTTTATGTGTCTTGCCAGAGCTTTTGCCTGAAGCTCGCCCTTTTCTGATAGGTCTGGGTCTAAAATCCCCTGATATCTTCCTATGGGATTCCACTGGCTTTCCGCATGTCTTATCAGTATCAATCTACACATAAAGTTTTTACTGTGTTTATATACTCTTCCAGCACATCCTTAGAAGCGTTTGTGATAATGCATGAGGCCTGTATCACAGAAAAAGTAGATATGGCATCTATCTGTCCCATGTGGGATACTCTAAAAATCTTACCCTTTAGCTTATCCTGACCACCCGCCGTTCTGATGCCCAGCTTTAAAAGCTCTTTTCTGAAGCTCTCAGCATCCATATTTGGGGTTTCTATGGCACTTACCGATATTGATGGGTTTTTACTAAAAGCTTTAAAACCCATCTTCTCAAAGGCCCTTATGGTGGCTTTTGATATGGCGGTGGTTTTCTTTTCTATATTTTTTATGCCATCACCGAGTATCATCTCCAGAGATTTTCTAAGACCGAGGATGATGGGTATAGCGGGGGTGTAGGCGGTCTGACCCTCTATCTGTTTTTTAAGCTCTTTTGAGATGTTAAAATAATACCCTTTTGGGCTTAATCTCTTGCTGGCTTTTTCTGAAAACCAGAGCATTGAAAGGCCCGGTGGTAGCATAAAAGACTTTTGAGAACCACCCACTATTATATCTATACCATCCTCTTCTGGTTTTATATCGTATGTACCAAGGGCTGTGATGGCATCAGCCACAAGCAAAGTATCTTTGTCTTTTAAAAGGCTTCCTATAAACTTATAATCGTGATAGGTGGCGGTGGAGGTTTCAGAAATCTGTATAAAAACACCCTTTGGATTGTTTTTTTCAATGGCTTCTTTAAGGGCTTCTTTATCGTAGGTCTCACCCCATTCTACCTTAAAATCTATCACATCAAGAGAGTAGGTTTTGCAGAGTTCTAACCATCTTTCGGCGAACTTCCCACCGTTTAAGACAAGCACCTTATCGCCGGGGTTGAAAAAGTTTAGCACCGCAGATTCCATAGCCCCGGTACCGGAGCTTGCAAAGAATACAAAGTTTTCGCTTTCGCTTGATAAGAGTTTTTTAAAGAGCTTTCTGGTTTCTAAGAAAGCCTCTTTGAACTCCGGAGTCCTGTGATGGATTATCTGGGCTCCCAATATTGCCCTTATCTCTTCTGGTATCTCTACAGGTCCTGGGGTAAATAGCCTTTCGGTGGATTTATAACAGTTCATGGATATATCTCTAAGGATGAGAATATGTAAGGGATTTCATAAGCGGCTGATTCTTTTGAATCGGATGCGTGTATGGCGTTTTTGCCCTTATCTGTGCCAAAAAGAGCCCTTATGGAGTTTGGAGCGCTCTTTCTTGCCTCTTCGCTGTCTGTTGGTCCTATTAGCTCTCTTACTTTAGCTATGGCGTTTTCACCCTCTAAGACCATTGCCACCACAGGACCAGAACACATAAACTCCACAAGCTCTCCAAAAAATCCTCTTTCTCTGTGAACATAATAAAAGCCTTCCGCCTTTTCTTTTGAAAATCTAAACATCTTTAACGCCAAAAGCCTAAGACCGTTTTTCAAAAGTATGTCAATTATAGCACCGGTGGCTCCTTTTTCAAAAGCATCTGGTTTTACTATTACAAGCGTTCTTTCCATGCAACTTACCCCTTTTTAAAGCTTTTAATAAAATGATTATATCATAGCTTATACTTTGATGCTTGTAATTTAGCCACAAAACATGCAACTGCCCTTCAACACACACCCCTCACAGCTTGGAGTCTTTTTGCAGTGCCTTTTGGCATGCTCTACTATAAGAGCGTGAAACTCCTTATAGATATCAATATCTTTTGGTATATCCGATGTGATATAAGATGCGTAATCATCATACTCTTTAAATGAAATGCCGTAAAGCCTCTCCAGAAGCCTTTTTGTATACATATCTATCACAAAGTAAGGCTTATTATAAGCGTATAAAAGTATTGAATCTGCGGTCTCTTTGCCGATACCACTTACGGATAAAAGGCTTTCTCTGTTAAACTTATCAATCTTTGAAACCTCTTTTAGTATCATGGCTTTTCTTTTAAAAAAACCAGAGGGTCTTATAAGCTCTTTTAAAAGCTCAATATCCACATCCTTTATAGCTTTCAGGCTTAGCATGTTGTGGTTTTTGAGGTTTTCTAAAGCCTTTTCTACGTTTTTCCAGTTGGTGTTTTGGGTAAGGACTGCCCCTATAATAATCTCATCCTTTGGATCTGTATTATGAGCTTTATGATAATCCATGTCCACCGGCCACCAGTTTTGATAGCCATAAAAAGAAAGTAAAGCATTATACAAATCTAAAAGCCTCATAGCCTCTTTTTTAGCTTTTCCACAAATACGAGGACCTTTGCCACCGCTCTGTAAAGCTCTGGTGGTATCTCCTCATAAAGGTCAAGGTTGTAAGAGGCAGCTAGTAGCTTTTCATCCTGAATAACCGGGACGTTGTGCTCTTTGGCAAGCTCTATAATCTTTTGTGCTATATAACCTTTTCCCTTTGCCACAAGCTTTGGAGCGCTGTCTTTTCCCCTTTCGTATCTTAAAGCTATCGCCTTTTTTTCTTTTTCATCCATATTTATGTAAAAATATTTAAATTTGAGCTCTCATTTATGTTTTTTATTACCTCTAAATCAAACTCGCTGGCTTTTAAAATAAAAACATCAATGGATTTGACATTAAGACTTTCTTCTTTTAGGGCGCTTTTTAGCTCTTCTTTTGAGCTTTCAATGAGCTTTGAAAGGGGTTCTATATCTGTGTAGAATTTTATAAAAAGCGATTTGCTGTCGGTCTTTGGCATTTCCAAGATACTTCCTAAAAACCCGTCTTCCCAGTTTAGCTTTATAAAAGCTTTGTAGGAGTTTTGTTCTTTCTTAAAAGCCCCAAAACCTTTTTTAGAACCCTCTTCAAAGTTTACAAAAAACGTGTTGTTTTGAATTATAAACTGCTGGGCTAAGTTTATATTGTAAAGGGCATTAGCATCAGCTTTTATGTGTTCTAACTTTGTATCAAAACTGAGATTGCTTTGAAGGTTGTTTAAAGCCTCTTTCATGTGTTTTGTGAACTCCAATACCTTTGTGGGGTTTTGGGATATTTTATTTATCATATCTTGTTTTACGCTGTTTATATCTTTTAAAATGTTGCTCACTGTGTTTTTCAAAGTAATGTCATTTATAGCGTTTAATATCTCCTTCGGGTCTTTGGCGCTTATTATATCAAAAAAAAGTGATGGGTTTTCTTTCAAAAGTTCTTTGGCGCTTTGATTTTTTATATCTATTAATATGTTTTGTAGGCTTTTAAAAAAGGTATCTTTTATGCTTTGGGGCATATCTTTTAAAAGGCTTGAAAGCTCTGATATGAGCTCTGGAAGGGCTTTTACGTTGAATATGAAATTTTTTTCTATGTTAGATAGAATACTCTGGGCTTTTGGTAAAAGGTTTAAAGCCTCTTTTGGAATGCTTGTGGGCTCTTGTTCTAAAAGCAAAGACAGTATATCCTTTAAGTCCGGTTCGGTACTTTGGGGTTTAAAAAGGGTTTCTAAATCCTCTTTTGTGATGTTGCCAGCGGCTATATGCTCAATGGCAGTTTTTATATCCTGATTTAAGCTTTTAAAAGCCTCAAGAGATTTTATATCTTTTGCTGTGTTTATAATATCTTGAAGAAGCTGGTATTTGGAATCCTGGGTAAGGGTTGAGAGGTCTTTGGCTTTTAAAAGAAAATCTATTAGCTTTTTCTCGTAAAAAAGACCGCTGTTTTCAATGTCTTTAAAAGAGAGGCTCTTTGAAGGGACTAAATTCTCATGCTCTAAAGCCCTCTGGATAGAAGCTATCGGTAAAGAGGGGGATTTTACATCGGAGATTTTTAATACCAGTGGGTTTAAAGAGCTTATTACAAGCTTTAAAACGTCGTTTTTTTTGATATCAAGGGTGGTGGCGGAGTTTACCTCAATCTCAACACCGTTGTTTAGCATGAGCTTATAGGCGTTTGGTTTTACATCCTCTACGGTGGCCTCTATAAAACCCTGCCTTGATAGCTCGTCGCTCAAAGCCCCAAGAAGGGCCTGAGATACGGTGGTCTTTATGGCTATGGCGAGGTTTTCTGACTCTTTGGAAACCTCCAAGGGCTGTGTGTTTAAAACACTCTCGTTTAAGGTGGTCCCCTCCAGGCGTTTAATATCCATACCTTTTTAAAAGCTCCAGAGAGTATATGGCGCTGTCTGGTCTTGCTATACCTTTATACGCTATATCGTAAGCAGTCCCATGATCCGGTGAGGTCCTCAAAAAAGAAAGGCCTATGGTGACGTTTGATCCCCTATCAAAAGATAGCATCTTAAAAGGTATTAGCCCCTGGTCGTGATACATACAGAGGAAAATATCTTTTTCATCTATATCTATAAAAGCTGTGTCTGGTGGAATAGGACCTATTACCTCTTCATCTTTTATAGCTGGTATTATAATCTTTGACTCCTCATCGCCTATAAGCCCCCCTTCTCCGGCATGGGGGTTTAACCCAAGGACCTTTATACGCGGTTTAAACTTAAAATATGTGGGTATATACTCTTTTATGAGGGCTATCTTTTCTTTTATAAGCTCTTTTGTTAGGGTAGCTGGAACATCCTTTAGGGGTATGTGGATGGTGGCAAGGACCACCTTTATAGCATCGGAGTACATCATCATGGCAAAGGTTTTTTTATTATCAGCAAAAGCAAGATACTCCGTCTGTCCGTTGAAGCTAAAACCAGAGGCTTTTGCAAAGTATTTGTTTATGGGCATCGTAAGAAGACCGTTTAGCTTTTTTGATATGGCATCGGCGGTAGCCCTTGCAAGATAAGCTATAGCAAGCTTACCAGAAGATGGAGATGGCTCTAACGCCCCTTTTAACCCAAGGGATATGAGGTATATACCTCTGTCTTTTACGTCGTCTATGGTATTTAGCTTTTCATAGTAAAATTTTACCCCCAAAACATCGGAAGCGTGTTTTAAAATATACTCCTCTCCGTATATCACATAAGCGTTATCATCCTCCATATGGGGTTTTAGCTTTATTATAAGCTCCGGTCCTATACCGGCTGGGTCACCCATCGTAATGGCAAATCTCTTCATCTGTTTAAACCTCTAAAAAGCCTCATCATAAATTTAGCGCCTTCTTTGGCATCCTGCATGCTAACTTTTAGCTTTGGTATATCCTCTAAATCGGTATTTGATATCGTTTTTAAAATCTCCAAAACCTTTTTTCTTACTTTCATAGAATACTTTGATTTTCCAATATCTCCATCCTGAAGGTTTACATACAAAAAGCTTGGGCTTTGAGAAATATCTTTTTCTAAAAACATGGGCTTAAAACCAAGATAATCTGATACATGTATTAAAAACCACAAAACCGGGATATAGAAGTTTTTCCCAAACTCATAATCCCAGAAATACTCAATCATCTCATAAACGTAATCATCGTAAAGCTTCAAATCCTCTTTTACAGCTTTTGAGATATAAGAAAATCCCATATAGTTTTCGTAGGTGTATATTTTTTTGTTTCTCTTATAATCTATTATATCCACAAGGTTAGCCAGATCCTTGGCGGATTCCCACCAGATAAACACCTTATCAAAAAGCTCCAGCTTGCCAAAAAGATGAGAATCCACAAATATATCCCTCACATAGAGGGTGATAAGACCCTGAGGCTTTGCATAAACCTGAACTATCTTGGTAAAGCTATCCGTTTCTTCAGCTTCTATAAGATAAAATCTGTTTAGTATGAAGCCCTCTGATTTTACCATTTAGCATTTGTTTTTGCCAAGCCTTTTCATCAAAGAAGAGGGTATCAGTTTTAAGGCTTTTACTATAAACTCATAAAAAGATGGTGTATAAAGAACATCCTTTTTCTTGAGCATAGCGCTATATATATCCTTTGCCACAGTTTCCTTTTCACCTGCCAAAAAGCTTGGAAAAGATATATCTTTTGTCATCTTTGTTCTTATAAACCCTGGTTTTACCGTCATAACGTGAATGTTTTTTGATGCCATGCAATATCTTAGCCCCTCCAGATAAAAGCTAAACCCCGCTTTAGAAGAGCCGTACAGAGAGTTTGAAGGCCTTGCCCTGTCTCCTGCCACCGATGAGATACCTATTAGCATGCCGTGAGACTGTCTTAAAAAATGCTTTATGGCAAAGTTTGAACTCATCACACAGGAGGTGTAGTTTACCTCTATGGTGTTTATTATCTCTTGTTTATCGTAAACATCCTTTGGAAGATAACCCTGAAATATGAGTACCACATCTATGATGTTTTCGCTGAAAATCTCATCCATTATCTTCTCTAAGGTCTCATAATCTCTCAAATCGCACACGTAGGTTTTTGGTCTTTTGGAAGATATAACGTTTATATGGTTTGCAATTTCATCTAACCTTTCTTTGTTTCTTGCTATTAAGAAAAGCTCAAAACCATTCTTTGCAAACTCCTCTTCGGTGGCTATCGCCAGATCAGAGCTAGCCCCTATAAAAAGCGCCTTCATAAGAGTATTTTAACATAAGCTAT
>CAYFGH010000028.1:0-13075 GCA_964342735.1 uncultured Aquificaceae bacterium
GAGAGCCCAGGTCTAGTGCAAAAAGCTTTAAACAGCATAGGTAGTTTTGAGCTTTTACAAAGAGAGGATATAGGTTCTGTAGTAAGTGGGGAATTGAGGAAAAAAGCCATATGGGCTATACTCACAGCACTGGCAGGTATACTGATATATCTATCCTTCAGATACGAGTTTTTGTTTGCCCTTGGTGGTATTTTAGCGCTAGCTCACGACGTTTTTATAGTGATAGGGGCTTATTCCTGGACTTATAAAGAGGTAAACCTTGATGTTTTGGCATCTATCCTTGTGGTGGCTGGATACTCCATAACAGATACGGTGGTAGTCTTTGACAGGATTAGGGAAAATCTGAAACTGCGAAAGGGTATGGACTTGGCAGAGATTATAAACCTGTCGGTGAATCAAAACATAGTAAGGACCATCATGACCTCTTCAACGGTGTTTTTGTCTTCCTTGGGTCTTTATCTTTTTGGTGGACCTGTGCTCTCTGATATATCCTTTGCATTCTTGATAGGTGTGATAGTGGGTACTCTTTCTTCAATATTTGTGGCTTCCGCTCTGGTGCTTGATATAAAGAATATCCTGAGAAAGTTTAGAAAACAAAAGACAGCCTAGTCATTGCCAAATTTTTAGTAGCTTCTATATTAAAAGCTAGAAACAAAGGAGTGGTTGATATGGGTAAAAAATTAAACGCTCACGATAAGTTTATCTTCATACTAACACCTACGGTGGTTATCATAGTGCTTGCTATCTTCATAATAATCTTCAATTACGTATCCAAGCATGGGTAAATATTTTTGTACTTTTTTATAATCCTTTAATTTATAAAGGACACTTATAAACTTATAAGATATATTTATTTGCTTATATAGTGTGTGGTTATATTATAATTAAGTATTATCTAACTTTAGGAGGTATTATGGCAAAAAGAGTAGTGATAATAGGTGGTGGCGTAGGTGGCGTATCCACCGCTTATAACTTGAGGAAATTGGATGCTAATCTGGATATCAAGGTAGTCTCTGGAAGACCCTATTTTGGTTTTACACCAGCTTTTCCACACTTAGCTATAGGATGGCGCAAGTTTGGTGATATATCAACACCCCTTCAACCGGTGTTGAAAAGGAAGAATATAGACTTTATAAACGAGGATGCCGAAAAGATAGACCCGGATGCCAACAAGGTTACCCTAAAAAGCGGTAAAGTATTAGAATACGATTATCTTGTTATAGCAACAGGTCCTAAGCTCGTATTTACAGAAGGCCAGGAAGAAAACGGATACTCGGTGTGTACAGTGGACCATGCTTTACACCTTAACAAAGCTTTGGAAAAGTTCTTTGAAAAACCAGGACCTGTGGTAGTTGGTGCAAAACCCGGCACAAGCTGTTTCGGTCCCGGATATGAGTTTGCTTTTATGCTTCATTATGAAGCCAAAAAAAGAGGTGTAAGACATAAATTCCCCATACACTATATAACTTCAGAGCCTTTTGTAGGACATCTTGGTTTAGGTGGTGTTGGAAGCTCTAAAAGGGTTATGGAAGATTTGATGGCGGAAAGGGATATAAGACCTGTGGTAAATGTAAAAGTCAAAAAAGTAGAAAAAGACCACGTGGTTTATGAGGATTTAAACGGGAAAGAATACACGGTAGAATCATCTTTTGCTATGATTATGCCAAGCTTTATGGGAACTGACGTGGTTGCAAGCGCAGGCGACAAGGTGGCAAATCCGGCCAACAAGATGGTTATAGTGGACAAATGCTTCAACAACCCAACCTACAGAAACATATACGGCGTTGGTGTGGTGGCGGCAATCCCACCCGTAGAACAAACCCCAGTACCCACAGGTACTCCAAAGACCGGTCAGATGATAGAAGGTATGGCTCTGGCTATCGCATTAAACATAGTCTCTGATATAAGAAACAGCTCTGAAAGGTATATGCCTACTCTGGCCGCTATCTGTATCGCCGATATGGGTGATGATGCTGCTGGATTTATTGCCTATCCTGTTATCCCACCAAGAGCCTGGACAAAACAAAACAGGAGCAAGTGGATGCACTGGGTAAAAAGCGGTTTTGAAAAATACTTCTTATGGAAGGTAAAGTTTGGTGACGTAGAGCCATGGTTTGAAAAGATGGGTCTTGAGATGATGTTTAACCTTCACCTAGTGGAGCCATGTGCTGATTGTAGTGGTCTACCAGGCAAACAATGATGCTTGAAAAAAGTTATTTATATGCTATTATATTATTAAGGAGGTGAAGTTTATGTATTTAGGTTTTAAACTTTCAATGTTCTTGGCTATTATATTCTATGGTTGGATTTTTGCAACGTTACTTTATGGTATTATCAACGCATCTCGTACCGACGAGGAAGGTGAAATATTCAAAGGCTTTGAAGACGAACCAAACCTCAAAAAATAATCTTTTTAGTTTAAGCGGGCTTTTTGCCCGCCAATATATTTATATAATTTATATAAGATAGTTTAATCCAATAAGAAATAAAAATATTAAAGTAAGCCTCATAAAAGTTTCATTTGATATCCTCATGTGAAGCTTGTTTCCACCAAAAAGCCCAATACCTGCAAAAGGTATTAAAAGAAGAGCTATCTCAAAGAGTTTAACGTTCAAAAGCCCCACACCAAGATAGGTAAATACTCTAAGTATGTTATCAAGAAGAGCAATTACCTGAAACGTCGCTCTGAAGCTTCTTTTTTCTATTCTCCTTAGCTGAAGATAAGCCACGAGAGGTGGTCCTCCACCACCGTAAAGACTTCCTATGACACCAGCGAGCATCCCAAGAGGAAAAGCCCAGAACCTTCTTATGATGGGAAGTTTTTCTGGTTTAAAGCTTATGGCATATATTACGTAAGAGATTATAAACACTCCTAAAAACCTTGTAATCTGCTGAGCATCTGTTTTTGCCAGTATAAAGGTACCTATGATGAGCCCTATGATGCTTCCCGGAAAAAGCCACGTTAGTTCTTTAAACCTTATATGTGAGAAATCATATGCTCCAAGGATTACAGAGCCTGTTAAATCCAGTATGAGCACCACCGGTACCACCTCTTTTATAGGAAAGATGAGGCTCAAAAGTGATACCGAAATAAGACCAGAGCCAAAACCAATAGTGGCCCTCACATAAAAAGCTAAAGCCACCACAAAACCAGCGTAGGCAAAATAAGGCCAGTAACTTTTATCCATCAGATATATCATGTCTATGGTATGCATTCTTAACATTTTACTATCCTGCGCTTTTTTATGCTCTGATAGTTATGGTATTTTGGCTTTTTATAAAATCAAAATACGTTATGTTGTTTTAATATTGTCAGTACGCTGTTTGTAACCTCTTCCTTTGATTTTGAAGCATCCACTATAAAAAACTTATACTCTCTTGCAAGCTCTAAATAACCTTTTCTTACTCTCTCCAAGAACTCCAGGTCTTCAAATACATCTTTTTCTCTTTGAAGCCTTTTTAGGGCTGTAGAGGGATCTATATCAAACAAAAGCGTGATGTCTGGCTTATACATACCTATAGCAAAATCGTTTAGGGCTTTTAAGAAGCTTATATCAAGACCAGATCCATACCCCTGATAGGCTATCGTAGAATATATGTATCTATCTAAAAGCACTATACCATCAAAGCCCTTAAAATGAGTTTCTATCATATGAGCTCTGGAAGCTTCTATCAAAAACGCCTGGGTTTTTGGATTCAGCTTGTTGGCTTTTAGAATATCTCTTATCTTATCTCCTATCTCGGTGGAACCCGGTTCTCTTAAAAGTTTTACATTTTTTCCCTTTTCTCTTAAAAGCTCATAGACTATTTGTATCTGGGTTGATTTCCCGGCACCGTCTATTCCTTCAAACACTACTATGTATGGTTTTTCAGATATTCCCATCAAAAATCCACATCAAAATCAGTATCCACTATGTCGCTGTCTTTCATATCGTCATCGTATCCCTGTCTATTTAACTCCGCTGCTCTTTCTGAAAGCTGATAGAAGGCTGCATAGTCGCTTATAAAAGCGAGTTTTACAATACCTGTGGGTCCCTGTCTTTGCTTTGCAACTATTACCTCCACAAGCCCCTTTTCTTCGGGAAGGGGGTTTTTCTTGTAATACTCAGGTCTGTGTAAAAATATTATGAGGTCTGCATCTTGCTCTATCTGACCCGATTCTCTTAAGTCCGATAGCTGTGGTCTTTTATCAGACCTGTGCTCTGTTTGACGGGAAAGCTGAGCTAAAGCTATAACAGGTATCTTTAGCTCCTTTGCCAGAGCTTTTAGATTTCTTGATACTTCAGCCACCTCTTCCTGTCTACTGCCTTTTACCCTCACAGACCTTATAAGCTGAAGATAATCAATGGCGATTACTTTAACACCCTTTTCTATAACAAGTTTTCTGGCTTTTATGCGAAGATCAGATATTGTTAAAGAAGGAGAATCATCTATATATATCTTAAACTTTGAAAGCTCGTTCTTTGTGGATTCCAAGAGTGCTATATCGCTATCGGTTACCATACCAGTTCTTAAGTTCTGCATATCTATCTTACTGGCGGAGGATAACAGTCTTAATATTAGCTGTTCTTTGCTCATCTCTAACGAGAATATACCCACTGGTATATCTTTTTTCGCCATGTTATGAGCCATAGAAAGCATGAAAGAGCTCTTTCCCATCCCAGGACGAGCCGCTATTATCACAAGGTCTGATTCATGAAAACCGGTGGTCATTCGATCCAGGTCTATAAAACCAGAGGGAATACCGGTGACAAGCTCTTTTCTACGGGAGAATTTTTCTATTATACTTATCACCTGCTCCAGCACATCTTTTATTTCAAAGTATCCGGTGTTTACGTTTTCTGAGGTGATGTTTATTAACTCGTTCTGGATGGTTTCTATCAGTATGTTTGAATCAGGTATTTGTTTTGCATCCCTTATGATTTTAAAACCAAGGTTTATCAGGTTTCTCTGTATTGATTTTTCTTTAAGTATCTTTAATACACCTTGAAGTATCTCCAAATCTGTAACAGCTTCTAATATCAGAGATTCTAAGAAATCTTCTGATATATCAAAACCTTCTTTGGTAAGATTTTCAAAAACCTTCTTTTTCTCTATAAAATCTTTCAACAACACCCTGTCCATGGTGGAAAGTGAAGAGTTTTCAAAGTAATAATCCATCAAAAGCCTGAACAGCAATCTGTGGACAGGTTCAAAAAAGTCCTCTTCCTTTAAAACCTCCGCCACCACTGGTATGTTGTTGACATCATGAAGCATTGCCCCCAACACCGCTCTTTCTGCACTTTCATCTCTTGGGAGGTCTATATCAAAGATGTTTAAAATATCGCTTTTGCCGTTCATTTTAAATATTTTATTGTCTGATGTGTGTTTAGGTATTACTTTTGGATTCAAGAGCTATCATCTTCTCTTCTATCATTTTTGTATATGCTTCTAAATCCTCATCTTCTTTTATGTATATCTCTTCCGTGGTTATGAGTTTTATCTTGGAAAAAGGAAGCGGTATTTGAAACCTGTCCCACGTATTCAGGCTTATAAAATGAGATATATCAGCATATATGCCCACTACGGGCCTTTTTGTCTTCTGGGCAAGATACACTATGCCTTGTTTTACTTTCTTAGGTGGACCAGTGGGACCATCCACTGTGATGGCTATGTTGTGTCCTTTCTCTAAAATTTTTTTTATCTGCATGAGGGCTTTTGCACCGCCTTTGTCCTTATTGTCTTTGTTGCTGGAGCCCCTTACCACTCCAAACCCAAGCCCCTCTAATATGTAAGCTGCTATATCTCCATCTTTGTTCTGGCTTGCTATACTGTATATGTTTTTGTCTATACCATACATCGCTACAGCCAGAGCCTGAGAGTGCCACAGGGCATATATGATGGACCTGTCTTTGGAATCATCTCTATCGCAGTATATTTTTATAGTTTTTCTTAAAAGCCTGATAAGTTTTGGTAGAGGTTTTATAAGCGTTTTATTCATAGATGGGGGCAAAGCCCCCTGAGGAGTTATTATATATCAAAATAGAGCTCAAATTCAAGAGGATGTGGGGTAAACCTCATTTTGTTTATCTCTTCTTTCTTGGTTTCAATCCACATCTGGATAAAATCTTCTGTAAACACACCACCTCTTACCAAGAACTCGTAATCCTCTTCCAGAGCTTTTAAAGATTCTTCTAAAGAACCTGGAAGCTGTGGTATGTTTTGTAATTCTTCCGGTGGTAAAGAGTATATGTCTTTGTCAAAGGGTTCTCCGGGGTTTAGCTTGTTTTCAATACCATCTATAGCCGCCATTAGTATCGCTGCAAAAGCCAGGTACGGGTTTGAAGTGGGGTCTGGGAATCTTATCTCTATACGCTTTGCCTTTGGGCTCTGAGAATACATGGGTATTCTTATGGCAGCAGACCTGTTTCTGGCGGAGTATGCGAGTCTTACCGGTGCTTCAAAACCGGGTACCAGCCTGTGATATGAGTTTATGGTGGGGTTTGTAATAGCGGTGAGTGCTGGACCGTGCTTTAATATACCGCCTATGGCGTATTTACATATCTCTGATATACCGGCATAATCAGAGCCTGCAAACAGGTTTTGATTTCCTTTCCATATGGAAAAATGCGTGTGCATACCGCTACCGTTGTCGTTTGGCAGTACCTTTGGCATGAATGTGGCGTATTTGCCATACTTTGCTGCCACCTGTCTTACGGTGTACTTGTATTTAAAGAGGTTGTCCGCCTGTTTTACCAGTGAATCGTATCTTATATCTATCTCAGCCTGTCCTGCGGTAGCCACCTCGTGGTGATGAAGCTCCACCGTTATACCCATGTAGTTGCTCATTATGCTTACCATCTCGCTTCTAAGATCATGGGTCTTGTCAAGGGGTGGTACCGGGAAATATCCTCTTTTGTTTGGTATCTTATAACCAGAAGAGGTAAACTCTCTGTTCCACCATCCTTCTTCGGAGTCCACTCTCCAGAAAGATGAGTTTCCGGTGTTGCCAAACTCCACAGAATCAAATATGAAAAACTCCGCTTCAGGTCCAAAGTAAGCTACATCACCTATACCGGTTTGTTTAAGATACTGTTCGGCTTTCTGGGCTATATATCTTGAATCCCTTTGATATCTTTCTCTGGTGATAGGATCGTATATGTCACATATCATCACTATAGTCTTATCCATAAATGGGTCTATAAAACAGGTTTCTGGATCTGGGAAAGCGAGCATATCAGATTCGTTTATGGACTGCCACCCTCTTATGGAAGAGCCGTCAAATCCTCTTCCGTTTTCAAAGGTGTCCATAGATAGCTCATAAGCTGGGATGGTAAGATGCTGCCACTGACCAAAGGGATCCGAAAACCTGAGGTCTACGTACTCAATACCCTCGTTTTTAACTAGGTCCAAGACCTCCTGAGCTTTTGCCTGATTCATATTAAAACCTCCTTACTAAAATTTTCATCCTAAATAGCTGCCTCTCCTCTTTCCCCCGTTCTTATACGTATTACATCTTCAACAGGAAGCACAAATATCTTGCCGTCCCCTACCCTTCCGGTCTGAGCAGATTTGATTATGGTGTTTACCACCTTTTCCACCTCGTCGTCTTTTACCACTATCTCTATCTTTATCTTGGGTAAGAAATCTATAACGTACTCTGTACCCCTGTAGACCTCCGTATGTCCCTTCTGCTGGCCAAAGCCCCTTATCTCTATCACCGTCATGCCGCCTATCCCTATCTCCGTAAGAGCGTCCTTCACCTCATCCAGTTTAAAAGGCTTTATAATAGCCTCTATCTTCTTCATAGACACCTCCTATCAAATATTGTGCCATGCATAATAACTATATTCATCAATTTTATCGTTGTAAAAGCTCAAAACTTTTGTTAACAAAATTGTTAACATGTTTACAATAGCGTTGTGAATTGCAAAATCTTGCCTCAATGCCCTTCTCCTCTTGCCATCTTTAGAGCGTGTTTTATAAGTCCCCCTATCATGTTTAGATTGTCTCTTACACCACCGCTGCTACCGGGCAGGTTTATCACGATACAGTTTTCGTTTATGATACCGCAGACCGCTCTTGACATGATGCTTTTTGGCACTTTCCTATAACCATAAACCCTCATAATCTCTTCAAAGCCTACCATCTCTTTGATTATAACCTCTTTAGTGGCTTCTGGGGCTATATCTCTTTTAGAAAACCCTGTGGATCCACTTGTTATAATGACGTTTACCCTGTTTTGCAGGCTTTTAAGACGATCTATGAGCATATCCTTATCATCTGGTATCACCTCGTAATGGATGACTTCGGCGTTTAAAGATTTTAACATCTCTATGGCTATCTTACCGCTTTTATCTTCGTACTCACCTTTTGAGGCTCTGTCGCTTAGGACTATCACCGCCGCTTTTTCACCGCTCAAGTCTTCAAAGTAATCGGATTTGCCACCCTTTTTAGAAAGGAGCTTTATCTCCTTTATCACCATGTCTTTGTCTATACCTTTACACATGTCGTATATGTTAAGAAGCATGGCGTTCACAGCGCTTAGAGCCTCCATCTCATAGCCAGTCCTCGCTATTCCTCTTACCGTTGCAAACACTTCAATCCCATCTTCTTTTATATTTAAATCCCCTTCCACAAAGTCTATATTTATAGGATGGCAAAAGGGTAAAATCTGCTGGGCGCTTTTTGCCCCGTAGAGTGCACAGAGCTTTGTAGCCTCTAGGAGGTTTCCTTTTGGAAGCTCGTTTCTTTTTATCTTTTCTATGGTATCTTGGTTTAATTTTATAAAACCGTAAGCCCTTGCCTCCCTAAGAGTCTCTATCTTATCGCTTACATCTATAGTCTTCATACATCTGCTCCTTCAAGTACGTTTTCACACCCACACACAAACTCTTTTCTTGCCCTTGGTATGAAAAGCGTTAAAAACTGTTTTAACTGTTCATCTTTTTGCTTCATCATCTCTATCACCTCTTTTGAGGTGAGCTTGTGTCCTTCTATGCCAGCGGCTGGGTTTGTTATGACGCTCATATGAAGGATATGCATACCGGTCTCTCTTGCCAGAAACACCTCCGGACAGGCGGTCATACCCACCATATCAGCGCCGATATCTCTTAAAAACTCTATCTCTTTTTTGGTTTCAAACCTTGGTCCCTCGGTACAGGCGTATACACCCTTTAGATAGAAGTTTATCTTTAACTCTCTAAGCACATCGCTTGCTAAGGCTATCATCTCTTCGCAGAATATGTTTGACATGTCTGTATGCACTACTTTTTTTGCTTTTAAAAGCTTATAAAAATAGCCATCATCAGCTTCTTCTATATCCTTTGAAAACACCCCTTCAAAAAACGTAGAGACTCTTGACTTGGTAAAATCAAGTATATCTGATGTTATTACGATATCACCACCCTTAAAAAGGGTGTTTATACCACCTGTGGCACCTATGCTTATTAGTTTCCTAACACCTATCTTATAAAGGGCGTAGATGTTTGCCCTGTAGTTTACAAGATGAGGGGGTATAGAATGATCTACCCCGTGTCTTGATAAAAAAGCAACACCATCTTTTATAAAAATCTTAGAAGAGGGCTTTCCAAAGGGAGTATCTATCTCAATTTCTTCTACATCATCAAATATTTTATATAGCCCGCTTCCACCTATTATTCCAAGAAAAGCCCTGTCTTCATGATGCATAAAAATATAATATCACACCAGAAAAACTTTCGTTAGGCTTCTAACTCAGAGAGCCTTTTTATCTCATAACCCTGTTTTAAAGAGTATTCTATGACATCTTTCAGCGTGAGGTCATCTGGATATTTAAAGTGGAGCAACACCTTTGTTTTAGTGGGCTTTCCAAGCCTCATAGATAGCTCTTCCATATGCTCCATATAGATTTTAAATTTATCAAGAGGTTGTATCGGGCTTTTATAAACGCCAAAATGAGGTCTGTGGTAAAAAGACAGATCCAGATCCCACCAGGCTATATCCCAGCCATGAGCTTTTATGAGAGATTCAATATACTTTCTGTTCATATAGTTTCCAACATCTCCGTAAGGGTATCTGAAATGCTTTATGCTGTTGAAGTTTTCAGCTCCAAGCTTGTCTATAAAGGTTTTTGCATACAGGCTAAAATCTTCGTTTACTTTTGATATCGGCTCTCTGGAGAAAAAGTTGTGATAGTAAGTGTGGCATCCCAGTTCATGACCGTTTTCTATGGCGTTTATCCAGGGCTTTGGATCTTCTTCTATAACACGGCCTATGATGAAAAAGTTTGCAGGCACCTGGTAGTGGTTTACTATGTTTACCATCTTCTCCCTGTCAAACCATCCATCGTCTATCGTAAGGGCTATCCAGGGTTTTACCTTTGATGGTTTCTGGGTTTCTAACTTTATAGGGGATAAAGCGTTTCCAAAAGCGCTACCAACGCTTACGCCAACGAGTCCCAGCATGGCGGTCTTTAAAAATTCCCTTCTTTCCATGATTCTCTCCTTTTCTTAAATATTGTATTTATTATACATAAAAATTATAAAATTCATATAAAATCTCTAGGATAAAGGTTTCTGGCTTTTATCCTGATTGTTAGTCTGATTGTTGTTCTGAGCATCGTTCTGATTGATGTTGTCTCTTATGGTTATAAACTTGTCGTAGCGAAGGTCTATAATCTTGTTGGCTATATAATTAGAACCACGGCTTAAAATCAAGTTTAGCCTTTCTAATAGCTGTTTTTTATCGTAATCGCTTGAGATAGGCAGTATAAGCTCGCCGTTTATATCCTTTATATCCACAAATATCCCGCTGTTGGTTATGAATATATCTTTATTTTTAAACTGCTTTAGATATTCTGACAAAGGCTTTAACCAGAGTTTTACTTCCTCCTGGGTTTTTTCTATATCTGGAGTGTATATGATGGTGAGGTTTTTTGTGTTGAAGTATTTTTTGTCAAACAGATTTCCCTTATCGTCCATGAGATAGCTCTTGTTTTGATTTACCACCACCGCTATCGGTTTTCTCTCTTTTATATAGACATCCACCACCACATCGTTGTTTAATATACCTTTTAGGTCTTTTCTTACCGCCACAGAAGCCACCGCATTGCCCGTTAGTTTTTCAAGTTTATCCTTTATACCGGAGGCGTTCATAAAAAGCCAGTTTCTCTTGTAAGCTCCTATAGCCTCTGCTACCACCTGAGGAGGTATCGTCTGGTCTCCGTAAACGTTTACGGCTTTTGCTTTGAAAAAGCTTATGCTGTCTATCAAAAACGGTGCAAAAAAGCTAAACAGACCAAACAGCAAAAGCCATATGAAAGGAAGACTCTGCTTTAAGATATTCCACTTGGAGTTTTTCTCCTTTTGCTTTCCCCTGTAGTAATACAAGTTAGCCATCTATGAGCATCTCCACCATTTTATCAAAGGATATGCCCATTTTTTTAAGAGCCATGGGCAAAAGGCTTAATTCCGTAAGACCCGGTATCGTATTTATCTCAAGAGCATATATATCATCTTCTCTTACCCTGAAATCCACCCTAGCCATATCTTTTATCTCAAAGATGTCTACTATCTTTTTTGTGATATCTTTTAGTTTTCTGGTAAGGCTATCATCTTCTATAAAAACATACTCAGACATGCCTTTTGTGTATTTGCTTTCAAAGTCATATATACCCTTTTTAGGAATAATCTCTATAGGATCTAAAATGGCTCCTTTAAAATATCCCACCGTCATGTCTTTACCCTCTATGAACTCCTCTATGATAAGCTTATCGTCTATTTCAAATATATTTTGAGCGGCTTTTTTAAGAGTTATATCATCTTCTACTTTGAAAAGCCCAAAACTTGAACCCGATGAAGCGGGTTTTGCTATACATGGAAACGTATCCCAGTCTATGATATCTTTCTTCTTATAGGCTTTCCATCTTGGTGTTTTGATACCATTTTGAACAAATATCTGTTTTGAAAAATCCTTATCCATACATATGGCGCTTGTTTTTGTGTTTGAGCCTATATAAGGTATCCCGAGTATTTCAAGAAGCCCCTGAACTTTGCCATCCTCTCCGTAGCTTCCATGAGCCACTATAAAAGCTTTCTGAGGTTTTAGCTCCTTTAACCTTGTGCACAAATCCTTATCAATCTCCAGCACACTTACTCGGTGTCCAAGTTTTTTAAGGGAATCTTCCACCGCCTTTGCACCCTTTAGCGCAATCTCTTTTTCTAACGAGTCTCCACCTGTTATAATTGCTATCTCCATACCAGCTTTATTTCCTCTTCTAACATTATATTAAAAGCCTTGAAAACTTTTTCTTTTGCAATATTTATTATATCAAGCACCTCTTGAAATGTGGCGCTTTTATAGTTTATCAAAAAGTTTGCATGCTTTTGAGAAAAACCTATATCCTTTAGTTTATAACCCTTTAAACCAGCCATATCTAGAAGCTTGCCCGCAAAGTTTCCAGCAGGGTTTTTAAAGGTAGAACCGGAAGTGGGCATGTTAAGAGGCTGTGCTTTCATCCTGTTTTGATTTATGGATTGAGCTAAGGCTTTTACATCTTCAGTGGATTTTCTAAACAAAAACTCTCCATATAGCACCGGTTTGTTTTCAAACTCAGTTTTTCTATATGTATAAAAAATCTCTTCTTTTGGTTTGTAAACTATCTCATCATCCTCTATACACCAGACACCTTTTATAAAATCAAAGACTTCCACCCCGTAAGCCCCGGCGTTCATGGCGATAGCCCCGCCCACACTCGCTGGAAACCCTATAAGCTTGTAAAACCCCTCTAAATTGTTTTCCACCACAATCTTGATGATGTCTTTCAAAGGCACCCCAGAAGAAGCTTTTACTAGAATGCCTTCTTTTGTTTCAGAGATTTTAACATCGTAAAAATGTTTTGTATTTATAATAACCCCTCTAAAATCCCCAAACACAACGTTTGAGCCCTTACCAAGTATATATGGGTTATCATCTTTATGCTTTTTGTATATGTTTAAAAACTCTTCTTCGTTTTCAGGAAATACCATGTAAGAGCAGACCCCACCTACTTTTATCGTGGTAAGCTCCTTTAAATCTACGTCTTTGTTTATTATCACAAGATTATTTTAACATATGC
>CAYFGH010000029.1:0-12577 GCA_964342735.1 uncultured Aquificaceae bacterium
TTGATATGTTTTGCCATATAGGTTCTACTCTTTTTTTTGTTTCATCGTCAGTTCTTGCTACCTCTGGCCAGATTCTTGTATATCCTTCCTCTTTCCATTTTGTGGTGGCATCTATGATGATTTTACCCCCAAAACCCACTTCGTTGGTGGCATGATCAAGCACATCTATTGGTCCTTTTGTGATAAGAATGTCCCTTGAGGGGTCTGTGTTGTTGCCCCATATCCAAAGTACTTCATCTATATCGTGCACATTCACCCATTCATCAAAAACCACTATGTATTTTTCCAAAGACATGAGACCAAGACCAAGGAGTGCGTAAGCCACTTTAAAAGCGTGTCCTGGGTACCTTTTTTTGATGGACACAAAGCAGAAGTTGTGAAAAACACCGCTTGCCGGAAGATGATAATCCACTATCTCTGGCAGGTTAAACTTTATAAGCGGTAAGAATATACGTTCTGTGGCATAGCCAAGATACTTATCCTCTTGAGGGGGTGGTCCTACGATGGTGGCCATGTATATGGGATTGTCTTTTGAGAGTATAGCGCTTATATGAACGGCTGGATATTTGTCAACAGGGGTATAAAAACCAGTGTGGTCTCCAAAGGGCCCTTCATCTACAAGCGGTTCTTCTGGGTCTATATAACCCTCTATCACAAAATCTGCGTTTTTGGGGTATTCTATATCAACGGTTTTTCCCTTTACAAGCTCAACGGGGCTTTCTCTTACCATACCTACAAAAAGGTACTCATCTACTTCCGGTGGAAGGGGTGCTGATGCGCTGTAGGTACATACAGGGTCTCCACCTATTACTATAGCAACAGGCAGTTTTTTACCTAGCCTTTTTGCCTTGTGAAAGTGCGAGTTTCCATCTTTGTGTATTTGCCAGTGCATCGCCACCTTTTTATCTTCTAAAAGCTGGATACGATACATACCTACGTTTCTGATACCTGATTCCGGGTCTTTGGTGATAACCTGAGGAAGTGTGATGTATCTTCCACCGTCTTTGGGCCAGCACTTTAAAACCGGTATGTCAAAGACGCTCTCGCTAAACACTCTGTATGGGTTTTTGTTTTCTACCTTTGGCAGTGCGTCGTTTAACTTTTTAAGCTCTGGTAGTTTTTTTAGCTTTTCTAAAAATGTGTTTGGTATATCTGGTTTTAATACCTTGTAAAGCTTCCACCCTATATCCTCTAGATTATCGTATCCAAATATAATCTTAAGTCTTTTATAAGAGCCGAAGGCGTTTGTAAGAACGGGCACAGAGTATCCTTTTACGTTTTCAAAAAGAAGCGCTTTTGGGTCTTTGGTTTTACACATCCTGTCTGTTAGCTCTGTAATCTCATAGTGTATATCCACCGGGTCTTTTACCCTTATAAGCTCGCCTTCTTTTTCTAATATGCTTACAAGCTCTTCGGTGCTTTTAATACTTCGCATACTTTAAATATATGTTGTTTTGTGGGCTTTTCAAATTAAAACATGCTCTTTTGAAAGGATTATATCATCTTTATCAAGCTTTATAACAAAGGGCTCTTTGGCAGGTATGATATATTTTCCATAATCTATCTCCATATAATCTATATCTCCATATCTAAAAACGTTTGTGAGTTTTCCTAAAACGCTTCCATCGCTTAGCTTTACCTCTTTTCCAAAAAGCTCAAAAAGATAAACAGTATCTTCTTTTTCTGGTAAATCCTTTACATCTGCAAACACGGTGGCGTTGCAAAAGCTCTTTGCCATTTCAGGTGTATCTATTCCTTTTATGTGGCAGAGTATCTTATCTTGAGTTTTTTTAAATGTCACGTTAAAAGCCTTAAACTCTTTGGTTTTTTTGTTCTGTAGATATATCTGTTTTAGGCTTTTGATATAAAAATCTAAATCCTGTTCAAACTCAAAAGCTATCTCCAGATCACCCTTTGTGCCAAAGGTGGATAAAAACCTTCCTATTATTACCTTATCATCCTTCATTTTTTAAACTAAACTTATAACCGACCCCTCTTATGGTTTTTATATACTTTCCAAAATCCCCTAGCTTGTCCCTTAAATGTTTTATATGCACATCCACTGTTCTGTCGTTTATATCGGTGCCGTAAGACCAGAGCATGTTTATTATCTTATCCCTTGTAAGGATTTTATCTATGTTGTCTAGGAAGTATCTTAGTATCCTGAACTCCGTTTTTGTGAGGTTTATGGGCTTTCCATCTATGGTGGCTTCCATCTTATCATCATCTATCTCTAAGTTTTCAAGCTTTAACCTGTTTGTGGTGTTTATCTTTTTATATCTATTTAGTATAGCTCTTATTCTGGCTATAAGCTCTTTGGAGGAAAAGGGCTTTGTGATATAATCGTCCGCCCCGGCGTTAAAGCCCTCTATCTTATCCTCTTCCTCTGATTTTGCAGTAAGGAATATAACAGGTATATCCTTGTAAAGGACGTTTTGCTTTACTATCTTTGCAATCCTGACCCCGTCGTAACCGGGGAGCATGATATCAAGGATTACAAGGTCTGGCAGTGTGGTTTCCATGCTTTTAAAAAAATCGTTGCCGTTTGTAAAGTGATTTACCTCAAATCCTTCTTTTTCTAAGTTAAAAACAAGTATATCGGCTAAGTCCATATCATCTTCTACCAAGTATATAAGCTTTTTATCTTCGCTCATATAAGTTATTATAATAGAAAGAGCCTGTGTGTATGGAATGTTAGCATGAAAAGGAGAGATTTTTTAAAGCTTTTGATAGGTGGTGGCTCTTACATTTTATTTAGCTCATGCGGTGCAGGTGGGTCTTCACAGGCTTCGCAGGCTGTAGAGTATAAAAGTATAAAGTTTGGGCTTGGAGATGACCCGGAGAAAATGATAGACGGATACGATAAAAGTGCTAAAATGGTGCTGGATGCTTTAAAACCGGATATAGTCTGTATGTGGATAAACGGTGGCAGGGATACGTCTGGCAACCTTTATACTCCTAGCATGTCTTATATAGAAGAATGGGCGAGTAAGCAGAGGTTTAATGAGTGGTCTAAGGATGGTTATGAGCTCATGGTCATAACATGGGAAAATTACAATGGACAAAACCCAGCTCTTGGAACTCCAACTTATGGAGACTGGCACATATCTGATATCTTTCTGGAAACCCTTGATAGGCTTGCAGGATATCTGAAATCTCAGTTCAGTGGCAAACTTTACTTTGCTCTTGCTGCAGAGCAGTCCACTTATACCGCCTGCAGGTACGACAAGACATGTTCAAACCAGTCTCTTTATTCAGATACGATAGACTCTGTTACAGAAGAATATTTCAGTAAACTGAGAGATAAGCTAATCCAGGCTATAAAACTTCTTAAAGGCTACTTCCCTGATGCTGATATAGGGACTTGTTTTGGTGGATGGCTGGTGGAGTTTGAAAAAGGAGTCGAGTTTATAAAGTACTTTGACCCGGTTATCCAGGAAAGCACTGCTAATTTTTTTCAGAGTATGCTGGGGGTTACAGCAAGTGAAAACAACGGTTACGGAAACCCGGAGAGGATTCTAAAAAATGCAGAGTTTTATATAAACTATAAAAAGCCTGTTCATCTTGCTTATTACATGCCCATAAATCAACGAGCAGATGTGATAGCAAACGATATGATAAGGATGTCATCAGCAAGCTATCTTGAAACAATCGCTCAATACTTATCCAGTTTCTCTTTTATGTATTACGGCGTTTTAAAAGAAAACGAATACGATTGCCTTTCTCTGACTGAAGATTTTAGAAAAAAGTTAAAAGATATAGAAATCAGTATATGAATTTTCATATATCATTCATAAAGCTTATGTTAAAATGATACCATGTTAAAAAAAGTATGGATATTGTTACTAACACTATCATTAACTTTAGGTACTGTAATAGCTTCAGAATATCATGAAAGAAGGATAAACATAACTGTACACCTTAGTAAAAATTACCATAAAAAAGAGCATCACAACAAAAAACATCGTAAAATAAGGCATTTAAAGAATAAGATTCATCACAAGCATCATGCTGAGAAACAACTCCCAAAGAAAGAAAACAAAAATACAGAAAAAAATAAGCATACAAACGATAAGACCAGTAATAAAAGCTTACAAAACAATAAAAATCAAAATCTTATTAAAAAGACTTTTACGTTTAAAGAGTTAAATTTGCTCTCTACCGATCTGCTCTTAAAAGGTATAAACCCAAGGTATGATTTTTATATACCAGCATTTCCCCAGCTTGAGAAAGGAGATATAAAGCTTATATTACAGGTATCACCATATCTTAAAAAGAACAGCACTGTTTCAATTTTTGTAAATGACTTACCTTATAAGACTTATAATGTTGATAATCTACCACCCGAGATAGATATTCCTTTTAAAAGAAATGGTAACAAAAATTTTGTAAAGATTACTTTGTCTGGCAGTCTCAGGATATCTCACGACATATGCGCTGATATTTTTTCTGACAACATATGGATGCTTGTGAAAAGGAACAGCAAGGTAGAGTTTGACTATAGGCCTTTTAGCGATATAAGGGAATTTTTGATGGATTATAACAACAGATACTGTATAAATTCCGTAGAACTTGTTCCGTTTGTTTATTATATGTGTAAGGATGATCCTGTACCCTGTGATGTAAGTTACTATACACCTCAAAAGAACTCCTGCAAGCTCATAACAGCTTCTAAAGGGGGTGTGTTGAATCTATCTAACAACGTGTTATACGTACCATTAAAAGCTATAAACGCTTTTGAAAGCGGTGTTTTTCCAGATTTTCTAATCAATTCTTATCAGGATATAAGAGCCGTCAATACAAATAAAGAGGTTTCTAATAACAGCATAACTTTGAAAGCTCTGGGACTTAATACTGCAACGGTAGAAGGTGTTGGAAATCTAAACTATACCATACCTCTTGATCTGTCAAAAATAGGTGGAATACCTAAGGATTTACATCTTTATCTTCATATTTCACATACACCCGTGCATAAAAAGGACTCGATGGAGTTGAGGGTTTACCTAAACGGTAATATGATAACAGCTTATCCTTTAAAAGGTAGCGGTGAAAAAAGTTTTAGAATCAGCATACCTTCTGATAGTCTGGTTTATGGAACCAACTATATAGGTATAAATCTGGTGGATTTAATATCTTCTGACAGCTGTTTTGGTGCCATTACTCATGTAGCTTTTACCGTTTTCGGAGATTCTTACTTTTACTGGGATGCTCTGGAGAACAATCCAAAGACTATTTCTGATTTTATTAAAATTTTACATGGAAGCGTTGCAGTGCTGGTAAAAGATCCAGAGTTTTATGATCTTGCCACGAAGTTTGTAAGCTTTTTAGGTGTTAACGATAAAAATATAGATACTATAGCCATAAACCCTGAACATATTTCTAAATACGATTATATTATAGCTTTTAAAAACCCCAAGGATACAAGAGATAATGTAGTAGATTTAAGCGAAGGCGACTTTAAGATAGTAAATCCACTTAACAAAAAGGTTATTTTTACCTCTACATTTGAAAAACCTTTCTCAGTGATTATGGTTCAAAGAATGGATGGAAAACCCGCTCTGATATTTTCTTATTACAAAGACCCAGAAGGTATACAGACGCTTTATAAGCATGACTTTAAGGATTTGTTAAAGCTTTATGGAAATATAGGTATATCTACTGATCGTTACATAGCTTCCTATGAAGTGGGAAAAAAACTCAGGGTTGAATATCTTCATAAAAAAGGAATATCTTATTACTGGGATAAATATAAAATATGGATACTGCTATTTTTTGTAGTTCCTGTAACTGCGTTTTTACTTTATGTATATAAAAGGCTTACCAGGAGGTCTTTATGATTTACCTAGTTTTGCTTATTTTGCCGATAGTTGTTTTTGCATCATCTTGGGTCAGGCAAAAGGGGGAGCTTTTTATCTCTCCTACTTTTAACTATTATAGCGCCAGTGAATATTATGATAGCAACGGCAATAAAAAACCGATAGGATGTACTTTTGAAAAGGAAGAACTGCAGATCTATGGAGAATACGGTCTAAATGACAAGACCACGCTTACTTTTAACATCCCCTATGACTATCTGAAATGTGGAAATAGCTCTACATCAGGTCTTAGTGATATAGATCTTGGTTTTATCAGACAGATAAAGAGAAATAATCTATACTCTTTTTCTTACTACGGCCAGATGATAGTGCCCACAGGGTATTCCATAACCAGAAATCCAAGGCTTGGGTACGACAGATTCGGTTTAGAAGGTGGATTGCTTTTTGGGGTCTCTGGGAAGCCTGGTTTTGTAGATTCTGGTCTTGGATATAGAGACTATTTTGGTTATCCTTCTTCTCAGGTAAGGTCTTACGTGACAGGTGGGTTAAATGTTTATAAAAATCTTCAGATATTGACCACCCTTGATGCAGAGATAGGTCTTGGTAACGGCAGATCAAAGAATATAGGCAACAACGTTACCCTTGAACCCGATTATAAATTGATTCAACTTTATATAGGACCACGCTTGATGTTTGGTAACGTATCCTTTGTCGCTACATATCAGTATGTTATATATGGAAGAAATACTGGTGTGGGAAGAGGGGTAAATGTGGGACTCTGGCTAGACTTTTAGATAAATAAATGATAGGGGAGCTTTTTGTAAAAGAGGGTCTTATAACAGAAGAACAGCTACAGGAGGCTTTAGATTATCAAAAACAGTACGGTGGCAGAATAGCCTGGATACTGGCAACGCTTGGCTATGTAAGACGCATAGATTTGTTCAGAGTACTGGCAAAGCACTACTCTCTTGATTTTATAGATGACATAGAAACAGCTAAAAGTTTGATAGATGAAGATTTTATCAAGGGTTTTGACCCTTACGAGCTTGCTAATTATGAAACAATTCCAGCCGGTATCAAAGATGGTGTTTTGTTGCTTTTAACATCAGTTCCTAAAAGCTATAAACTTGAGGATTTTCTAAAAAAGTACTTTCCTGAAAAACCCTATAAGGAAATTGTTATAACAGACCTTGATCTGATAAAGCTTTTAGAGTTTTATTTCAGGGAAAAGTTTATCGATAGAGCGATACATGGGCTTTTCTATATGAATCCAGAGTACTCGGCTTCACAGGTGTTTTCCAAGGGACAGGTTTTTGTGATGGGCCTTCTGTTTTACGGGTCTTTAGTGTGGATTTATTATGATGTCACTTCTTATATTGTCTTTTTGTTGTTTGTAATGCAGGTATTTTACGTTTTATCCATTGGTTTTAAATTTATAGTCAGTATAGCAGGTACAAAATCTGAGATGCATCAGTTTATTACTGAGGAAGAGTTAAATAGCCTTGAAGATAAAGATTTGCCGGTTTATACGGTTTTAGTACCGGTTTATAAAGAACCGGAAGTAATAGGGATACTGGTAAACAGTCTTAAAAAGATGGATTATCCTCAGAATAAACTGGATGTGATATTGCTTCTTGAAGAGGATGATAAAGAGACTTACGAAGCTGCAAAAGCCCAAAGGCCGCCCGCAAACTGGCGTTTTATCATAGTGCCTTCCAGCATTCCTAAAACAAAACCAAAAGCCTGCAATTACGGTCTTTTGTTTGCCAGAGGAAAATATCTAACTATATATGATGCAGAGGATATTCCCGAGAAGGATCAGTTGAAAAAGTCTATTTTAGCCTTCAGAAAAGGGGGTGGTGATTATATATGTTTTCAGGCAGCTCTAAATTATTTCAACAAGGATGAGAATTTTCTTACAAAGATGTTTACATTAGAGTACTCTTACTGGTTTGATTATATGCTTCCCGGGCTTTTCAACCTAAAACTTCCAATACCTTTAGGGGGTACCAGCAATCATTTTGATGTGGAAAAGCTAAAAGATATAGGGGCCTGGGATCCATTTAACACTACAGAAGATGCTGATCTTGGTGTAAGGGCTTTTGGCAAAGGCTATAAAGTGGGCGTTGTTAATTCTACTACCTATGAAGAAGCAAATGCCAGAATAGGAAACTTCATAAGACAGCGCTCAAGGTGGATAAAAGGATACATGCAGACGTGGCTTGTACATACAAGAAACTCAAGAAGACTTTATAAGAATGTAGGCTTTAGAGGATTTATAGCCTTTCATCTTCTGATAGGTGGCTCTTTTATCACTTTTCTTGTCAATCCTGTAATGTGGGCTATATTTGTTTTCTGGCTTTTAACAAAGACGAAAGCTATAGATGTATTTTTCCCTCCGATGACACTGTATTTATCTTTATTCAATCTTTTGTTTGGTAATTTTATAGGTATATACCTAAACATGCTGGCGGTTTTTAAAAGAAAGTATTATAACCTTTTACCTTATGCATTTTTAAACCCAGTCTACTGGATGCTTCACTCCAGAGCTTCTTATAAAGCCCTTTACGAGCTTTTCACAAAGCCTTTTTACTGGCAAAAGACCCAGCATGGTATCACAAAGTATAAACCACCGCTTCAGGAAGCAGGCTGAATATGCGTTTTGCTGCACTTTATTTGATGTTTCTTTTTATGTTTTTGCTATTTTTCTGTATAGTGCTGATGGCTTATCATCAGGGATACATAGATCTAAATATACTCTTTTATGAAGAGAAAGCTCTTCTGGCTATCAAGGGAAGTCCGCCGAGGCTTGAGAATATAGGTTTTGTATACCCGCCTTTAGCATTCTTGCCGTTTTTGTTTGTAAAAGATTATATCATGGTATCTCCACTGGTTTCGGCAGTCCTCATGACAGCTTTTATGGCTTTTATGGTAAGTAGAGATTCTTCAACACCAATTTATATGTTTTTAGCCTTTTTGCTGGTTAATCCCCTTGTGCTTTTTCTGGCATCTTATAAGTTTGAGATACTGAGTTTTTATATCCTGCTGGTTCTATCGGTGGTGAGTTTGATATATCATCTTGAGACTGGGTATTCATTTTATATTTTTGCAAGCGGCCTGTTGTTTGGCATCTGTTTTTTCTTGGATTTTAGAAGCTTATTCTTGATACCGTTTTTTGCTGTAAGTATATTTTTAAGCACAAGGGATAAGGATGCTAGTTACAGTATGGCGCTTACGATAGTAAAGCTTTCTCCTATCATATTCTTTGCTTTTTCCTGGATGTATTTAAACTGGATTTTTACCGGAAGCCCTCTTTATTTTGTTAAAAGCCCTTATTCTTTCTTCAAAAGCGAGCCTGTGGATGTTTCTCTTCTTATAGTAAAAGGCAAAGTGCTAGGAAGCATCTTATACGCTCTTAAGATGTTGATATACTATTTGCCGGTCAGTTTTCCATATTTTTTACTGCTTTTCAGGATAAGAAAGTATAAGGTTTTTTATATGATACCTCTTTACATGGTATATCTTTTTCCTGTTATTCTGATGGTTTTTTCCATATACTTTAATACATTTTTTCCGGCTTACTATTATGCTGTTATATTTCTGATGTTTGCTGTAGCTTTTGTTATAGTGCTCAATATAAAACCCACGAAGTATTTTATGTTTGCAGTTTTTATATCGCTTATAACGAGCTGGATATTGCCACTTCATTCTAAAGATTTAAACGAAAGAGAGTTTGTAAAATTCTTAATCACCGGAAAGATAAAGAATAATACTAAGGAGTATAAGAAAGTGGCAAATGTTATAAAAGACGATGCTTGTAAAAAAGTGCTCATAGATGATGCTACCGGGTTTCCTGTGGTGGTTTTTGCAAAAAATCCAGGATATTTTTACCTTCCTTATATGTATGAATATTATACGGTGTTATCTTACCCCTGGGCTTTTGTTAATTGTGTAGTGATAGATAAAAGCTCAAGCAACGACAGCATAGCCAATCAGTTTCCTACTTCAAGGTTTGGGTATTTTAAAGGCTATTATTTGATATACTCTGGAAAAAATTACAACATATTTAAGCTAAGCTCCTATGGGGCGAAATAAGAGATAGATAAGACGTTAATATATGCTATAATATTAGTCAATTTCTGAAGGAGGCAAATCTATGAACCTCTATGAGTTTGAAGCTTACGATAAGATTTTTAAGAAATACGGCATACCTGTTTTAAACTACATGTATGCTGATCATATCAACGATGATTTAAAGGAGTTTGCCAACAAGCTTGGTGAATCTGTGGTGAAGTCTCAGGTGCTCGTGGGAAAGCGCGGTAAGGCCGGTGCTGTGAAGCTCTGTAAGACCCCTGAGGAAGCCATAGAAACCGCGGAGGCGCTTTTACAGTATCCAGTCTATGGTGAGATGCCGGTGGGTATTATACTCTCTGAAAAAGCCAATATACTCAAAGAGCTTTACGCTTCTATCACATATTCCACAGAAACGAGGACCCCTGTTCTGGTGCTCAGTTTAGAAGGTGGTATGGATATAGAAGAGGTACCACCAGAGAAAGTAAAGACCTTTAAGATAAACCCCCTAGAGGGACTATACCCTTACATGGTGAGAGAATACCTCATGGAGATGGGATTTCCCAAAGAGTATATAGGGGTTTTGAGAGAACTCTCAGAGGTGATAGCAAACTTATATAGAGCCTTCTGGGAAACGGAGGCAAGGCTCATAGAGATAAACCCGCTTGCCATATGCGATGTAAACGGCAAGCAAAAAGTGTATGCCCTTGATGCGGTGGTCACGATAGACGACGATGCTTCTGTGCCACCTTCCAAGATATACGGTGTAAGGACCGCTATGAAAAGACCACCTACCGAGAGGGAGATAGAAGCCTCTTTGATAGATAGAGACGACCACAGAGGTAAGGCTGGTTCTTACGTGGAGATGGATGGTGATATAGCTCTCATGACGTTTGGCGGTGGTGGTTCTACCGTTACCATTGAGACCTGTTACAACATAGGTTTAAAACCTGCAAACTTCACAGATATAGGTGGAAACCCACCCGCTGAGAAGATGTACAAGATAACCCGTATAATCCTTTCAAAACCAGGTATTAGAGGCGTGCTGGTGTGTGGTGGAACTGCCAACAACACACGTATAGACGTGACCCTTGGTGAGGGTGTGGCAAACGCTATAAGGGATCTGAAAAAAGAAGGAAAGCTTGATCCAAACTGGATATGGGTAGTAAGAAGAAACGGTCCAGAAGCTGAAAAAGGTCTTAGGATGCTCTATGAAGCTATGAAAGAGTGTGGTGTGAAGGGCGAGATTTACGACTCGTCTTTGCCCCTTACCGAAGCACCTGTAAGGCTAAAGTATCTTTTAGAGCATCAGGTTAAAAGTGTTGATGATAACGTAGAAGAAGATTTAGGAATATAAGGAGCGTGTTATGAAAGGTACTGTTTATTTAAACGACAATACGAGGTTTGTGGTAATAGGTATCACCGGAAGAGAGGCTTCTCAGGTGGTCACAGAAACAGAGGCGCTATACCCCGGTTTTATAAAAGCCGGTGTGACACCCGGAAAAGGCGGTGCAAGCGTTGCAAATGTGCCCGTTTACAACACCGTAAAAGAAGCGCTCTCTCATCATCCTGAAATAAATGCGGGTCTTATATACGTGCCACCTGTGTCTGTCAAAGATGCCGTCATTGAGCTTGTAAACAACGGTATAAAGCTTATATACATCATCACAGAGCATGTGCCCATAAGAGACACCGTTTACTTTTACAACTATGCCAAAGAAAGAGGCGTTATCATAGTGGGTCCTACGTCCCTCGGTGCTATAGTACCCTCTGTGCCTATGAGAGTGGGTGCTATAGGCGGTAAAGACCCATCCATCGCTTACAAACCCGGTGGCCTTGTGATACTGTCAAAGTCCGGTGGTCTTACCACCACCACCGCTGAGATGATGATGAGAAGGGGCTGGGGTGTTTACACCGCTATAGCCCTCGGTGGAGATGTCATATCCTGCACCACCTTCGAAGATGTTATAAGAAACATCTACGACGACCCAAACGTAAAGGCTCTCATAATCCAGGGTGAGGTGGGTGGTACTTACGAAGAAAACGCTGCGATGGCCATATTAGAGCTTTACAAACAGGGTAAGTGGAAGATACCTGTGGCTGCTTTTGTGGCTGGAAGATTTCAGGAAAACTTAGAAGGTGTATCTTTTGGTCATGCCGGGGCAATAGTGGAAAGAGGAAAAGGTAAAGCGAGCACCAAGATAAAACTCTTCAACGAAGTAGGCAAAGAAACCGGTCTTGTGAAGGTAGCCGAGTTTTACCACGATCTGCCAGCCTGTCTGGAAGAGCTTGGTGTTCCAAGAGACTTTGAAGACACCACAGGCGCTTCCGTAAAACCCCTTTATTCAACCATATAAAGCGTTTCCCCTCCGCTGGAGGGGGTTATGATATACTGGCTATCGCTTTTTCTGGCTCTTTTCCTGAACGCTTTTTCAAATATAGCTGTTAAGCTTGGTGCTATTAAAAGCTCAAAACTTTTTATATTTGCTGGTCTTGTAGGTTTTGGCATTCAATTTTTGTTTTACGCTTTTGCCCTGAAAAAGATAAATTTAAGCATCGCATATCCCATCATGGTGGGTAGTGGTTTCGTGATTATAAGCCTGTTTTCTTATTTTTATCTAAAAGAGCATATGAACCTTTACGATTTTATAGGTATGTTTCTCATCTTCGTTGGGGTTTTACTTATAAGC
>CAYFGH010000030.1:0-11883 GCA_964342735.1 uncultured Aquificaceae bacterium
TGGCAGATATTATGAGGCTTTTAACATGAAACGTATTTAGCTTAGTTTTGTCTATACTCTCAAAAGGGTTTTGCATTAATATATAATATCAGCAGATTTTTAATATTTAGTTAAAATCCATATTATAATATTAACATGTACACGTTGATACTGCTTAGACACGGACAGAGCGTCTGGAATCTGGAGAACAGGTTTACCGGCTGGATAGATGTGGATTTGAGCGATCAGGGCAAAGAAGAGGCAAAAAAAGCTGGCGAGGCGATAAAAGAAGCTGGGCTTGTGCCAAAAGCCGCCTTCACCTCATATCTAAAAAGAGCCATCAACACCTTAAACATAGCCCTCGATGTGATGAACCTTCACTATATAGACGTTTTTAAAAGCTGGAGACTGAACGAAAGACACTACGGAGCGCTTCAGGGTCTAAACAAAAAAGAGATGGTGAAACTCCACGGCGAAGAGCAGGTAAACATCTGGAGAAGAAGCTACGACGTACCACCTCCTCCTCTTTCAAAAGATGACCCAAACCACCCCTGCAACGACCCAAGGTACAAGCATGTAAGATGTCAGGACTTACCATCGTCAGAATCTTTAAAAGACACGCTAAAAAGAGCCGTTCCCTACTTTCAGGATTTTATAGCACCTACTCTTTTTCAAAGAGGCTGTGTACTGGTAGCAGCCCACGGAAACTCTCTGAGAGCCATCGTAAAATACTTAGAAAACATGTCAGAGCAAGAGATTGTAAAACTAAACATACCCACCGGCATACCCCTTGTATACGTACTAGATGAGGGTTTAAACATAAAAGAAAAAAGATATCTGGCAGATGAAGAGACCCTCAAAAAAGCCATAGAATCTGTGGCAAATCAGACAAAAGCATGAACACCAAAGAAAAAGCCCTAGAGTTATCAAAGGAAGCCATAAAAAAGCTCTTAGAGTGTGGTACCGAGATTGATGAGTTTTACAGGCTTTTCAGAGAATTAAGATTGTTAGAGGATGAAAGCCCAAACTTTGCAAAGGCTATATTAAACGTAGAACACGGATTTTTTATGACGGTACAATCTCTAAACATCCTGAAAGAACAGCTTCAGCTTTTAAGCGTAGCCGCCAAAAAAGAGGAAATCACATGATAGAGTTAAAGATAAACGGCAAACACATAAACTTAAAAGATTTTCCCTCAAGGGCTTTAGAAAGCACGATATTAGGTTTTATAAAAGCTTTAAAACTCCAGGAACAGCCAGAGGATATAGAGATTATCATCAAAAAAGATGCCAAAGCTAACGATAACTCCTGATGTTGCAGGAGAGCGCATAGACGCTCTTATATCAAAGCTATATCCTGACATATCAAGAGAGTACATAAAAAAGATAATAAAAGAAAACGGTGTTTTAATAAACGATGAAAAGGTTTTTAAAAGCTCAAAAAAAGTATTTGAAAACGATGTGCTGGAGTTTGAAATCCCCCCACCCAAAAAACTGGATGTAAAAGCCCAGGATATACCAATAGACATACTTTATGAAGACAAAGACCTTGCGGTGGTGATAAAGCCCTCTGGCATGCCATCTCACACAGGACCAGGACACGATGAAAACACGCTGGTAAACGCTTTACTATCCAGATTTGGAAGCCTTTCGGTGATAGGCGGTGTGGAAAGGCCTGGCATTGTGCACAGACTGGACAGATATACACACGGGATTATGGTAATAGCCAAGAACGACACCACTCACAACGCACTATCTAATATGTTTAAAAACAAAGAGGTGGATAAAAGATACAAAGCCATAGTTTACGGCATCCCGAGGTTTAAAGAGCAAACCATAGAAACTTATATAAGAAGACACCCCACCAACAGGTTAAAGTTTGAAGTATCCACCGAAGGAAAGCTTGCCATCACCAGATATCAGATAGAAAAGCCTCTAAAAAACGCAAGCTTGTTAGATATCAAAATCTATACCGGAAGAACCCATCAAATAAGAGTCCACATGTCTTATCTGGGCCATCCCATCATAGGAGATACCCTTTATGGCTACAAACCCTCTTACTTTGATAAGACCCTTCAGCAGATAATAGGTGAGCGCTTTTTACTGGTGGCTTACAAACTTAGCTTTATCCATCCTAAAAGCCAGAAACCTATGGATTTTGAAATAGACATGCCAGATTACTTTAAAAGCGCTTTGAAGTATTTGGAAAATCAATAGCACGTACAATTCTTATTATCCTACAAAATATATATGATTACACAACATTGACTATATTAGAAATGTAAATAAAATTGTCTTGTACAATAGAGGTAAGGATGAAAACTTTAGAAGAAATAAAAGCAATTTTAAAAGAGCATAAAAACGAGCTTACAAAAAGATATCACGTAAAAAGTATTGCCATATTTGGTTCTTATGCAAGAGGTATGCAAACATCCAAAAGCGATATAGATATACTTGTAGAATTTGATAGACACCACAAAACTTTCAACAACTATATGAGTTTAAAGTTTTATTTAGAGGAGTTATTAAACATAAACGTTGATTTAGTAATAAAAGACTCTATCAAATCACGATATAAGAGTTATATAACTAACGACTTAGTTTATGTCTAGAAAAGACTATACCCTTTATCTTTATCGAGCATATTAACCTAGCTATAAAACAATTTTTTTTCAATGCACCGATGATGCGATATCCACAATAGGAAGCATGATGGAAAGGACAACGGTGCTCACCAGTATGCCCACTATCAAAGTGGCTAAAGGTTCTAAGCTTGATACGAAGAGGTTTATGGTCTTATCTAAAAGCTGTTCGTATATTTTGTAAGAGGTGCTCAAAGCTTGTTTTAAATCACCGATGTATTCGCCGTTTCTTATGACAGACAATACGCTTTTTTTAAAAAGACCTGTTTTTGAAAGGCTTGAAGAGAAGCTAACGCCGTTGTATACATCCTGTTCAACAGAAGATAGCTTTTGTTTTATAAAGGAGTTTTCCACCGTCTCTATGGATACCCTGATGGATATTCCTATAGAAGAGTTAGAACCAAGCATGAGGCTCATGGCGTATAAAAACTTCGAAAGTTCAAGATAGGTTATGAGATTTCCAAGTATTGGGATTTTAAGATAAAAACTGTCTACTTTTTCTTTTGAAAAGATCTTCTCTTTAAATAAGAATATCAAAAAAAGCAACGGGCTTACATATATTAAAAGCGTAATAAACTTTGCAAAGTAAACAAGAAAAAGCGTGATAAGAGGCAAATGAGCGTTGAAACTTTTAAGCACTTCCTCTATCTTTGGGATTACGTAGTTTACCGATACAAACACCGCCACTATGCTAAAAACGGTCACAACGCTTGGATAAACGGCTTTTGAAAGCACCTTTGATTTATAGTTTTCCATATTTTCTAAGAAATCTGCCACAGTTTTAAAAACACTCTCAAGGTTTTCTGAGGTCTCAGCAGCGTAAAGCATGTTTGAAAGTATCGCAGGAAGAGGTTTTTTTGAAAACGCCACGTGAAGAGGGCGTCCCATCTCTATATCCTTTTTTATATCAGCGTATAGGGCTTTTAAAATGGGCTTATCCTGCAAATCAGAGACTATATCTATGGCGGTGTAAAGGTTTGTGCCAGAGCTTATAAGCTCGTAGATTTGCCTCAGAGAAAAGGCTATATCTTTTCTGGATACAAGCCTTGATTCAAGTTCCTTTTTAAAAGCCTCAAAACCAGAATAGGATAAAAAACTTATCTCAGGCATTCTTTCTATACATACTGAACAGGTTTATATACTTCTCAAAATCCATGGGCGCTACGTTTTCTATCTCAAGGTTTTCTTTAAGATGCTCTTTGTTCTTTGTGCCCACAAGCATGGTGCCAACCCCAGGGGCGCTCCTTACAAACTGCAAAGCCACATGTATATCCTTTTCAAGTCCAAAATACTCTTTTAGCTCTTTTGGGATCCTTCCTATTACCTGAGCTTGATATATAGAGGCGCTTGTGTATACATATACATTAAGCTCTTTAGCCGCTTCTAATATGGTTTTATACTCGTTTGACACTATCTGGTTTTTCACTGTAAAAGCCTCTGACATACCTATGTTGTAGGGAAGCTGTATAAACCTAAAATGATGGTCTTTTGAAACGGAGGATGCCACATCCAATATCTCTTGCAAATCAAGATGTTGTTTTGAAGCCCTTGAAATTCTAAAACCGCTCCAGGTGGCTACCCCGTAGTATCTTAGCTCGTTTTTTGATACCTTTTCTTCTAAAAGCTCAAAACATTCCCTCAAGGTTTTGTAAAACTCAGATTTATCTTTGTAAAGAAGCTGTTCTTCTACGTTGTGGAGAAAATATACATCTATATAGGATGTGTTTAAGTTTTCCAGGCTTTTATTAAAACACCAGTCTATAAACTTTCTATCCATGTAATGCCAGTTCTGGGTTAGCTTTCTTTCGTCTATGATACCAGGATAAACAAACACATCGTAAAAATAGTCCTTTGGGTCTATACCGCTTTCTATATCGTAAGGCACGTATCCACCTTTTGTGGACACTATAAGCTCCTCTCGTTTTATATCTTTTAAAACCCTTCCTATGACTCTTTCGCTTTTCATGTAGCGATAGTTTATAGCGGTATCCACCACGTTTATACCGTTTTCATATCCATACCTTATAGCCTCTTCGTAGGCTTTATCGGTGGCTTCATCAAGCTCCCCCATATATGTGCCAATGCCCATTTCCGATAGTTTCATCCCTAAAAATTCTTTATAAATCATGTAGTTATTATAACGTAAAAAGTCTTTTTAGCTTTGAGAAAAATCTTGAGAGTATGTTTGGTTTCTTGTAATGCTTTATAGTGTGAAGCTTTGGTATCTCCCTTGTTTTTTGTTTTTGGGGCTTTTTAAAAAATAAATCAAGATGCTTTGTAAAATCCTTAAGGTTTAGTCCATAGAAGTTTTCAATGGTGCTTAGCTTATCAGAAGTGCTTTTGGCATAATCCTTTGCTCTGTCTATCAAATCCTTGTTATAAAACTCCATAGAAAAACAGGCATCTATCATAGCATCAAAAAACGTCTTTTCCTCAGAGGAAAAGCTTCTTTCCCTTAGCATATTGGCATATAATATACATTCTTTGTAAAGCTGTTCGTTGAAAAGTAAGGTTATGGTAGATATCTTTTTATGGACAGCATCTTCATTGCCAAAAGAAGAGAGTCTACTTACTATATTCCAGTATTTTGCTATGAGGTTTGATATATTGTTGAAATCTGGCTTGTACACATTTGCAATGCTAACCAGGGCTTGAGATACATCCTGAATCTTAAAGATGTCTTTTCCTTCGTAAAATCTATCCTCATCGGTGACGTAAAATATGTCAAGCTCCATCATCACATCCCGCCAGTCTCCCTTTATATGTTTGTAGGGCTTTTCAGAACACTTTATCAAATCGGAAAGAGGCACCTCAAAGCTGTTTTCCCTTCTTACAAGCTGGATATAGCAAAGTATCATGAGAAGCACTTCTTTTTTGGATAAATCATCAAGCACTTCTAAAAATATGCTCTCTATGCTTCGCTGTTGAAACTCTAAGTTATGCATATATATAACTTAAATCATTCTGTGATTTGCAGTATGATTTCATACGCTCTAGCAAAGCGTCTATATTCCAGTCCTTCTCACTGGATACAAGTATATAGGGCTTTTCAAAGAAAAAGCTGTTCTCAAAACTACCAAGCTCTTCTTTGCTTTTTACCATCTTATCAACTTTGTTAAACACATAAAGGATGGGTTTTGTATGAGCGCCTATATCCTCCAGTATCTTTTCCACGACGCTTATCTTCTTTAACCATCTCTTATCAGATACATCCACCACAAAAAGAAGAAGGTCTGCCAAAAGCACCTCTTCCAGCGTTGTCTTAAAAGACTCCACAAGCTCAGGGGGAAGTCTGTCTATAAAACCTACGGTATCAGTTATAAATATCTTCTCGCCATCCACAAATCCTGTGCCCACTTTCGTGTCAAGGGTGGCAAAGAGCATATCGCTTACGAAAACGTTTTTCCTGGTCAAAACCCTCATCAAAGAGGATTTACCAGCGTTTGTATAACCCACCAAAGCCACCTTTAGAAAGTTTGTTTTAAATCTGTTCTTTCTCTGTTCTTTGTGATGTTTTTTAATCTGCTCTATCTCCTCTTTTATCTTGTGAATACGCTTCTGAATGGCTCTTCTTTTTATCTCTAGAAGCTGTTCACCGGGACCTCTGGTACCCACCTTACCGCTCTGCCTTGATAGCTTTTCTCCCATTCCGTAGAGCCTTGGAAGTTCGTAGGTTAGTTTTGCCAGTTCTATCTGAAGTTTTGCCTCTTGAGTTTTTGCTCTTCTCATAAAAATCTCAAAAACAACGTTTGCCCTGTCCAGCACATCAACCATAAGAGCAGACTCGATGTTTCTCACCTGTGACGGGGTCAAAAACTCGTTAAACACAACGGCGTTACAGCCAGTTCCTTCCACAAGCTCTTTTATAAGACCAAGATAAGAAGTTCCCACCAGCGTAGAAGCATCCGGGAAATCCTTCTTTTTTATAAGATAGCCTATGCTTTTACCACCGATAGCCTCTACAAGCCCTTCTAACTCCTCTAAAGATTCTAAGACCTCCTCCCTCGTTTGATGCCTTAGTTGAAGCCCTACCGATATAGCCTTTATCAACCCTGGGACGCCTCTTCTATAACCACCGTGCTTATTGCATGCTTGTATATAAGACTTGTGCCTGTATCTGTTTTTACAAGCACCGTGTACTTATCCTGGTCTAACACCTTACCGGTTATCCTGTTACCCCTTGTAAGATATATCACCACATCGATTCCCTTCTCTTTTGCATCCTCCAAGATTTTGTCCTGTAAGTTTTCTGTCATATTTATACCTCCTGATAATATTTTTCTATCGTTTCTAAAAGCTCAGATACCATATTTTCTTCGCTTACCTTTTTTAAGATTTTACCATCTTTAAAAAGTAGCGCCCCTCCTTTCATGCAGGCAAGCCCCACATCTGCATGGGATGCCTCACCTATGGCATTTACCGCACATCCCATTATCGCCACCTTTATAGATAAATCCTTATCCTTCAAAGCCTTTTGTACTTCTTTCACCACCTCAGGTAAATTTACCTCTATTCTGCCACAGGTAGGACAGGACACTATATCTATACCTTTCTTTTTAAGGCCAAGACTCTTTAGAATCTCATAAGCCACTTCAACTTCTTTTTCCGGTTCATCGGTCAAAGACACCCTTATAGTATCACCTATTCCCTTATAAAGGAGTATTCCAAGCCCTACGGAAGATTTTACCATTCCCTGGGTTCCCATTCCCGCCTCTGTGATACCTATATGAAGGGGGATATCGGTTTTTTCGGCAAATATTTCGTTGGCACGGGTGTTTTGCAAAACATCAGAACCTTTTATAGATACTTTAAAATTGTAAAAGCCCAAAGATTCAAAAAACGATGACCAGTTTAAAGCACTCTCCGCAAGTGCCTCAGCGCTGGGATAACCATACTTTTCCAGAAGATGTTTTTCTAAAGAACCGGAGTTTACACCAAGCCTTACGCATACATTTCTCCTTTTGGCCTCTAAAACGATATCTCTTACTATCTCTTTTTTGTTTATATTACCGGGGTTTATTCTTATGCCGTGCGCTCCGGCTTCCATCGCTAAAAAAGCCATAGAAGGTACAAAATGTATATCGGCTATTATGGGTACACTTGAGTATCTTATTATCTCTTTTAGAGCTTCTGCATCCTCTTTGGCAGGTACTGCCACCCTTATAGCCTCACAACCAGCTTTTATGAGCCTATCTATTTGAGAAAGCGTTGCTTTTATATCGTGGGTCTTTGTAGAGGTCATCGACTGAACCACTATAGGGTTATCTCCCCCTATCTTTAGAGTACCTAAGGTAATCTCTCTTGTCTTACGCCTTTTTATCATGATACATCTTCATGCCACTTCGTGGCTTTGCCACAGCACAGTATTTTGAGAAGTCTTTTCCATATAATATAAGCTACACACCCCGGCTATATATTCAAGGGTCAATATCAGACTTTCATTGTAGAGGTCTATAGGATTTGAGAACTCTACATTGAGTACAACACTAAAACCATCCTTTGGCAAAAGGATTTGAAGAGTACCATTTTTGGTATCTTTTTTTATCTCATAAGGAATTACACTATCTACTCTATCTGTATTGATGTAGATCAAATCAAACCTGTTTTTTACAGCCTCTAAAAACTCTTCTAAATTCTTAGATTCCAAAGCTTTCTCCAGTACAAACTTAGAAGCCTGATGCTGAACCTGGCTTTTCTCCCAGTGGCTTAAGTGCTTTAGCATATCCTTATAAGCTATCCTCAAATCCGTAATCTTTTTGTGCTCTTTTTTCAAAGCGGATACTATATCAGGACACATGGAAGCCACCAGTGTGCCCAGTTGCAAACTTCCCAAAAACATCATAAAAGGTATGTTCTGATGAGCTTTATATATATCAAAAGCCAGAGACTCAAACGTTATCAAAGAAGATATCTTCGACTGCCTGGGAGAGAACAAAGCTATGCTTATAAGCGATAGAGGATAGGTGTATATGTTTGCAAACATGAAAAAACCAGCAAAATAAAACACATCCAGATACTTGTTTATATAATGCCCCAGCTTTAACTTGTTGTAAGATAAAAGTGCAAGGCTAAAGTATATAAACGTTAGGCTTATAATGATAGCCCTTTCATGAAAAGACGGCACAAAAAAAGCTGCCGCCACAGCCCCTAAACTTACAAACAACCTGGAGGTTATATATATGTTTGTAAGAAGATTTCTTATCATTTAGTAATCCACTTTTGCCTCGAAGAAGTTTGTGAGGTCTGGTAAATCCGTTTGAGTGGTTAGCCATTTCATGGGGTTCTTCTGGCCATATATCGCATCAAAGCCAAGAGACCTCATCCTTCTATCCGCAAGGTATCTCACGTAAGCGGTATACGTTTCAAAAGAAAGACCTATAATCTTTTCTGGCATCGCCACCCTTGCATACTCTGTTTCTATATCCACCGCCTCTTCCATGAGGGCTTTAAACTTGTCCTTATAGTCATTTCTATTTTTGTCTTTTAAAAGCTCATTGAGAAGATACATACCAAAAGCTAAGTGTCTTGTTTCATCTTTTAATATCCATCTTACCAGCGCTGCAACGTTTTTAAGCACTCCTCTTCTACCGAATGCCAGTGGCGTCACAAAACCGCTGAAGAAGAAAAGACCTTCCAGTATCGCATAATAAACAAATATATCCTCAATAAGATTTTCCTCGGTGGGCTCTTCACAGAGTCTCATAGCACGGGCCACTTCAAAATCCGCTTTTCTCTTTATCTCTTTCACGTTTTCGTGCATTGCATACACTTCGTTTGGCTTTAAACCAAGCCCATCCATTATGTATCTGAAAGTGTCTATATGCTTCATCTCTTCCATGAGCTGATAGCCCAAAAACATACGGGTTTCTGTGTTCCTTAGTCTTTTTGAAATCTCTAGTATGTTTTGACCTACCCATCCTTCTGCAGATGAGAAAAATCCTACTGTATAAAGCATATAGTGGCGCTCTATATCGTTAAGTTTTTCATAAAACTCGTGCTTATCGTTGGCAAGGTCGTACTCTTCCGGTATCCAGTAATTGTTTTTGGCTTTTGTATAAAGAGATAAAATCTCAGGATAAACTACGTTATCAAGTTTATAAGTGTAAGACTGACAAGCACTCAAGCCTACACTGGCGCCATTTTCAGCGGCTGTATTATAACCCATATTAACCTCCAAACATTCAATATAGCTTTAAAAATAGTATATCACAAAAGCTTGTCAATGATTTTTCAGTGATTTTAAATGATAAATATCTTTTATCTTGTAAAAGCCCAAAACCAGTATACAAAGAAGGCTAAAACCGTTGGCAAATATGATGGCCAGAGAACCCTTTTCTATCCCGTATAAAAGCCACAGACTTATACCTGTCCCCATTATAAGAAGGAAAAGCCCAGATAACCCTCGGGCGTTTTTGTGCTTTATTACCGTATAAATCTGAGGTATATAACCAGAGGTTGTTAGAGCACCTGCCACAAACCCTATTAGCTCTATCATATCGTTTTTCATAAGAGTTTTTGGGCTTTTGCTATGACATCAGATGGGTTTATGTTTAAACAGGCATTATCGCCTCTTTTACAGACCTTAGAACCGCAGTACTGACAGTCTAGATTTAAACTCACAAAATCCTGTAAAGCGGATATCTTCCACATAGGATAAGCCCCAAGAAGCACCAAAGATGGAACGTCCAAAAAAGCTCCAAGGTGATAGCTAAACGTCTCGCAGGAGATGAGAGCCTTGGCATCCTTTAATATGCTTGCAAAGGTATGTATATCTGTGGATATGTAATGGGCAAAATCAAGTTTATTTTTTATATAAAACTCCTCAGATTTTGGATAGGTAAACACAACTTCATAGCCTTTAGAATGTATAAACCTTGCCACCTCGTTAAAAACTTCTATATCAGGGACTTTGGTGGGCACGGGTGCTGTTGGGGATATCACCACATATTTTTTATCCTTTAGTGGGTTTTCTTTGAAAATCCAGAAATAGGGCTCTATGTAAACTTCTTTACCCAGAATGGGATTAAGTATCTGAAGGGTATTTTTAATCTCATCAGATTTTGCTTCAAAAGGCATAAGCCGGTTGTATACAAAAGATAAAAGCTTTTCGTGGTTTTTTTTGTAAAGGGCTACCTTGTTTCTGGCTTTTAGTATAAAACTGTAAAAATAAGATATACCTTTAAAAGAGGTATCTATCAAGAAATCATACTCTTTTTTAAAAGAGCTTATTCTGTCATCCATAAAATCTATATAAGGGTTTTTTTGATAGAGCTCAAGACCCTGTTTTGTGGTAAATACATCTATTTCTATGTTATTATCGTATAGTTTTAAAGCTCTAAAAAGCAAAGAGTTGTAAAGAAGGTCTCCATAACCTCTATGAAGGGTTAAAAATAACACTCTCATATATGTTTTAAAGCAAAGGCGTAAGCTCCCAGTATACCAGCATCGTTGCCAAGCGCTGAAAGCTCTATTTTTAGATTTGAAACACTTGGGTCTATGGCAAGCTTTAGGGCTTTATCTTTTATATCCTCAAAGAGAAAACTAAAGCCCATCATCAACCCACCCCCAAGGACTATTTTGCAGGGGTTTAATACGTTTATCAAACTGGCAAGTCCATAAGACATATATAAGACAAATCTGTCAAACACCTTCTTTGCTATTTTAGAATCTCTTTCGCTTGCGAGATCTTTTAGGCTTTTGGTATAACCCAGTCTTTTTGCATACCTTTCTAAGGAAAGACCTCCAGCATAGGCCTCAAAGCAACCTCTTTTACCGCAGGTGCATTTAAGACCGTTTGGTTTTAGCTTCATATGCCCTATCTCTCCAAGGTTTGAATCGCAGCCAAACCTCAGCTCTTTGTCCACTATCACACCACCCCCTATGCCAGTGCCCACAAACACCGCTATACCATTTTCCACATCCTTCAATCCCCCGTATATATACTCTCCGTAGGTTATAGCCCTTACGTCGTTTATGAGGATTGTATCTTTTTTGAGCCTTTCTTTTACAATCTTTACAAACTCTATATCTTTCCAGCCAAGATTTGGAGCATGCTTTAAAATGCCCCTTTTCATATCCACCTGTCCAGCTATGGCTACAGACAGGGCTTCTATATTATCATAACTATATATTATTTTTTCTAAAAGCCTCAAAAACGCTTCAAAATCTTTTGGTGTTTCATAATCAAGCTTGTTTTCTACAATACCATCTTTTACAATTCCAGCTTTTATATGAGTGGCCCCCACATCTAAAGACAGTATCAT
>CAYFGH010000031.1:0-11681 GCA_964342735.1 uncultured Aquificaceae bacterium
AACACGGCTGGAAGATAGAAGCCCTTCCATCAAACCATGGAGCTCTGTTTGTAATAAGACTGGTATAAATACCACAACACCGCCATTATAAAAGTTAAAACCGCCTCTATCTTAAAAGCCAAAAACAGGTTTATAAAGTGAGATAAAATGCCTATTGTAAGGTTTGCAAAAAGTGTAGCGTTTGCCACTGAAAACCCATATATACCATAGGCTTTTGAGCGCTTTTTTACTCCGTAGAGGCTTACAAGACTCCTTCCTATCACATCGTAAAAGGCGTTGAAAAGTCCAAACATCAAAAAGCCCACATAAAAGTTTAAACTGGCGCTAAACTGAGCTATAGAGAGTATTAAAAGCGTAATGCTAAAGAGCATATGCTTGTTTTTAACAGCGTCATAAAGTTTTCCCACCGGTATACCAAAGAGCATATAAACGAGGTTAAACATCACATATCCCAAAGATATATCAAAAAACGATAAGTTTCTGGCTTTTCCTATGAGTATATAAAAAGCGTAGCTAAAGTTTGTACTGAGGGCCAAAAACAGCACAAAAGAGAATATGTAAAAATCTTTTGATATAGCATCGTCTTTTTTGGTTAGCTTTAAATCTCTTTCTGGTTCAAAAACAAAGAAAAGTGGCACTATGGCTAAAAAAGCCGGTATAAGAGCTATCATGATAAGGCTTTTTATAGAGCTTTCGTTAGAACCAAATCTGTAGAAAAACCAGAGCACAAAGAGGCTTCCAACAAGCGCCCCCAACGTATCAGCGGTTCTATGTATGCCAAAGGCAAGGCCTGTCTTTTCCTTTTTTACCGAAAGAGAGAGTATAGCATCCCTTCCGGGGCTTCTTATGGCTTTTCCAACCCTATCAAGAGACCTTCCTAAAAGCACAAAAAACCACGTGTTTAAAACGATGCTTGATATATATAGGCTTTTTGATATGGCCGATGTGAGATATCCACCTATCACGAGGGGTTTTGCCTTTAGTTTATCAGCAAGCTCTCCGCTAAAAATCCTCAAAAAGTTTGAGAAAAACTCCGACAGTCCTTCTATAAGCCCTATATCAAAAGTGGATGCCCCAAGGATTGTAAGAAGAAGCGGTAAAATGGGAAATATTATCTCAGAGGAGGCGTCCGTTAAAAAACTTGTAAGGCTAAAAAGCCATATATTCCTGTTCATTTAGATAATTCTAGCATACGTTCTATGGGTTTTCTGGCTTTTAGTATGATATCCTCTGGTAATATAACCTCGTTTATCTCATCCCTTAACGTGGTATAAAGGTTTGAAAGCGTAACACCTTTCATAGTACAGCAGTACACCGGTGAACCGCAGTAGTGCATCGCCTCTGGGAAGATGTAGTTTTTCGAAGGGTCTTTTTTCTGAAGCACGTATTTTAAACCTACCTCTGTTATAACGATGATTTCTTTATGAGGGGTCGTAGTGGCAAAGTTTATAATCTGGCTGGTGCTTCCTATAAAATCCGCATGCTCTAAAACCTTTGGATTACACTCAGGATGCGCTGCCACCACGGCATTAGGATAACGCTCTTTCAAGGCTTTTAAATCGGAAAGCCCAAACTCATAATGAGGAGGACAAAAGCCTTTCCAGATGATAATCTCTTTATCCGGCACGTTCTTTTTAACCCAGTTTCCAAGTCCCATATCTGGGACAAAGATTATACGATTCTCCTCTAACTTTGATACTATCTTTACAGCGTTTGCAGAGGTCACACATACATCAGATACAGCCTTTACTTCCGCAGAGGTGTTTACATAGCTTACCACCGCAGCATCAGGGTATTTTTGCTTGAGCTCCAGCACCCCCTGGACTGTAGCCATATCAGCCATGGGACATCCGGATTCTGGGTTTGGATGCAAGACCTTCTTATCGGGGTTTAAAATCTTGGCGGTTTCGCACATAAACCTAACACCGCAGAAGACTATGATATCCTTATCCGTTTGCTGGGCTTTTCTGGAAAGCTCTAACGAGTCTCCTACAAAATCCGCCAGATCCTGCACCTCAGGTCTTTGATAGTAATGAGCCAGTATCACCACGCTTTTTCTGGCTTTTAACTCTTTTATCTTTTCTATATAATATTCGTTTGGTAGTTCTACAGAAACTGGTTTTTCGGCAACCGTATTCATAATAATAACCTACTCACATAAGGGTTTATTTACAATAACCTACCTCATAATCATAAAACTTCATTTGGTTTATAATACTAAAAGCTTGAAACTTTTTACAGGAGTTTAAAATGGGTATACCTATTAAGATTATAGCCGGTTCTTCAAATATGAAGTTAGCCCAGGAGATATCAGAATATCTTGACATACCACTATCCAAAACGCTTCTTAGCAGATTTAGCGATGGTGAGATAAGGGTTCAAATAGAAGAATCCATGAGAGGAGGGGATATATTTGTCATACAGTCTTTATCGGCTCCCATAAACGACCACATCATGGAGCTGATGCTTCTTTTAGATGCCATTAAAAGAGCCTCTGCATACCGTATAACCGCTGTGATACCTTATTTTGCCTACGCAAGGCAGGACAGAAAAGACAAACCCCGTGTTCCCATAAGCGCCAGAGTCTTAGCGGATATGATAACGCTGGCCGGAGCTCAGAGGGTGGTAGTGGTGGATTTACACTCTCCCCAGATTCAGGGGTTTTTCAACGTACCGGTAGACAACCTTTTAGCCCTACCAGTGCTTTATGATTATATAAAATACAAAGTGGATCCAGCTAACACAGTAGTAGTGTCTCCAGATGCCGGTGGTGCCGAAAGGGCAAGACAGCTCGCCAACAAGTTAGGATGCAACATAGCCATCATATACAAAAGAAGACCAGAACCAAACAAAGCCGAAGTGTTTGATGTGATAGGGAATATAGAGGGCAAAGACGCCATCATAATAGACGACATAATAGATACAGCAGGAACTCTTGTGGCAGCTACAAACATGCTCATAACCAAAGGTGCAAGATCTGTGAGAGCGCTCACCACCCACGGCGTATTCTCAGGACCAGCCTTAGAGCGCATCAACAACTCAATCTTGGAAGAGATAGTGGTGACAAACACCATATGCCAGCAGGGCAAAGAATCTGAAAAAATAAACATCGTCAGCATAGCCCCCATCATAGGAGAGGCTATAAAACGCATATACGAAAACTCATCGGTAAGCTCGTTGTTTGTATGATATAATATAAAACTCTAAAGGATGGGTGGCCGAGTGGTCGAAGGCGCACCGCTGGAAACGGTGTGAAGGGTGATGAGCCCTTCCGCGGGTTCGAATCCCGCCTCATCCGCCATTTATGTATTTTCTTTATAATCTAAAGCTTCAAAAAGAAGCTTAAGTTCATTTGGTTTTAAATATCTCCACTTGCCTTTTGGAAGGTTTCCGAGGTTTATTGGACCTATGGCGGTTCGTATCAGATGTTTCACCGGTTTTTTAAAAGCCAAGAAAAACCTCTTTACCAGATGATTTTTGCCCTCATGAAAGGTTATCTCTATGATAGCTCCGTTTTTAAATCTTTTTAAAAGCTTCAAACTATCTGGTTTTACAAACCCATCCTCTAACTTTACACCCCTTTTCATCTTTTCTAAAACATCGTCGTTTATCTCACCCTTTACGGTGGCTATATACACTTTTGGAAGTTTATACCTTGGATGTATTATCCTGTTGGCCAGCTCGCCGTCGTTTGTGAGTATCAAAAGCCCCTCCACGTTGTAATCTAACCTTCCGGCCGGATAGACCCTTACTCCTATATCCTTTATAAGCTCTTTTATGGTGGGCTTTTCTTCCTTGTCTCCTAAGGATGTAAGATAACAGCAGGGTTTGTTTAATATTAGATAAACAGGTTTCTGGGCTTTTACTATACGATTTTTAAACTCTATTATATCCTCGTCTGGATTTATGGTAATACCCAGATCTTTTACAACTTTACCGTTTACCTTGACATAACCCTTTTGTATATACTCATCTGCTTTTCTTCTAGAACATACACCAGCTAAAGATAGAAATCTATTGAGCCTCATTGTCTTATAAGTTTAAAAAACTCCTCCTTCGTTTTCATGTCTTTTAGAAAGCTCCCCCTTAAAGAGGATGTTATAGTGGTGTGTCCCGGAGATCTTACCCCCCTCATGGACATACAGAGGTGTTCCGCCTCTATCACCACTCCAACCCCTAAGGGTTCCAGTTCTTTCTGGACTATATCAGCCACTTCTTCTGTGAGCCTTTCCTGAACCTGCGGTCTCAAAGCCACAGCCCTCACAGTCCTCACGAGCTTAGACAGCCCACATATCTTCTTGTTTGGTATGTAAGCTATATGGGCTTTACCAAAAAACGGCAGAAGGTGATGCTCGCACATGCTGTAAAAGGGAATATCTTTTACTATAATCATCTCAGAGTAGTTGCTGTATTCTTCAAAAAGCTTGAAATCAAAAGACCTTTCTCTTTCAAACTCCTCCCACATCCTGGCCACCCTTTCAGGGGTTTCCTTTATACCCTCCCTTGTGATATCCTCGCCTATACCTTCTAAGAAAAGCTTTATACCTTCTATGATTTTTCCTCTATCAATCATGTTAAAACCTCTCTAGATTAAAAATTTTCTGGTAAATATATTAAATCTTAATATCTTTATCAATGGGTTTACTCATGAAAATATCAGTAAATATGTTCTTCCGATGGAAAAGCTTTCTCTTCTACCTCTTTTTTATAGCTTTTAACAGCTTCTAAAAATATTTGATAGCCATCCACATACCTTTTTACAAACCTTGGCTTTATAAAATCCACAAGACCAACGATGTCCTCAAACACCAGCACCTGACCATCGGTGCTGGCCCCAGCTCCTATACCTATGGTAATGGCGTTTTCTGAGACAAGCTCGCTCGCCAGAGAGCTTGGTATGCTTTCCAGCACCACCATAAAAGCCCCGGCCTCTATCACGCTTTTAAAATCCTCTTTTATAACAGCCTTCTCCTGTTCTGTCTTTCCCATAAACCTGAATCTTCCAATGGTGTTTATCCACTGCGGGGTAAAACCAATGTGAGCGCAGACAGGTATCCCTATCTTTGTGAGCTTTTCTATAAGCGGGGCAAAATAACTCCCACCTTCAATCTTAACAGCATCCGCCTTTGTTTCTTTTATGACTGTACCGCAGTTTTTTATAGCCTCTTCTACGGAGCTCTGATAGCTCATAAAAGGCATATCCACTATCGTAAAGGTATTTGGAGCCCCTCTTTTTACCGCTTTAGCGTGGTATATCATCTCCTCTAAGGATACACCGAGGGTGTTTGGTTCTCCTTTAAAGACCATTCCAAGGGAGTCTCCCACTAAAATAGTATCCACAGAAGCCTCTTCACATATCTTGGCAGCTATATAGCTACTTAAAGAGACCATCGTTATCTTTTGATTATTTTTTTTCTTTTTGAATAAAAGCTCTATACTTAACTTGTTAGTCATCTTCTTGATTTTCAAAAGAAAGCTGATTGAGAGCCTTCTTTCTAAGATAAGCCTCTATGAAGTTATCTATCTCGCCATCCATCACAGCCTCTATATTACCTGACTCCTCACCGGTTCTCAAATCTTTCACCAGCTGAGAGGGCTGGAATATGTAAGACCTTATCTTGTAGCCCCATCCTATATCGGTTTTTGGTCCTTCCAAACTTCTTTTCTTCTCCTCTATCTTTTGAAGCTCCAGCTGGTATAGTCTTGCTTTGAGCATCTCCATAGCTTTTCGTCTGTTTTGAAGCTGGGAGCGCTCCTGCTGACAGGCCACCACTATACCGGTTGGTATATGGGTAATCCTTACGGCGGTGTCTGTTTTGTTTACATACTGTCCACCAGCTCCAGAAGCTCTATAGGTATCTATCTTTAAATCTTCTTCTCTTATTTCTATATTTACATCATCGTTTATCTCAGGCACCACAAGCACAGAGGCAAAAGAGGTATGCCTTCTGGCGTTTGCATCAAAAGGAGATATCCTCACGAGCCTGTGAACACCGTTTTCAGATTTCAAATAACCATAAGCATAAGGACCCTTTATGTAAAGGGTGGCGCTTTTTATACCGGCCACATCATCTGGATTTATATCTGTAAGCTGGACCTCGTAGCCATGTTTTTCAGCCCATCTTGTATACATTCTAAGAAGCATGCTGGCCCAGTCACAGGCTTCAGTTCCACCGGCCCCAGCCTGTATAGTAAGATAAGCGTTGTTTATATCCATCTCATCAGAAAGGTAAGTTTCTAATTCAAACTTTTTTAGATCCTTTTCTACCGCTTCTAACTCTTCACTTATAAGAAGCGTGGTATCAAGATCTTCCTCTTTTAGCTCCGATATCATCTCATCCAAATCCTGTATACGGCTTTTGAGAGAAACATAGCTGTTTAGTCTGTCTTGAAGGGCTTTTCGCTTTTGGCTTATGGTTTTTGCTCTCTCCTGATCAGACCAGAAATCCGGCTCTGACATCATCTGGTCATACTTTTCTATCTCTTTTTTAATTTTTTCTTCATCTATGGATGAAGAGAGCTCTTCAAAACGTCTTTTGATGTCTGAAAAGTTGCTTACTATCTCTATCATAATTATTTTATATCTACTACCTTATATCCCCATTCTTCTATGGCGCTTTTGATATCCTGATCAGAGGTCTTTGATTCGTCGTACTCTACTTCGGATAGCTTCTTGTCTAAACTTGTATTAAAACTTTTCACACCTTCTAAAGAGCCTAAAGCCCTGTTTACCGTGTTTACACAGTGCATACAGGTCATACCTTCTATGTAAAAAATCTTTCTCATAAAATATATTATAATCCTAAAAGCCCAATAAACATAGAAAATTTATCATAGTATTAGGCTTTTATTATAAATATTGATATAAAGCACTTGACAATAACTCACTAATATTTTATAATAAAATATATGAAGAAAGATTACTACGAAATATTAGGGGTTAGCAGGAACGCTACACAGGAAGAGATTAAAAAAGCGTATCGTAGACTGGCCAGAAAGTATCATCCTGACTTCAACAAAGAGCCTGGAGCGGAAGAGAAGTTTAAAGAGATAAACCAGGCTTATCAGGTGCTATCTGATGAGAACAAGAGAAAGATATACGACCAGTTTGGAGAAGAAGGTTTACACATGGGTCAGCAGGGCTCACAGAACGCCTGGACAAGAACCAATGTAAACTTCGGCGATTTAGAAGATATACTAAAAGACTTCTTCGGCTTTGGAGACGTAGAAGACATATTCACAGGCGGAAGGAGAACCAGAAGCTCTTCAAAAACCCAAAGACCCATAAACGGTGAAGATATAGTAAAAACAGTAGAGCTCACGTTGGAAGAAGCATATACCGGCAAAAAGGTAAATTTAGAGATAGAAAAAGGTGTTCCCTGCGATGTATGTGGGGGTTATGGATACGACAAGAACACTGAAAAGGTATGCCCCACCTGTAAAGGTAGCGGTAGCGTAAATCAAAGGGCGATGTTCTTTTCAATATCCACCACGTGTCCTCAATGCGGTGGAAGCGGTTATATAAGAGAAGCCTGCAAAAAGTGTAGAGGACAGTCTTATATTTTCAAAAGAGAAACTATACCCGTAAATATACCCCCAGGCGTTGACAACGGTTCAAAGCTTGTGGTGGATGGTCAAGGACATGCAGGGCTTTTTGGTGGAAGGCCCGGAAACCTTTACGTCATCACCAAGATACTGCCTCACCCGGTATTTAGAAGAAAAGGCGACGATCTTTATGTGGATATCAACATCACGTATCCAGAGGCAGTTATGGGCACAACCCTTGAGATCCAGGGTTTAAAAGGAGAAAACATCACGGTGGAAATACCACCGGGTACAAAAGAAGGAGATAAGATAACGATACCGGGCAAAGGTATGCCAAGGTTAAAGGGTAGCGGATACGGAAATCTATATGTAATACCTCATATAGATGTGCCCAAATTTAACATAATATCTAAGCTTATGGGCGATGGAAAGAAAGCGGAAAAGCTCCTGAAAGATCTTGATAAAATCTTACCTAAGCCTGACAGGGTGGTGAAGAACCATGAGCAATGAAAGAAGAGCTAAAGCTGTATTTACCATAGGCACCGTAGCCAAGATGTACAACATACACCCCCAAACATTGAGGCTTTACGAAAGAGAGGGCCTTTTAAAGCCCTCAAGAACAGAAGGGAACACGAGGCTTTACACGGAAGAGGATTTAGAACAGCTGGAATTCATACTTATGCTGGCAAGGGATTTAGGGGTAAACATAGCTGGCATAGACGTCATACTCAACATGAAAAGGCAGATGGAAGAGATGCAAAGGGGTATAGAGCTTTTAATAGATATTATAAAAAGACTGAGAACGGAAAGCGTAAACTCAGAGGATGTGGACAAGGCTATAGTGCTCATGAACGGCCTCAACAAGGGGATAATACAGATCACCAAGAAAAGCTAATCTTTGCTACCGCACACATACCTCACCCCTTTGTCCGTTTTAGCCCAGTGAGGGGTGTTTGGAGCGAGTGTTATTTTATCTCCCGGTAAAAGCCTGAAAACTTCATCCCCTACGCCTATTTCCACCTCACCGGATACCACCCATCTCACCTCTTCATGCTCGTGAGTATGGATGGGGTAATAGGTACCTTTTGAGTCCTCCCAGGAATAAACATCGTAGCCTTCTTTTTTAAGAATATCTTTTACAGTGTTCTCGTCTTTTATACCAGTTCTTTCAAAGACTACATCACTCATCTTTTACCTTCGACTTATCTTCTAAAATCTTTAACTCGGCTCTTTCTACCGCTAAAGCCTTTGGTGGCACATCCTTTGTTATAACAGAGCCCCCTGCTATAAAAGCATAATCTCCTATGTTTCTGGGTGCCACTATGAGGGAATTGCTACCTATGAAGGCTTTCTGTCCTATATACGTCTGATACTTATTTTTACCGTCAAAGTTTGCCACCACAGTACCAGCCCCTATATTTGTTTTCTTGCCTATGCTCACATCTCCAAGATAAGAAAGATGCTTTGCCATCACACCCTCTTGAAGCTTTGCATTCTTTAGCTCCACAAAGCTTCCCACATGAGCGTTTTTGCCCACCACCGAGTTATCCCTTATATGACACATCGGACCCACCGTGGCTTCTTCTTCTACAACGGAGTTTTTAATATAGCTCATTGGAAGCACCGTAGCGCCTTCTTTTACAACAGCGTTTTCAAGATAGCTTCCGTTCATAACCTTTGCTTTTTTATGGATTACGGTATTGCCCTTCAGCACAACGTTTGGAAATATCTCGGCATCCAGTTCCACCTTCACATCTGGTTCTATATAAACAGATTCTGGGGAGTGGATGGTAACACCTGATCTTGCTATATCCTCCAGAAGCCTCATCTTAACGACGCTTTCTGCAAAGCTAAGCTCCCACCTGTCGTTTACACCAAATATCTCTGTTACCTCAGAAGCCATAAAACTCCTGCACACATAACCAAGTTCTGTCATAATCTCTACAATATCTGTGATATAAAGCTCATTGGTTTTCTCGCTGGGTTTTAGATATTTGGAAGCTTCCTTAAGATAAGGCACGTAAAACATGTAAAGACCGCCGTTTACTTCGTTTATCTTCTTCTCTTCGTAAGTGGCCTCTTTTTCCTCCACTATCTTTATTATGTCTCCTTTACCATCTTTTACAATCCTGCCGTATCCGGTGGGGTCTGGCAAGAAAGAAGAGAGTACCAAAGCCCCTATTTTTATCTTCTCATACTCCTCCACCATGTGTAAAAATCTCTGCATACCTTTTATGGTATCTGGTTTTACTAAAGGAGCATCCCCGTTTGCCACCAGTATATAATCATCCATATCCTCAAAAAACGCTCTTGCTGAGAGAAGAGCATCCGCTGTGCCGCCTTTTGGATTTGCCTGTTCAAAAAATTTCACATTCTCATCCTTCAAGGCCTCTATCAGGGTCTCTTTCTTATGAGACACCACAATCCCTATATCCACTATATTTGCTTGCTTTATGTAGTTCAACACATACCATATAACAGGTTTTCCAAGCATCTCATGGAGGACTTTGTGTTTATCGCTTTTAAACCTAGTACCAAGACCAGCTGCCAAGACTATAGCTTTCATACTTATATTTTAACCCACCACACCGTTTTTCACAGCGTAAAAATAAAATAGCCTCTCTATACCTACAGAATACCCCGCGTAAGGAAAATCGTTGTGATAGTCTTTTATGAGCCTTTCTTTATCCTTTACAGGTTTGTAAGAAGAGGCTTTTTCTACCATATCCCTTATCCTGTTTTCATCGGTTTCTTCTATCCAGCCATTTGCTATCTCTATGCCATCTATGAAAAGCTCAAAACGCTTAGAAAGACCATTATCACACTTAGAAAACACACCCAGCTTGCAGGGAAAATCTGTTAAAAACTCTATCTGGCTTTTACCAAGGTGATTTTGAAGCTCTATCATTATCTTATCTATCAAATCTTCCCATGTGTCGTTATCGTCAAACTCATAACCAAAGGATATGAGGTTGTTTTTAAGTATGTCTTCATCCTCAGAGAATATAATACCTATATAATCTTCAAAAGCCTTTTCAAAGCTTGTAAATTTTGGAGTTGTTGAAATATCTTTTATTTTTTCTCCAAAAAGCTCAAAAACAAGCTCAGATATCTCTTTCGTAATATCTAGATTTTCTATATTGTAGCACTCTAACATCGTAAACTCCACATCGTTTAGACTACCACATTCATCATCTCTAAATACTCTAGCAATCTGGAATATGTTTGATTTATAAGTTTTCAAAAGGGCTTTCATATGTCTTTCCGGTGAGGTGTGAAGAAACATCCTCTTTTTCTCACCACAGGAGCTTACCTCAAGCTCTAAAGCTTTTATATACCTTTCTAAATTGGGCTCGTCCTGAAGCTGTGGTGTAAATACTTCCGTGTATCCACGCTTTTTGTAAAAAGCCCTTATTCTGTCTATAAACTCTTCGTAAAGTTTTGGGGCTTTTAAAGGTAGTGAAAAAATATTTATCATAAAATACCTTCCAGCGCCTCTTTCCTTTGAATGCATGTGGCACACTGCCCGCAGGGAGGTTCTGTCCCCTCATAACAGCTATAGGTCTTATCAAAGGGCACACCAAGGGATTTTCCAAGGATTGCTATATCTTTTTTTGAAAAGCCAAGAAACGGAGCATAAACATGGATTCTTTTTTTAGTTTTTACCACAAAAGAAGCACCGGCATTTATAGCAGCTTCCGCTGAGGCTATAAACTCAGGTCTGCAATCCGGATAAGGAGCGTCCACAGCGTGCACCGCTATACCTATATTTTCTATACCAAGCTCATCCGCTATCCCAGAAGCAATAGCTAAAAATGTAAGGTTTCTCATCGGCACATAGGTAACAGGCACATCTTCCGGATAAGCCTCTTTTGGTATCTCTTTGTTGGAGGTGCTAAGGAGCGCAGAGCCAAAGCTTATCTCTTTATAATGAGGGATTTTCACTATAAAATGTTCTTTCACATTTACCATATCTGCTAGCATTTTAGCGTATTTTAGCTCTACTACGTGCTTTTGACCGTAATCAAAGGATATAGCGTATATATTTTTAAACTTATCTTTAGCTTCCCAGAGCAAAGTGGCTGAGTCCATACCACCGGATAAAAGCACAAGAATATCAGACATATCAAGCTACC
>CAYFGH010000032.1:0-11433 GCA_964342735.1 uncultured Aquificaceae bacterium
ATATCTCTTATAGTGCTTGGGTTTGTGAGTATATTTTTCTTTGATAAGGATATTACGTATTTTTTGTATTTAAACAGAGGCTATTTTAAGGCGATTGATGGGTTTTTGAAGTTTGTGTCGGTGGTTGGTCATTATAACGTTGTTTTTTATCTGGCGTCGCTTTTTATATTGAGCGGTTTTTATGTTAAAAGCCTTAGAAAGTATATACTTTTAGTGTCTTTGTGTCTTGTGCTATCTGACAGTGCTATCATGATTTTTAAGTTTTTGTTTGGGAAAGCAAGGCCTGAGCTTTTTCTCAAAAAAGACATATACGGGTTTTACTTTTTTAAAAGTGAGAAAACTTACGCTTCTTTGCCCTCTGGTCATACTTTGTTAAATAGCGCTCTGGCGCTTAGCTTTTATCTTAAAAGCAAAAAACTTGGGTTTTATCTTATAATCTGGTCAATGATAGTGGGTATATCAAGGGTTTTACTCTTTATGCATTACCTTGGGGATGTGCTGGTGAGCTTTGGTATGGGATGCTTGATAGCTCTTCTGGTGGTAAAACTGGAAAAGCTCTACATCTCTTCTTTGTAGTTTTCAAGCTTTAAAAATAGTAAAGATAAAATGCCAAGGATTGATGAGGATACTAACAAAAACACGTGGGTTATAAAACCAAGGTCTAAGGAGGTTTTTAAGGATATGTCGGAGAGCTTTGATGGTATTGAAAAACCAAACTCATAAGTGCCAAGCCCCATAAAGCCGTTTATGGGAAGTATGGAGCTTAACTCCGCTACAACGTAAGAGGGCAGTATATCAAAAAATCCCATAGGTATCAGGCTTTTAGCCATCGTATAAAATCCAAGGAACTTGAAGGCAAAGGATATTACAGATATGAAATAGAGCTTTAAGGCTGTGGCACTTTCAAAATGCGTAGAGAGGTTTTGTTTCAGAGATTTTAAGATAAAGATATCTGGTAAAAATCTTATGGTGTGCTTTAATAAAAACACCGATATTAGTCCAAAAAGTATTATAAAAACAAGAAAATATACTTTGAAAAAAAAGCCAAAGAAAAAACCAAAAAGTGCCAGAGCATCCATGAGTCTTGCAAGGGCGAATATCCAGAAGGATTTGTTTAAATGTATACCCTTCTTTTTTAGCATGTAAAAGAAGCTAAGCTCTCCGGTTCTGGCGGGCAGTATGTTGTTTAGGAATATGTGGACGTTGTTTATGAGGAAAAACTCAACCATGTTTATATCTTTTATCATCATATGCCATCTGTAAGACCTCAAAAAAGAGCTTACAAAGTATAGTAAAAACCCAAAACTTACATACACCGGATTTAAAGCCAAAAAGCTTTTTTTAAACTCATGAAACCCGACGGTTTTGTAAAAAACGTATAAAAATAAAACGCTTAAAAGAAAGGATATAAATATTTTAATCTTCATCCATAGGTTCTATGTTTATGGTATCTTTTATGCGGTATGGTTTTATATCCTGAGATTCGTAATAAGTTCTTATGATAACCTCTGCTATTATCCCGGTGGATATAAACTGAAGACCGGATATGATAAGAAGGACTGTTAAAAACAAAAGAGGTCTTTGGCCTATCTCCTGATGGTTTATAAACTTATCGTATGTAAGGTAAAGCCCCGATAAAAATCCGATGCCAGAGAGGATAAAACCAATTCCACCAAAAGCGTATAGTGGTTTGTTTATATATTCGTTTAAAAACTTTACTAAAAATATGTCTAAGATAACCCTTATAGTCCTTCCTATGCCGTATTTTGATTTGCCGTACAGTCTTGGATGATGGCTTACCGGGACCTCTGTTATCTTTGCCCCAAGCCCTTTTGCCAGCGCTGGTAAAAACCTGTGCATGTCTCCGTAGAGTCTGAAGTTTTTTGCTATATCCTTTTTGTAGGCTTTTAACGAACAACCATAATCATGAAGATGAACCCCTGTGGCGTTTGATATGAGATAATTTGCTATCTTAGAAGGGAGCGTCCTTGAAAAGAAGGGATCTTTCCTATCTTTGCGCCAGCCACTCACCACATCATACCCCTCTTCTATCTTTTGAAGAAGAAGCGGAATATCGGCGGGGTCGTTTTGTAAATCCGCATCCATCGTAATGACCACATCCCCTTTTGCATGCTGAAATCCTGCAAACATGGCAGCAGTCTGTCCGTAGTTTCTTTTAAAGCTTATCACCTTGAGGCGCTTGTCCTTTGATGCTAAATCTCTTAGCTTGTTTAGCGTGTTGTCGGTGCTTCCATCGTCAACGGCTATTATCTCATAATCATGGGGGAGTTTATCCATCGTCTCTTTTATCTTTTGATAGAGCTTTTCTACGCTCTCTTCTTCGTTGTATATGGGAATTACTATAGATATCCTCATATGATACCCGCTTTTTTGATAGAATATTTACCCTCTGATGTCATGTAAACTGTTATGCTTTGAGTCTCTTCTTTTATACCTTCCACTGTAAAATCTAAGAAGTTTATCTTTTTAAAATCCTCTATGCTGGTTATATCTTTTTCCACTATATACCTCATGGTGTAGGCTTTTACCAGCGAGCTATCTCTGAGGGGTTTATCCTTTATGCTATATTTGAAGTTTACTATTTTTATATTTTTTGGTATTAGCTTTTCAAAGGAGCTTGGTAAGAAGTTAAACACCAGGAAATCATCGTTTGATAGATACTTTGAAAGCTCTTCCTTCCAGGGGCTCATAAACTTTGGCTGACAGGAGATTTCCCATTTGCAGACCTTATCCTCTGGGGAAAGCATACCCATTATGGGATGTAGCACTATCGTTCTTTCAAAGATCCTTTCTTTTACAGCCTTTGGCATCACGTGCATGTGAAGCCCTTCCCAGAACTTGTCTTTGTATATTCTCCAGAGGGAAGCTCCTTTTTTAGGTTTTTTTGCTTTTAAAAGCTTAAAAACCTCTTTTCTTTTCTTCTCTAAAAACGAAAACTTACCGTCTTTGAAAAACTCTTCCGTGCAATCAAACTCCTCATAGGCGCTAAACTTGTTGGCACACCTTGTAAGATAAAGCACTCTCATAGACTTACCTCACAGCCTGTATTTTTCTTTAAAGTTAGAAAGTATTTTAAGGCCTACATCCTGGCTTTTCTCCGGATGAAACTGGAGCCCCACTATGTTTTCATATTCTATGGAAGATGCAAAATCAACCCCATAATCTGTGTAAGAGGCGATGATGCTCTTATCTTGAGGGTTTACATAGTAAGAGTGCACAAAGTATACAAAATCCCCGTCTTTTATGCCTTTGAAAATACCATCATCCTTTTTTATCCACAGCTGATTCCAGCCTATATGGGGTATTTTGACGCTTGTGGGGAAAAGCCTTACATCGCCTTTTAGTATAGAAAGTCCCTCGTGTTCACCAAACTCATAACTTTTTTCAAACAACAGCTGATATCCAAGACATATGCCTATAAAAGGTTTTCCAGCTTTTATAAAATCCAAGATACGCTCTAAGAATCCATAGCTTTTTAAGTTTTCCATCGCATCTTTAAAAGCCCCAACACCCGGAAGACAGAGGCTATCGCAGGCTTTTATCTCTTTTTCATCCCTTATAATCTTTGGATTTAAACCCACTCTATCAAAAGCCTTAAAAACGCTTCCTAAATTTCCCATGCCATAATCTATTATACCTATCATAGGCTTTTGTTTATAACATCTACTATCTTCTCCAAATCATCCTGGGAAAGGTAAGGATGCACCGGTATGCTAAAAAGCTCTTTTATATACTGATTTGCCCTATCCAGCGGAAGATGCAGGGCGTTTCTGAGGCTTGCCAGCGTATAGGTGTAATAAACCCTTGCGTCTATATCCTCTTTTTTAAGGGCTTCTATAATCTTGTCCCTGTTTTTATGCCTTAGTGTGTAAAGATGGTATACGTGAACGGAGTTTTCTCTTTTTTTGGGCTTTATGAGTTCGTCGCTTAGATATTTGTTGTAAAACTCTCCGTTTTCTATGCGCTTTTGGTTTTGAGCTTCTAGCTTTTGAAGTCCTAAAAAGCCAAGAGCTGCCTGAAACTCTGTAATCCTAAGGTTCAAAGCGGGAGAATCTCCAAAGTCTATCAGTGAGTTTATGGCTTTTGATATAGCATCATCCGAGGTTGATATGGCACCGCCTTCTCCCATTGGTATATTTTTAGAAGCGTAAAAACTGAAAGCTCCCACATGCCCTATGGCACCTGCCATCTTACCTTTTAAAGACGCCCCATGAGCCTGGGCTGCATCTTCTAAGACGTATATGCCGTATCTGGAGGCTATGTCCATGATAGAGTCCATATCCGCCATGCCCCCATAAAGGTGCACAGGTATTATGCAGGCAGGGTTGTATTTTTTGACAGCATCCTCTAACTGGTTTGGGTCCATGGTGTAGTACTCATCCACATCCACCACCACCGGAATACCACCTGCTAATATCACGGTATCTATGGTGGCCATGAAGCTAAGAGCTGGCACTATCACATGTTTTCCTTCAACGTTTAGGGCTTTTAGTATCACATACAAAGCAGCAGTTCCAGAGCATACGGTATAAACGGTTTTTACACCCAGAAACTTGGCAAAAGCCTCAGAGAACCTTTTAGTCCAGGGACCCCTTGTGATAAAACCAGACAGAACTATGTCTGAAAGAATCTTTGCTTCTTCTTCTGTAAACCTTGGCTCAATTATCTTTATCATTCTAATATTTTACATGAAATTACATTTGGGTTTTTGTTTTTGAAAATTGTTATATAATATTTGTTAGGAGGTAGAATATGAAAAGCCATAGACATATTATAAAAACGTATTTATTTTTAATACTTATGAGTGTCTTAACGATAACGGGTTTTGTAAAAGCGGAGCAGGTTTATGTAAAGCCCGGTAATTTTTCTTACTTTGATGCTTATATACCCACTTATATAACAGCTGGTCAGAAAGTTACTTTTACAATAAGGCCGATGGACGCTTATGGAAACTTCATAAAGAACTTCTCTTATTATGATAAGAAGTTTTTTGTAAGGAGCACCGGTGAGCTGGCGGTGGACCCAGCACTCTTCTCATCAAAAGATTTCAAAGATGGTTCAATATCTATTACTATAGAAGATACGAAAGCTGGTATTGCCACCCTTTCTATAATGGAAGGCTCTTATCCAGTGATTATAAAAAATGAAGCCACCGGTAGTATGTTGCCTACTGTCAGTATAAAAGTGGTAAACGGTCCTGTAAGCAAGTTTGCCATAGAAGCCCCTTCTACGGTGGAAGCGGGTAGAGACTTTGTGGTAAAAGTGATAGCTTTAGATCAGTATGGAAACGTAGTAAAGAATTACGCTTCCACAGGTGGTGATGTGGTGGTGGAGCTCAAAACTCCTAACGGCGTCCTTCCTTATACTGTACACGCTTATCAATTCAAAAACGGTGTGGCTGAGATAATGTTAAGATACGACACACCTTCTAAGGTGGCTATAGATGCCTATGAAGTGAACAACAACAAGATATCCAGCAACCAGTACTATGTGGATCTTTATCCACCAAAACCATCAAGGTTTAAAGTGGAGATTCCAGAAAATGTCATAGCTGCTGGTGAGCCTTTTGAAGTATATGTGACAGCTTATGATCAGGATGGTCAGGTAATAAGAAACTACAACATAGTGGGTAAGCCCGTTCACCTTGTGGCAAGTGGTACCGGTAAGCTGATACCGGATGTGATACCTCCAGAGTCTTTTGTAAACGGCGTTGCAAAAGTTCAACTTATATATACCAAGTCAGAGCCTATCACCATTTCAGCTTATATAGAAGGTATGACTCCTCAAAATGCTATTCAAAAACCACAGAAAGAGGTTACAAAGCTCCAACCAGCTCCTGCTCCAAGACCAGAGAAGAAAGAAATGAAGCAACCTGCTAAAGAGGTGTACAAAGAGGTAGCTTCTTTAGAGTTTCCAAAAGCTTATGGTTCTATAAGAAGGTATGATTATCATACAAAGTTTGTGGATGGAAGAAGGATAGGTATAATAGATGTGTTTTTCACCAAGAGGATAAAGCATCCTATAGCTAGGACTGTAAGACCTGTATACTTTGGTAAAGAAGCTTTAGGTAAGCTTATAGTGCAAAACGGCAAGGATGCCGTGGTTATAGTGCTGGTGCCGGAAAAAGCTGATCTTTATGTGACAGATATAAAAAGGCACGAAAACAGCATGGATATTACCATAGAAAGACCCAGACCTTGAAGGAGTTTTAGAGTATGTTTGATTTTACTGAAGAGCAGATTAAAAGGTATGCAAGACATATAATCCTGCCCGAGGTAGGTGGCGTCGGCCAGAAGAAGATAAACCAGGCCAAGATACTGGTTATAGGGGCTGGTGGTCTTGGTTCTCCTGCAATATACTACCTGGCGGCGGCGGGTGTTGGAACGCTTGGTATCGTGGATTTTGATAAGGTAGACTATTCAAACTTGCAAAGGCAGATAATACACACCGAAGATAGGGTAGGTATGCCAAAGGTAGAATCCGCTGCTATGACGGTAAAAGCCCTAAACAAGGATGTTAACGTAATAACCTACAATACGATGATAAACAAAGACAACGTTATGGACATAATAAAAGATTACGATATCATACTGGATGGTACCGATAACTTTCCCACAAGGTTTCTTATAAACGATGCCTGTTACTTTCTGGGCAAGAAGCTCGTTTCCGCTGCGATGCTGAGATTTGAGGGCCAGATAACGGTTTTCAACTACGAGGATAAGGAGCACTCTCCATGTTATAGATGTCTGTTTCCAGAACCCCCTCCACCGGGACTTGTACCCACCTGTCAAGAGGCTGGTATACTTGGCTCTATAGGTGGTATAATGGGTGCCATACAGGCCACAGAAGCTCTAAAGCTCGTTGTGGGATGTGGTGAGCCCCTTGTGGGTAAGCTTCTTATAATGGATGCTCTGTCTATGGATTTTAGAAAGGTGAACTTAAGAAAAGATAAATCATGTCCTCTTTGCGGAGAAAACGCTCATATAAAAGAGCTAATCGAGTATGAGCAAACCTGCGATGTTCATTTTTAAATTTAGGAGGTATAGATGGAAAAGAAGTGGCGCACCGGTATAACGCTTCACAAGGGTGAAGATACCTACATAAGAGGTTACAAACTGCTTGATCTGGTTGGTAATTTGAGCTTTTCACAGGCTATATATCTCATATTGAAAGGAGAGCTTCCGTCTGAGAAGGAAGCCAAGATGATGGACGCTATATTTGTATCGGTGATAGACCATGGTATAGCTCCTCCTTCTGTGATAGCGGCAAGGGCTGTGGCTTCCGGTGGAAATACGCTTAACGTTGGTGTGGCAGCTGGAGTAGCTACGTTTGGTTCTGCTCACGGCGGGGCTTTGGAAGATGCCATGAAATTTATGCAGGAGAACATAGACAAAGATGTATCGGAGCTTGTGAAAGATTATCTAGAAAGCAAAAAACCTATACCGGGCTTTGGACACAAGTATTACAAAGATTTTGACCCCAGAACAAAAAGGCTTATGGATATAGCAAAGTCTCTGGGCTTTTATGATAAATACTGTGCCTTTGCTGAAAAGGTGGAAGAAGAGATATTTAAACAAAAGGGCAAGAAGCTGGTGTTAAACGTAGATGGTGCTATAGCGGCTGTAACCTCTGAAATGGGATTTGACTGGAGGTTGGGTAAAGGCTTTTTCATAATAGGTAGAGTGCCGGGGCTCGTGGCTCACGTTTATGAAGAGCTCACAAAGGAAAAGCCTTTCAGCAAAAGACTGAACGAAGAAGAGGAAACCGAATACACCGGCGTAGAACCGCGAGAGCTTCCTCAAGAGTTTAAAAAGGTTTAATGCTTTTAAGAGTAAAGGTAAAGCCAAACTCCAGAAGCGTATCCGTAGAAAGGTTAGAAGAAGGAGTTTTGAGGGTATGTCTTAAATCTCCGCCGGTGGACGGCAGAGCAAACGCTGAGCTTGTGGATGTGCTTTCTGATTTCTTTGAGGTCCCAAAATCAAATATCATACTAAAAGCCGGAAAAAGCTCCAAAGAAAAGCTTGTTGAAATATTATGATTAAGAAGCTTCTTATAGCAAATCGTGGTGAGATAGCAGTAAGGATTATAAGGACTGCCAGAGAGCTTGGCATAAAAACTGTGGCTATTTACTCGGAAGCTGATAGAAACTCTCTGCACGTTGAAATGGCGGATGAGGCTATCTGTATAGGTCCACCCAAAGCCTCTGAGAGCTATCTAAATATACCATCTATAATGGCAGCGGCGGAAGTGGCAAAGGTTGATGCTATACATCCGGGATATGGCTTTTTGTCTGAAAATCCTACGTTTGCCGAGATTGTACAGGCCAGCAACATAAAGTTTGTGGGACCACCAGCTGATGTTATAGAACTAAGTGGAGACAAGGTAAAAGCCAAAGCTGTGGCCAAAGAGGCTGGAGTTCCCGTGGTGCCCGGAAGCGATGGTGCTGTATCTTTTCTGGAGGCAAAAGAGATAGCTCACACCATAGGGTATCCGGTGGTTTTAAAGGCTGCTGCAGGTGGTGGTGGAAGAGGCATAAGGATAGTAAGGGATGACAAAGAACTTTTAGAAACCATGCAAACGGCTATGGCAGAGGCAAAAAGTGCCTTTGGGGACGAGAGGGTTTATATAGAAAAGTATCTCATAAATCCAAAGCATATAGAAGTGCAGATACTATCAGACGGTGAAAAAGTGATAACCTTAGGAGAGCGCGAGTGCTCTTTGCAAAGAAGGCATCAAAAAATCATAGAAGAAGCCCCCTCTTTTTCTATAACAGATGCTGAGAGAGAAATTCTTTACGATTATGCTATCAGGTTTGCAAAAGCCATAAACTACGTAGGGGCTGGGACCGTAGAGTTTTTATATGCGGAGGGTAATTTTTACTTCATAGAGATGAACGCCCGTATACAGGTGGAACACCCTGTTACGGAGATGACCACAGGGGTTGATATAGTAGCTTATCAGCTGTTGATAGCGGATGATGGTAAACTTGATATAGACTCCATAAAACCAAGAGGCTGTGCCATAGAGTGTAGAGTAAACGCCGAGGATCCAATCACGTTTATGCCCTCTGTGGGTGTTGTGGAAAAGCTGAGGCTCCCGGGTGGTTTTGGAATAAGGGTTGATACCCATCTTTATCAGGGCTATAGCGTGCCTCAGTATTACGATTCTCTTCTGGCCAAGATAATAGCTTACGGTAAAGACAAAGATGAGGCTATAAGGCGTATGAAAAGAGCTATAGAAGAAACAAGGATAGAAGGCACATCTTTAAAATCAAACCTGGAGCTTCATAAAAAACTCTTGGAGACCACAGAATTTAAGAAAAACGAGCATCATGTGAGATTTTTAGAGAACATGATATAATCTTTAACAATGAAGTTTAAAAAGTTTCTTTTTCTGGCTTTTAGTAGTTTGCTGTTTAGTTCCTGCGCTTCAACACCCCATCATTTGAAGTATTTACCCTATTCGGTACCACCTTCAAATCCTCAATACACATCTCCGGGCAGCCTTTATACATCAGACAGTCCCATGTCAAACCTTTACAGCGACCAGAGGGCTTTTGCGGTGGGAGATCTGGTGCATATATTGGTATCCGAGAGTGTGAATGCGGTAGAGAGTATATCAAACCAGACCCAGAGATCCAGCGCCTTCAACGATGCTATTTCCTCTTTCTTTGGTTTACCTGCAAGTACGCTTAGGAATTTGGGAGTGGGAGCAAATTCAAGCGCCCAGCAAAAAGCTCAGGGTACGGAGTCTCAAAGTGGGGTATTTACCACCACCATCACAGCTTACGTGAAAAGAGTGTATCCAAACGGAAATCTTTTGATAGAGGGGCATAAGATTATATATTTAAACAACGTAGAAAGGGTGATTACGTTAAGAGGTATAGTAAGACCGCAGGATATAGACAGCACCGATACCGTGCCAAGCCAAGATATAGCAAACTTAGAGATTTTATATCAGGGTCATGGTTATCTTGTAAACGGTTCACAGCCCGGATGGCTGGCAAGGTTTCTGGCAAAGATTCTCCCCTTTTAAAATAAAATCATTGACTTTTTTCATAACAAGGGATAACATAGCCTCAAAGGAGGTTTTATGGGAATTTCTGAGATAGCCGGTGTTATAACCCTTGTTGGTATAGTGGTGTATTTCATCTGGATGTTTGTTTATGACCCCGGGAACGAGCCAGATAAACCCCTAGATTACGATGAGGAGGAAAGCGAAGTTTAAAGGCTTGTGCTAAAATAAACTGATGGGGGATTATAAGGGTCTTACAGAAGAACAGGCCAGAGAGAATATAAAAAAGTATGGTTTTAACGAGATAGCCCAAAAAAAGGAAGCTCCTTGGGTCTTATTTTTGAAAAAGTTTTGGGGTCCTATCCCCTGGCTTCTGGAGTTTACTGGAATCCTCACATTTTTGCTGAAAAAATACCCTGATGCCATCGCTATAATTGTGCTTCTTTTATTTAACGCTGTTGTGTCTTTCTGGCATGAGCTAAGCGCTCAGAACGCTTTGGAGCTTTTAAAAAAACATTTAAACATAAAAGCTAAGGTTTTAAGAGATGGTGTGTGGAAAGAGATAGACGCAAAGTATGTGACTGTAGATGATATAGTCCATTTGCAAAGTGGTTTTGCGGTGCCCGCTGATGTTGAGATATTAGAGGGTGCTATATCGGTGGATCAGTCCAGTATCACAGGAGAATCTTTGCCTAAAAGCCTCAAACCAAAAGACATAGCTTACATGGGTTCTTTTGTGGTAAGGGGAGAGGCCATAGGCAGGGTGATAAACGTAGGGGAGCGTACGTTTTTTGGAAAATCCGCAAAACTGGTCCAGGAGGCAAAAACCAAAACCCAGCTTGAGATAGTGGTGTTTGAGCTTGTAAAGTACCTTTTCTTGTTTGGGGTTTTTCTTATTATCATACTTTTTGGGCTTTCGGTAGAAAAAGGCTTTGATCTGGGAAACGTTTTACCAATCCTTGTGGTGATGCTTTTACCTATAATACCCGCTGCTTTACCCGCTGCTTTTACACTATCCACTGCTCTTGGTGCAAAAGAGCTTGCCAAAAACGGCGTTCTTACCACAAAGCTCTCAGCTATAGAATCAGCCGCTTCTATGGATATACTCTGCACCGATAAAACAGGCACCATCACAAAAAACAAGATTACGGTGGATAAGATAGCGCCCGTAGGAAGCTATACAGAAAAAGACGTGATGTGCTATAGCGCCTTGGCTTCAGACCCAAAGCAAAAGGACCCCATAGAAGAGGCTATATTTAACTATTTAAAAGATGATTGTTATAAGATAGACAAAGAGGATTTTGAGGCTTTTGACCCATCAAAAAAATATTCAATGGCAAAGATAAAAAAGGACAATGAAGAGATATACGTATTTAAAGGCTCTCCTAAGGTAGCTCC